>JAGWKK010000008.1 GCA_028865335.1 Patescibacteria group bacterium | reverse complement strand
ACGCGGCCGCGTTCAGTGAAGAAGAGGATGTTGTCGTGCGTATTTGCGGTGAAGAAATGGCTGAGGAAATCCTCTTCGGCGACGTCCGATCCGATCAGGCCCTTGCCGCCGCGCTTCTGGGATTTGAAGCTGGAAGGATTGACGCGCTTGATGTAGCCGCCCTGCGACATGGTGATGATGGTCTCCTCCTTCGGAATCAGGTCCTCTTCCTTGAAATCCTTCAGGCCGCCGGCCACCAGTTTGGTCTTGCGCTCGTCGCCGTATTTCTCCTTGACCTCCTTGAGTTCTGTCTTGATGACGCCGAGGATTTTCGCCGGGCTCTTGAGGAGCGCTTCCAGTTCGTCGATCAGCTTCTTCTTTTCCTTCAGTTCAGCTTCGATCTTTTCGCGTTCCAGCGCGGCGAGGGTCTGCAGGCGCATTTCCAGAATGGCGGTCGCCTGGACATCGGAGAATTTGAATTTGGCGACGAGGTTCTTGTGCGCGTCGTCCTTGTCTTTTGATTTCTTGATCGTGGTGATGACCGCGTCAATGGAGCCGAGCGCTTTGTGCAGGCCCATCAGGATATGCGCGCGCTCCTGCGCTTTCTTCAGATCGAATTCGGCGCGGCGGCGGACGATTTCCTTCCGGTGTTCGATGTATTCCGCCAGAATGTCCTTGATGGACATGATTTCCGGCTGGAGACCGCCTTTCGTGAGCGCGATCATATTCAAATGGAAATCTTTCTGGAGATCGGTGAATTTATAGAGCTGGTTCAGCACTTTCTGCGGCGCGGCGTCGTTCTTCAGTTCGATGACGATGCGGAGGCCGTCCTTATCCGATTCGTCGCGGATATCGCGGATCCCCTGGATGCGTTTTTCAGTGACGAGTTCGGCGATCTTGATGATGAGTTCCGATTTGTTGACCTGGTACGGAATTTCGGTGACTGCGATCATCGCGTGGCCCTTTTTGTCTTCCATGACTTCGGCGCGGCCGCGCGTGGTGATGGCGCCGTGTCCGGATGCGTATGCTTCAGCGATGAGCTTCTTATCATATATGAGGCCGCCGGTCGGAAAATCAGGCCCCTGGATGAATTCCATGAGTTCGTGGACGGCCGCTTTCGGATGGTCGATCAGGTGCGTCGTCGCATCCACGACCTCGGTCAGGTTGTGCGGCGGGATGTTGGTCGCCATGCCGACAGCGATGCCGACGGTGCCGTTGAGCAGCAGGTTCGGGACTTTCGCCGGAAGCACACGCGGTTCTTCGCGGCTGCCGTCATAGTTAGGGATCCAGTCGATGGTTTCTTTTTCGACGTCCAGAAGCATCTCTTCGGCGATCTTGGAGAGGCGGGCTTCCGTATAGCGGTAGGCGGCGGCCGAGTCGCCGTCGATGCTGCCGAAGTTCCCCTGGCCTTCCACCATCGGATAGCGGAGCGAGAAGTCCTGCGCCATGCGGACCATGGCTTCGTAGACGGACGAGTCGCCGTGCGGATGGTAGCGACCGAGAACGTCACCGACGATGTTCGCCGATTTCTTGAACTTTGCCGAGTGCGTCAGGCCGCTGTCCCACATCGCCCACAGAATGCGGCGCTGCACCGGCTTGAGTCCGTCGCGGACGTCCGGCAGTGCGCGAGACACGATGACCGACATCGCGTAATCCAAATACGACTCCTGGAGCTCTTCGGTGATTTCGCGCTTTTCCACGTTCGAACCGCGTTCGGGTAACGGCTGCGGCTTCGGTTGTTTTGATTCGCGTGCCATAGATTAGGGAAGTTTTTGTACGGTAAGAGGTTCGGTGTCCGCCGGCGTGACTCCCGTCGGCTGCAAGGTGACTGAATTGGTCGCGCCCATCGAATCCTGCACTTTCTGCATTGCGGTGCCGATGGATGCGCTGACATTGTCTTTCAAAACGGAAAATCCGGCCGCCATGGTCGCCAGAAACTGATTCTGGGACGACGCCTGCGGGGCGCTGACGCTGCCGAGGGTGCTGCTCAGGGTCAGGAGCCAGAACCCGACGACGATCACCATGGATCCGGAGGTGAGCCCGATCGCCCACTGTTTCTTCGTCCGTTCGTCTTTCCCCTGCAGTTCGGTGAAGAAGGAATGTATGTCGTGTACGAGTCCCATAGCTTAGATCTTGAGGACGACCAGTGTCGTGCCTTTTTTCTCGCCGACTTCTTTTTTCCGGATCGTGAGTTTCTCCATCACTTCAGGCTTCTGATCCAGCTCTTCGCCGAGCGCCTTCCAGTCCGCTCCGCCGCGCTTGAGCCCCGGTACCTTGAAGAATGAAGCCACTACCAGTTTCGGACTCAGTTGTTTGATGAGTTTCGCGGCCGCTTCGGGATTGATGAACGGTTTGCCGCCGGCGGGAATGAAGAGAATGTCCGTATCCTTCAGTTTTTCGCTCGCATCCGGCGTCAGGCCTTCGGACAGGTGGCCCAGAAAGCCGAGCGTCATGTCTTCCGCGGTGACCTGGTATGCCGTTTTGAAGAATTTGTCCGTTGATTCGGCGGGAAGCTCGAAACCGCTGATGCCGATGGATTGCACTTCATATTCCCCCGCGCCGCGGATGACCTGTCCCTCCCCGTCTTCGTCTTTCATCGGCCATGCCGTAAGTGTCTTCAGCGTGATTTCGTTCTTGCCGCGCGGTGGCGTCAGGCCGGTGGCGGATTCAAATGGATCCGTCACGAGCGTCAGCCCGCCGGTCTGGATCTTGAAGCAGCCTTCGCCGTACCAGTTGATGATCATGGAAATAGTGGTTAGTGACTCTTTGACAGCGATGCGCCATGCGGAATGCAGGCCTCGCTCACTATAATAGTATAGGCGTCGGCCGGGTTTTTTGCAACAGAAATACCGGGGGCGGATGTGGAAAAATATCGGGAGACATCCCCGCCGGTCTTGACGAACCCGCCCCGTCTGCAGTATATTCGTAAATACTATTCTTATGATTACCGGATTCAAAAAAACAGATTCCGCACTCGCACAGGTCATCAAGATGATGCCGGATGCGATGGGTGCGGCGAAGGAGGGTGATTTGGTGACGGCGAAGCTGCTGAAGCGCATGCCGCGGGCGATCTATTTCGATCTCGGAAAGATCGGGACCGGCATCGTGTACGGCGTGGAACTGCTGAACGCGAAAGAAGTGCTGAAGGCGCTGAAGCCGGGCGATGAAGTTTCGGCGAAGGTGGTTGATATGGAAAACGACGACGGCTATGTCGAGCTTTCGCTCGCCGGCGCCGAGAAGCAGAAATCGTGGCAGACCGTGCGCGAACTTTTTGAAAAAGGAGAAGAGGTGGCCGTGAAGGTTTCCGGCGCGAACAGCGGCGGCCTGATGGCGGAAGTCGGCGGACTCAAGGCGTTCCTGCCGGTGTCCCAGCTTTCCAACGAGCACTATCCGCGCGTGGACGACGGCGACAAATCAAAGATTCTTGAAGAATTGAAGAAATTCGTCGGCCAGGAACTCCGCGTGAAGATTCTGGATGTGAATCCGCGCAACGACAAACTGATCCTGTCCGAAAAGGAGATCACCAACCTCGGCGTCAAGGAGAAACTGAACAACTACAAGCCGGGCGACGTGATTGACGGCATCATCTCCGGCGTTGCGGACTTCGGCGCGTTCCTCAAGTTCGCCGATGATCCGGAAATCGAAGGCCTGATCCACATTTCCGAATTGGATCATAAGCTGATCGAGAATCCGAAGGAAATCGTGAAGGTCAATGACCAGGTGAAGGCGAAGATTCTGGACATCAAGGACGGACGCGTGACGCTTTCGCTGAAGGCGCTCAAGGAGGATCCGTGGACCAAGGTGTCCGATCGCTACCAGGAGCACACGACGGTCAACGGCCGCGTTTCCCGCTTCAATCCGTTCGGCGCTTTCATCGCGTTGGACAACGAGATCCAGGGTCTCATCCACGTTTCCGAATTCGGCAGCGTCGAGGAGATGAAAAAACAGATCAAAGAGGGAGAGTCCTACAATTTCTACATCGAATCCATCAAACCGCAGGAAAAGCGCATCATTCTGAAGCTGAAGAAATAGATTCCCTTCCTTATGAATATAGAGGCCCGTGTTCGACCACGGGCTTTTATAGCCGCAAAATAGGTTGACATTCCTACTCTTTTAATCTATAATTTCTCTTAAGAAGACAGTTCCTTACAAGCTGCATATGAGGAACGGGAGGCGGCCGTGGGTGAGAAAGTAAAAGCCGTGACCGATGAGGATATGGAGAAGGCGTTCACCGATGAGTCAGGGCGGGTCATCACCCTCTCCGATCCGGCGACCGAAGCCGCACCGGCTTCCGCAAAGGACGAAACAGCTCCCTGCGGAGACAAGACCGTGTGCGATCCGATGCTCGTGGATCTCGCTTTCGCGCTCGCAAAGAGGCGCATAGCGAATCCCGAGTTTCGTCGGCTCGCGAGGATCTGGAAGGCGTTGGATGCCTCGCAGCGTCTGTACGCTCGGAACCGGTATGATCACTGGGGTTTCAAGGCGTATGCGAAGTATTTCAACAGGCGCAGGAACCTTCAGTCGAGGCTCGCGCAGGCGGGGCTCGCTATTCCGGAAAAGGAAATGAAGCATATCCGCATGCAGGTGAGGCAGATCATGAACGAGGTTTCGGAACAATCGCGCAAAGGCGATATTCCGGGATTCTTCTTCGCTCCGGAGTTCTCGTTCCTGACCTATAAGCGGCAACAGGAGCGTTCGCTGCATGGGCAAGTCGTTGAGTACAAGAAGAAGCCCGTGAAGCTCGGCGCATTCGTGGTGGTCGATGTGGGATCGGATATGCGCGATGCGCGGATCCGGTTCAACAAGCTGCCATTCATGCTCGGTATCGATGAGGCGCGCATCTGCGCGGCCTGTCCTTCCTGCATCGAGTCGCTTCGCGATTACAAGTTCTTCAACAGGACTTTCACTGATCGCATTACGCATCGCACGAAAGAGAAGCCCGATCTCGCGTACGCGCAGACCTACGAGGCGGCGCAGAAGACGCTCGAGATCCTCCAGTCCCGGAACAAGAATCAGAGCGCGAAGCCGAAGGAGCTCGACGAGAAATCGATCGGGAGCCAGTCGTGCTTCACGCTTTCGTTTGATTGCCTCACCGAAGAGCTGGACAAGCAGGTGAATGCCTGCACGAATGAGCTGGAGATCTTTCAGATGATCTCGAAGTTCTTCCAGCGTTTCACTCCCCAGCAGATGGGTGAGGTGAAGATATTTCTCGGCGAGAATCTCGGCGACGTCGCTGAGGGAAAGAAGGCGAAAGGAGCCGATGACCGGGGGAAGCCCGCGGGTCTCGGACCGTTCGGCGGGAAGCCCGAAGATGACGACGTCAATATCTATCACGACTTCAAGAAGCTGGTGTCTCGAGTGCTCCATGAGTGGATCACGAGAGATGGCTTCTTCAAGAGGCTGGTCAACGGCGCCATCCGCGAATGCCAGAATGAGAGCGGTTTCGAAGTCGCTCAGGTCTACGCCCGCGTGGCGCGGATCGAAAAGAGGCGCGACGATGTGCCGCACATCTATAATCTGTGGCTCGCCCGGATGAAAAGTCCGCATGATGGCGGTCAGACGATGGCGCTGAAAGAGCGGCGGGAGATGAATCCGAACCAGAAGCGGTTCTGGATCCCTCTCTCGGAGTTCTTCAATATGCCGACGACCGGCCAGGGAGGTCTGGAGCGCTGTGACCGTCCCTACGTCTCGACGCAGGTGAATGCGGCCTACTTCATCAGGCGTTTCGACCTCCCGATCCCTCCCGGGATGGTGGAGTGCGAAGCGCGGCTGAACAGGATCGTGCGTTCGCATCGGTGACGAAGACTGCCGGTGCCTTAGTACCCGTCAACACAACGTGTGTTGGCGGGGCTTTTTATTGACGGAGGAGAAAACTTTTGTATACTTATCTGGTATTATAGGAAGAGACATTCATTATCAATTCTTTATGACGACACTCTATAAAAACATTTTCTGGGCGACGCTGACGCTGCTGGTGATTGCGGTTACTTTTTCGATGCTGTTCAATACTTCGCCGGCGCCGGCGAATCTGAGCATCAGCGAGGTTGCGGCGAAAATCGCCGCGGGACAGGTGACTTCCGTCACGGTGAACGGGAACGACCTTTCCATCGATCTCAAAGACGGCACGACGGCGGTTTCCAAAAAGGAAACCGAACTCGGACTTTCGCAGACGCTCGCGAATTACGGCGTCACGCCGGAGATGCTCGCGGCGGTGAATGTGGATGTGCAGGATCAGTCCGGATTCGCGTATTGGATGGAATTGCTGCTGCCGACGGTACTGCCGCTGATCGTGATCGGCATCATGTTCTGGTTCATTTTCCGCCAGGCGAAAGGCGGCGCGAACCAGGCGTTCAATTTCGGAAAATCGAATCTGAAGATGTTCGGCCTGTTCAAAGAGCATGTGACGTTCAAGGATGTTGCGGGATTGAAGGAAGCGAAACAGGAACTGGAGGAAGTGGTTGATTTTCTGAAGAATCCGAAAAAATTCCTGGACATGGGTGCCCGCATTCCGCGCGGCGTTCTGCTGATGGGTTCTCCGGGTACCGGCAAGACCCTTCTGGCGCGTGCGGTCGCCGGCGAGAGCGGCGTCCCCTTCTTCCACATCTCCGCGTCCGAATTCGTGGAAATGTTCGTCGGTGTGGGCGCGGCGCGCACGCGCGATGCGTTCGCGACGGCGAAGAAAGCGGCGCCTTCCATCCTGTTCATCGATGAAATCGACGCCATCGGCCGCGAGCGCGGTGCCGGTCTCGGCGGCGGTCATGACGAACGCGAACAGACGCTGAATCAGATTCTCGTGGAAATGGACGGTTTTGACCGCGATACGAACGTGATCGTGCTTGCGGCGACCAACCGGCCGGATATTCTGGATAAAGCATTGCTCCGCCCCGGCCGCTTCGACCGCCAGGTGGTTCTGGATCTGCCGGATTCCAAAGACCGCGAAGCGATTCTCCGCATCCACGCGAAATCAAAACCGCTCGCCAAGGAAGTCGATCTGCAGAAAGTCGCGGTGCGCACGCCGGGTTTTTCCGGAGCGGATCTCGCGAACATCATGAATGAAAGCGCGATTCTCGCGGCGCGGAACAACCGCAAAACGATCACGCAGGACGACCTGTATGACGCGATTGAGAAAGTCATGCTCGGACCGGAACGGAAAGGACGCGTGATCACCGAAAAAGAACGTGAAATCACCGCGTACCATGAAGCGGGTCATGCGCTGGTGGCGGCGAGCCTGAAGGATGCGGATCCGGTGCACAAGGTTTCCATCGTCAGCCGCGGCCGCGCCGGCGGATATACATTGAAGTTGCCGGTGCAGGAAATGCATTTGCGCAGCCGCACGCAGTTCCTGACGGACATCGCCGTGGCGCTCGGCGGATACATCGCGGAGAAAACGATGTTCGGCGAAATGACGACCGGCGCATCCAGCGACCTCCAGCATGCGACGAAAATCGCGCACGCATTGGTGACGCAGTACGGCATGAGCGAGAAACTCGGCCCGCAGACCTTCGGCGAATCGCACGAACTCATTTTCCTCGGGAAGGAAATCTCAAGCGAAAAGGATTATTCCGAAACCGTCGCGGCGAAGATCGACGAAGAAGTGAAGTCGTTCATCGACCGTGCGTATGCGGCGGCGAACAAGATCATCACGACGCGGAAAAAAGTGCTGGAAGCGATCGCGAAATCGCTGATGGAAAAAGAAACGCTGGAACAGGACGAATTCAACGCGGTGGTGGGAAAGTTCAATCTGAAACCACTCGGAATTTGATGTAGGTGTTCTAAATGTTCTATCAAAAATCAGTCGCCGGAGGCGACTGATTTTTTTGTGTGAAATGTTTAAAAAACAAAACCCGCCAGAGGTCTTTCGACATGGCGGGTGGTTGATCCGTTTGGAACTTATTTCATTTCGAACGGATCCGGCTGGTGGAAGTTTCCGATAATGGGCAACCCGCGGAAGTATTCCTCCTCTACGCTGCTCGTCGTGCAGATTTGCCCTCTCGTGCCGATATGACAGCTGACGCGCATAGGCATTCGCCGGTTTATCTTGCGCGTGATAAATGTGATATCGAGCACGCCAGTGCTTTCGGCGGTATCGATAGTTCCTTGTACGAGAACCGGCAACTCGAACTCTTTCGCCTGATCAGGTCGTCTGATGTCGGGATTTGCGAACGGGACCATGATCACGAGCTTCTCGGTGAAGCTCATGATTGTGGCCGACTCCTTCTTCGCAGTGATGTCCGACTCAATGACACGGATATGCGCATTCATGCTTTTGTCTAGCCGCCGGAATCCTCTATGGAATCGAATCCCATAGATGTAGGGATCCGCGAGGGCGGTCCTGACCATCTCCATCGCGAGGCTGACCGACCTTGAGTGACTGATTTTCATCTTTGCTTCTCCTGTTTCAGGATTTGTTCGGGATCAACCCAAACACGCTGCCGTCTCAGCAGCGATCCGACAAGAATGATTTCCGGTCGCATCGCTGCTGAGAGAATTGAAATAGAAAAGAACTTGAAATATATGATAGCATATATGAGTCACAGTGTCAATCTTCCTTTTATGAGGAAATGTGCTTTTACATGAACCTCCGATATGGTATAATATGACTTATATATTAAAGGTTCGGTATTATGGCAAAATTTGAAGAAAGAAGCAGGGCGATTGAATTAAGAAAGCAAGGGAAAAGTTACAGCCAGATCAAGCGGAGTATCAAGGTGAGTAAGAGTACGCTGAGTATCTGGCTTCAAGACCTTCCCCTCTCGGAAAGACGACTCAGGGAAGTGAGGGACTGGAATCAGTCCAGAATTGAAAATTACCGCGAAACCAGAAGAAAACAGCGGGAGGCGGTGCTGAACGATATTTATAAAATTGAGAAAAGAAAAATCATGCCGCTCACCGCGAAAGAGATTTTCATAGGCGGACTTTTTCTTTATTGGGGAGAGGGAGCTAAGACGAAATTGTCGTCGGAGGCGATTCTATCCAATACGAATCCGTCGATCGTGAAAGCCTTTATTCATTGGCTCGAGCATTCTTTTCATGTGCGGAGAGTCGACATGAAAATCAGATTACAATTATATAAGGATATGGATGTGGACGAAGAGATTCATTATTGGTCGAGGGCATTGTTGATTAAAGAATCACAATTTAGAAAGCCATATATCAAAAAAAGCAACAGAACTTCGTTGACCTATAAAAACAAATATACCCATGGCACTTGTAATGTGATACTCGGGAATGCTAAGGTTAGTAAAAAAATCATGATGGGGCTTAAAATTCTTGAAGAACATTTCATGGGCTAGTAGCTTAGAGGTCTAAAGCACTGTCCTTATAAGACAGGGATCGATGGTCCGAATCCATCCTAGCCCACCAAGGATCCTGGTACAATAGAAAAATAAAAATCATGAAAGAAATGTTGGAAAAATCAAAAGCATCCCCGGAAGAGCATCTGAAGATTGAGGCGGCGAATTTTGTGCAGGTACAGATCATGAGGCGCTTCCTGAACCCCGATCACGGAAATGAGATTTCCGAAGATGAAAAGCATCGCCGTGAGCAGGTGTGGATCCACGAACACGCCCCCGCATTCCGGAAATTGTTCAATGAAAACATCGATGAGTTCCTGGCGTTGTATCAGAAAGACAAGGATGCGCTGATCGACGCCGTTGAAACGCTTCTGGAAATCGGGATTGATGAAGGATAGTTTTGATTGACTCCCCTCCTTTTCTTTTGTAGAGTGTCAGTAATCTTTGAAAAAGGAGAAGCGAGATGAATGAGGAAATGCGGCGAACGCGGGAGAAGCTTCTGAGCGATTTCGAGGGACAGCCCTACGGGCGTCTTCTGAGAATCAAGCTGGATGATCTTTCCGAAAAGTCAGCAACCTGTTCAATGAGATTGGGTCTGTTGCATTGCGTTGTCGATTCCGACCCTCAACGGACCACGATCGTACAAGGCGGTGCCATTGCAAGCCTTGCCGACTTTGCCGGCGTGTATCTTGCGCGCATGTACGGCGGCTTTTCTCCGCGGATCGCCCCTCTGTTCGACCTGCACGGTCTTTATTACCGCCCCTGCGTTTTGGGTTCCGACATCACGCTGCTTGCGAAGTCTTCGCTGGTTTCGGTGGAGGACAAGAGAATCGTTACGAAGGTCGTGATTGAGAATGAGCGCGGAGAGTTCAAGGGAAAGGCGACCCTCATATTCGCGCGAAAACTCCATGATACGTAATCCCCTTTCGGGGATTTTGTTTTACTTTATCTTTTGAAAATCGTACAGTAATAAGAGCGCTGAAGAACGGGGGTCGTAATGACGAAACCCAAACCTGAACTTCCCGATGAGAAAGAGTGGGTTACCACGCAGGATTCGGACCCTTACGTTTTCGGAGTTGAAAAGAAATACTTCCGCGAAGTCGCCGATCCTTTGAATCCCCGGCGGAAGATCCCGCTGCGCCTTTTCATTTTTTACGCCTATGACGCCGGAAAAGTCGGCATGCGCTGGGATGTCTGCGAGGTGCACGGATCCGAAACGAAGGTCGTGCATTACGAAGCGATTCTCCTGAACGGAAAAACGCAGGAATGGTTTATCGGGGAGCCGGGAATGCAGTGGCGGTTCACGATGGACAAGCTGCGCGGCAAGCCCGTGATCGGAATCTTTCTTTCTCTCGGATCGGGCGAACACTTCAGGCGCATCTACGTCACTGATCGCGGCAATCGCTCGTGATGCGCTTCTCTCCCTTCGTGGGAGATTTTTTATGGGCGATTTGGTATGCTCAGGATAGATCGCTGAAAAATCGGGGCGTCATGGAAGAGAAGAAGGTCGTCCCTCCCGATGAGCGCGAGTGGGATGAGCAGAAGAATCATTATACGAAGGATCACTTCGAGGGCGTCGTCTTTTATGAGTTGCGGGGATATTTTCACCCTCAAAAGAAGGACGAGGGATTGGTCGTGCTGGATTTTCTTGAAGCGGGTGTTTGTCTGAAAGTCCACATGTTCGGCGCGAATAAAAATGATCAGCGGCGCTATACCGCACGGGTCATCTATTTGCAGCTTTCCGATGGACGCTGGGTAAAAGCCGTCGAAGGGACGGACTACAGCATCGATCTTCAGACGGAAGAGCGCGACAAAGGAACTTTTTTGCGCGTTATCCTTGAGGTCAAGACGTCGTATGGCTCCCGTCGGAGAATTGTTCGGAAAAAACTCTGATCCCCTTTTCGGGGATTTTTATTATGCAAATGGATGCAAACTTGTGCGCGCTGAGGGAATCGAACCCCCGACCTACTCCGCCTGCCCCGTTAGATGGATTTTTTTAATGTGGACGATGCAGGGATCGAACCTGCGGCCTTCTCTGTGTAAGAGAGACGCTCTACCATTGAGCTAATCGTCCTAAATATCCGAGGGGCAAATAACCAGTCGCCCTGCCTGCCGGCAGGCAGGTCTACCACTAAGCTAAGCGCGCGATTTTTATAGAGTAGCCCATTTTGCTTGCAAATTCAATATAAAAGTTTTACGCTCGGGGTAGATACGAAACTTGAAAATTCAACAGGAGGAAGTCGATGGCCGCTCTCCTGCGTCGTCTATCGCGCATCGTCTGGGTTTTTGACCTTGACGATACCCTGATGCGAACTGCCTTGCTTTACGAACGGATGATCATCCGGGCATACCATTTCATTACCAGGCACCATTTGCGCGACCACGCCCCGACGCTTGCGCAGTTCAAGCAGAAACAGAAGGAGATCGACAGCGATCTTCGAAGGAGGATAAATCCGGTCACCAAGGAGCCATACTATTACGCGATGGAGCGGTTTCCGCTGTCCTTGGTCGAGACCTACGAATACTTCTGCGCCCAGGAAAGGCTCAAGCCCCTTTTCGAGGTATCGAAGGGGGTGGACGATATCGGTTACGGAGTGTACCTTACCGTCAGGGAGTACATGAAGTACGTAAAACCGGAAGCTCGCACACTACTCCCCTTTCTCAGGGGGCGGGGCGATGTTCTCGTGCTGCTCACTAAGGGCGATCCGCGCGTACAGATGAAAAAGATCAAGGCGCTGAAGCGACTCGGGTTGCTGAAGTACTTTCCGGATCATTTCATCGTGCGCGATAAGAATCGCGAGATCTTCAGGAAGATCAAGCGACGCTTCCGTGGGTTTGGAGCCTATATCAGCGTGGGCAATGAGTACCCCTCTGATATCGAGCCCGCAATCGGAGCCGGTTACTTCGGGATATATATCCCCATCAGCTCAGCGGACCCCTGGCACCAGGGTAAGATGGATAAAATTGAAGAAGCGCGGGATAAGGATCATTCCACAAGGTATGACTCCCTCGGTGAGATCCGAAGGAAGGATAATTATAACCGATCCAGACTACTGTGAAACATGACGTGAAACATCGGATACAGACGCCCATGAGGCGTCTTTTTGTTTCACAGAGAGTGTTCTACAGAATGGGATGTGGCAATTCGGCAAATCGGCAATTCCATGATCGCAGATATATCTTGTACTATGTTTTGCGTGAAACACTGCGTATAACACCGTACACAATATTATGGGTGGATGGCCGATATTGTTTCGCGTGAAACTATCATACTTTTGTATATATATTTCGACTGTCCAGGTTTCACGTGAAACAATAACAGTTCATACGGGATATACTGCAACTTATGACATAGCGGAGTATATTGTTTCACGTGGAACATCGGTTATGGCATGCTTGTATGCTAATCACCAGATCAATTTGTTCTACGTGAAACACAATGTGGGAATCAGGCCGGCAATCTGTCGCCAATCGGATAATTGTTCCACGTGAAACAATATTCTGACGAGTATGCGTGGAGGTAATTCATGGATATCGTGTTTCACGCGAAACATCGATCCTGAGTACTAATGGCACAATATCAAATGATTTGTATATTGATTGCAGCGCGCCCGATATTGATATATGCAGAAACAATTATCTGCGGAGAAAGGCTCGGATCCTTAAATTTGAAAGAATGTCCCATAAAAATTCCAATTGTTTCACGCGAAACAATTCTTCCGAATTTCATCCTGGTTATTTTATGCAATGGCCCGGAGTTTCTTTCCGGTGCAGTCATCTATCGTTCATATAAGATGAATAATCTGCGAAAAGTACTTCTAGGATGCGTAAGAGGATCATATTTCTGAGCTATATACTCAACAGAGATTGTTTCACGTGAAACAAAGCACGCAAGGATTGGCAGAACCATTTTCCGAGGCACCGGGTACGTTTGTAAAACATAATAAATGTTGTTTGTCATGAAACAACGCGAGCTCACGCAGGACTACAGGCGATCAGAATGTTTCACGCGAAACATATGGTTATCATTTCCGATGTCGACGATGGTAAGCTTCGCAAAATTTTTTTGCGTGAAACAGTATCATTGTCTGGTAGCGGAAGATTTGGGTGCGTTTGTTCACAGGGGATTGTTTGCCGTGAAACAAATGGTATGCGATGATGTTTTTCATGAAAGATCATCTGTCGGTGGGGGCTTTGGGAGAAAATATCGCGTGTGAATATCTGAAAAAGAACAGGTTTAAGATTCTTGAACGCAATGTCCGGAGGCCATGGGGCGAGATTGACGTGATTGCGCGCGACCGATCGGGCGTTTTGGTCTTCGTCGAGGTGAAGACGCTTAAAAAGAGGGGAGAGGAAAGCGCGCTTCGGCCGGAAGACAACATGACGCGATCAAAAATTCTGAAAACGCAGAAGATGGCGGGGATGTTTGCCAATGAACATCCGGAATTAGTTGATGATCGTCGCGGATGGCGCGTTGATTTGATAACTATCTCGCTTCCCGTCGATGGAGATTCGGAATTGACATCCGAATTAGAAGATTGCGTAATAAATCATCTTGAAAATGTTGAGTAACTGTGGATAACTATTCTGACACCTCTTTATTTCTGTAGGATTTCCGAGTACGATGAGGGCAGTTCTCGAGAAAGCTTGGGAGCGTCCTATGCCCCGGCGCCAGAATAAAGGGATTCATATTACGAGCGGGGATGCATTGGTGGACTTCCTTTTCGCACAAGCGCTACGAACCCTGAATCAGACCGTCGGCGATATTTTTCTGAATACGGCTGTTTTCTTTGTTTCTCGCAAAAAGAAGAAGGGCGGAAAGAAATCCATTCAGACTCTCTGCGGACTTCTCACCGAAGACGACGACATTCATCTGAGCGCGAGCAAAAGCCTGCATCCGAATCGGAGGGCGATCGCGAAAACGTTACTGCACGAGGCGCTGCATGCCACATTCGCAGAAATGGAGGAGCGCCATATTCTGCAATTTGAAGATCGGCTGTGGGAGCGCCTGAGCCCTCAACAGATTTCGCTTCTTTGCGCATACGTGCCGCGTCGCGTGGGGAGAAAACATTACGACCGCTGAGTTTTCGGCGGTCTTTTGTTTGGGAAGACCCGGGCCTCCGGGTGTGGTAAAATAAATGCATATGCACAGACCCTTGCATTGGTTTTCAAAAAGACAGTTTTTCACATTATGGGCTTTGGTGTTGGGATTTTTGGCGCTGACGACGATCGGCGCATTCGCGCAGACGCCGAATTTGCAGATCAATCCTTCATCGCAGCAGCCGCCGCTCTGTCAGTGGACGACGGTCGCAGCGAAGCGATATGGTGCGGGCGATGTCGCAGACAATGTAAAGCTCGGCGCCGCATGGACCGGGGTGAGTTATTGTTATGATCGCTCGGGACACACCATCACTTCGGTTGCCGGGTATCCGGTGTATCGATACGGCGGCGTCCCGTCAACGGGAACGAGTCCGGATTATTGCATTATGCAGGAGGACGCACTGACGCCGGTTGCGCTGGGAAGCCGCGGAACGCAATTATGTCCGCCGTTGGATTCGATGGTGAGCCTGTCGGCAGACTCCAATACGATCGCGGAGAATGGGACATTCACTATCCACTGGTCAGCGCCGACCGCTTCGTCTTGTGCGCTGACAGGAAACGAGCCGGAGACCGGGTCGCTTTCCGAAAATTTCGACGGGACGAACGCTTATATAGATGGAAGTAAGACGTATGATTTCGTGAAGCGGGGAGTGTATAATTTCAAGTTTTCATGCAAGGGTTATACGGATAATTCAAAATCGCTCGCGCAGGGCACGGTGGACCGGACGATAACTATATATGTAGGCAATATTCCGCCAGCGCCGACGGTGTCGCTTTCGGTTTCGCCGGATACGATCCAGCCGGGCGACAGCGCCACGCTGACGTGGACGAGCCAGAACGCGGTGGCGATCTCCATCAATCAGGGAGTCGGCATCGTGGCGAAAAGCGGTTCGCTGAAAGTGAAGCCGAGCCAGACGACGCGGTATACCATTTCGGCATCCGGAGAATTCGCGCAGCTGGGACTTTCGCAGTCTTCGGCGACCGTGCATGTCGTTGCGCCGCAATCGCAGACAACTACCGCGCCTTCAACGCCCGAGGCGCCGCCGACCCAGACCCAGCAACCGACCCAGGCTCCTCCGGCTCCGGAAGTCGGCCTGCGCGTGAACGGCCAGAAAGGTCCGTTGACGATGAGCGCTCCGGCCTCATTTACGGTTTCGTGGACGGCGAATAATTACTGTCTTGTGTATGGCGCGTGGCTCGGCATCAAGACGAAGGCCGGCCAACAGGCGATGTCGGTGACAAAGCCGGGAACCTATACCTATACGATGTACTGTCCGACGGTGGGAACGGAATCAGTGACGGTGAACGTAACCGGCGCAGGGGGAGGTTCCGGCACGCCTTTGCCGGTGGCGGAAGCCGGCGTGAGTTTGGATGGAACGCATTTTTCGCGCAGTATCCGCGTGACCCGCGGCCAGCAGGTGCATGTGTGGCTCGGGGCTGCATATGATGTGAACGGTGACGGCAAGGCGTCGCGTGATTCCCAGGGCGGATGGTCGCTGATGTCCACGAACGGCAAATGTGACTGGAATTACGATCTGAATCAGGGGACGCCGACGTTCGATGTCGCGATTCCGAATCCGGCGACGGCGAAGGATTGCACGGTTGATCTCGGCCAGCTGACGTTCTTCGATCAGCCGGGCGTGTATACGTATGGCGTTTTGCAGCTGATCCAGGCTGACGGCGGTGTTTCCAATATCGCGAATATTTCCGTTGCGGTCGATCCGCCGCCTCCGCCGACCAGCGCGCCGGTGATCGATTTGCGCGCCAACGGCCAGCCGGATCAGATTCTGCTCGGCGCTCCGGCGCAGTATACGCTTACCTGGAATGTGACGAATGCGGACAGTTGCACGGCGTCCGATGCCTGGGACGGCGCGAAATTCACCAGCGGTTCCCAGCAGTTTGTCGCATCCAGCAAGCGGACACTGAACTATGCGCTGACGTGCGCGGGTAAGCTGGGCACCACGACGAAGAACATGCTCGTAACCGTCGCCGAATTGCCGGTCTGTGATTTCAGCGCGCTTCCGACGACGCTTCAGAAATCATCGGTATTCGCCCAGGAGTCGGTTCTGAGCTGGAATTGCCAATACGCGAACAGCTGTGCGATTTCGCCGAGTACGGGTGCTGCGGTGGGGACGTACGGCACTGCGCGGGTCTCACCGTCGCAGACCACGACCTACACGCTGACGTGTCAGAATCTTGACGGGAACAGCAGTTTCGATCAGGCGATTCAGGTGCAATAACATGAGCTGGATATTCTTTGCGGTTCTCGCGCCGGCGCTCTACAGCGCTTCGGCGTATATCGACCGGTTTCTGGTGGAGAAAAAGGTGCAGGACTATCTCTTCCTGTCCATTCTGAGCGGCATCACCGCGCTGATCGCGGGTACGCTGATTTTCGTGATGCGCGGATTTCCGCTGCTCAGCCCCGGTTATGCGGCCATCGTTCTTATTTCGGGCGCATTGATCGAGGTCGCGCTGGTGCCGTACTACCACGCCATCGCGCTGGAGGATGCATCCCGGGTGGTGCCGCTTTTCCAAGTGATTCCGGTCTTCGTGCTGATCCTTTCTTTTTTCATCCTGCATGAAATTCCGACGGCGACGGAGTTCGCGGGATTCGTGCTGATCATCTGCGGAACATTCGCGCTTGCGACGGAATCAGGCGAAAGCGGATCGCTGAAAATAAACAGATTCTTCTGGTATGCCATGTTCTCCGCGCTGCTGTATGCGATTCCGGGAGTACTGTTCAAATTCGTCCTGGCCTATGCGAATTTCTGGGATACGCTCGCGTATGAATTTTTCGGCGGCGTGCTCGGCGCGCTTGCGCTGCTGTGGTTCCGCTCGGCAAGCGGAAGCGGCAACGACGGCCAGATCGCGCACCTGTCGTCGGATGTCTGGGCTCTGCTGGTTTCAAACGAGTTGATCTACGTGGCCGCGCGCTTCTTCACGTTTTACGCGATCATGCTCGCGCCGGTGTTCCTGGTTGCGGCCATCGGAAGCTCGGGTCCGGTGTTCATGCTCGTATACGGCATCATTCTCTCGCGCTGGTTCCCATCCGTCATTACGGAGGATATCCGCCCGGCGACGCTTGCGAAGAAAGCGGTGACCATCGCCATCATTGTGGCGGGGGCGGTGCTGATGAGTTGATTTTCCGGATACAGTGCGATAGAATCTCGTCAGAACTCATCTTAGGAATAAAGGGAGGAATGCATGAAGCGCGGAGCTGCGGTCGTATTGGACTGCGACGGAACGCTGATCCCGAAGGAGCCGTTTACTTCGCTCTTTAATGTGATCGATTCAAATGGGGGCGTATCTCTGGGATGCTATGAGCGCGCGAAGGAGATGCGGAAGCATTATCTTGCGCTTGCTTATGCGGGGAAACTGACTGAGCGGTGCCAGCGGAAATGGTTTTCCGAAACGATCAAGTTGTACGTCGTTTCCGGCCTCGCCATGAAGAAGATCGGGGAGATTCTCGAGAGCGTCCGGCTGCGTCCGGGCGTGAAGGAAATCCTGCGCGAGCTGCATACTCGTGGCGTTCCGGTGGCGATCGTTTCCTACGGAATAGTCCAGTTCATCGAGTCGGTTCTTTTGGTGAATGGAATGCGCCATTACGTCGATGCGATTTATGCCGCAAATCTCCGCGTGGATGCGTCGGGACTCGTGACCGGATTTCATCCGCGCAGCGCCGTGTATCCGTTCAATAAGGGATATTTCTCGCGGCAGTTCGCAGATCTGCACCGGGTTCCGTATCGGAACTTGCTTGCGGTCGGTGATTCGCCGAACGGCGATTGCGGACTCGGTCACTTCAAAAAGAATCGCTTCGGTATCGCCAGGGATGAAAGCGAACGTAAGCGGCTACTGAAGGTGATGGGCGCAGCGGCGGTGACTGAGAGCTTCGATCCGGCGGCTGACTGGCTGCGGATGAAGCTCGCAGACATCATGCAGGAACCTGCGCGCGACGAGCGAGTCGCATGCGCGAATCCGCTGTGCGGAAAAAACGAGAAGACCTGTCCTGACTGCGGAAATTCCCTTCCGAAGCCGATGAAAGTCGGCAACTGACCCCTCGCTGAGGGGTCTTTTCATTAGGGGTTGACCCCGCACTGAGCCGAGCGCTTCGCTTTTCACGACGCCTGCACACCGAGTATGTCAGGTATTCGCAAAATCATGTCTTTTCTCCCCATTCATATCTCCAAGAAAAGCGGGAGGGCGTCGCAGCGCTCAGTCTAGTGACGGGGTTGACAAATGATATTTTATCGTGTAGTATGTATAACAGTGATTGATGTGTCCGCCTGCCGGCGGATATTTATTTAATCAGAAACAAAAAGTCAAAAATTATAAACGAAACATATTTATCATTAACAAGCGAAAACGCAACATATGTTCAATTTAAAAGAATTAAAAAAGGCGGTCGAACAGGTCTCTCAGGAGAAGGGGATCGACGCGCAGAAGGTCTTCGGAGCGCTGGAAATGTCGCTCGCGGCCGCATATAAAAAGGAGTATTGCCAGAAGGGCGACGTGGTCCGCTGCCATTTCGACCAGAAAACCGGCGCGCTCAAGTTCTGGAAAGTGAAGACGGTCGTGGATGAAACCACGGTCCGCATCGTGGAAGGCGAAGAGGAGCCGGAAGAGACGTATTCGAAATACCGGAAACAGCCGGAAAAGCCCGCGGAGGAAAAGACCGAGGAGGAATTGTTGCCGCGGTACAATGCGGACCGGCACATGTTTCTGAAAGAGGCGCAGGAGCTCAAGAAGGACGCGGTGCTCGGCGAGGAATTGACGTTCCCGCTGGAAACCCATGACGACTTCGGCCGCATCGCCGCACAGACCGCGAAGCAGGTCATCTTGCAGCGCATCCGTGAAGCGGAACGCGATTCGATCCTGGATGAATTCCGCAACAAAGCGGGCGAGATCATCAGCGGCATGGTCCAGCGGTATGACCGCGGGAATGTGTTCATCGACCTCGGCCGCGCGACCGGCATCATGTTCTACAATGAAGCAATCCCGGGTGAACACTATACCGTGGGCGACCGCATGCGCTTCTATATATTGGCGGTGCAGGAGGAGTCCCGTGTCCCGGGTATCATTCTTTCCCGCGCGCATCCGAATTTCGTGAAGCGCCTCTTCGAGCTTGAAGTTCCGGAAATCAGCGACGGCGTGGTGGAGATCAAATCCATCGCCCGTGAACCGGGAAGTCGCACCAAGATCGCCGTGGTTTCAAAGACGGAAGGCGTGGATCCGGTCGGATCATGTGTCGGCCAGCGCGGAACCCGCGTGATGGCGGTCAGCAACGAGCTCGGCCAGGAGAAAATCGATATCATCGAATGGTCTGATGATACCGCGAAATTCATCGCAAGTTCCCTGTCGCCGGCGCGCGTGACGAACGTCGAAGTGCTGCCGCGCCGCGAAGCGCGGGCATTCGTGCCTGATGATCAGCTCAGTCTGGCGATCGGCAAGGGCGGACAGAATGTCCGTCTGGCCGCGAAGCTGACCGGGTGGAAGATCGACGTCCGGTCGCAGGCGAAACCGGATGAGGTGCTGGAAGGCGGAGTCGCTTCGGCGGAACCGGCTGAGAAAAGCGCCGAGGACGGCATTGCGGATTTCTAACATTAATCATTAATCACTTCCTATTTCATTTATGACAACGTTTTCACTCTTAGTATTCGGACCGGTCGCGCTCGCGGTGCTCTACAGCGTGTATGTGATGCTCTGGCTCAGCAAACAGCCGACCGGAAACGAGAAGATGCGCGAGATTTCAGCCGCGATCCAGGAAGGCTCGCAGGCGTTCCTGAACCGCCAGTACCGCAGCGTCGCGGTCGTTGCAGTCGTGTTGCTTGCGTTGATCTACGGATTTCTGGGACTGGTGCCCGCTGTCGGCTTTCTCGTCGGCGCGTGCGCATCGGCGCTTGCCGGTTATATCGGCATGAACGTCGCGGTCCGTTCCAATTCGCGCACTGCCGAGGCGGCGGCGAGCGGCCTGAACTCGGCGCTCACGCTCGCATTCAAGGCGGGCGCGGTGACCGGTTTTCTCGTGGTGGCACTCGGCCTTCTGGCGATCGCGGGTTTCTTTCTCGCGACCGGCAACGTCAAGGCGTTGGTGGGTCTCGGCTTCGGCGCAAGCTTGATCTCGATCTTCGCGCGTCTCGGCGGCGGTATCTATACCAAAGCGGCTGACGTGGGTACTGACTTGGTGGGCAAAGTGGAAGCGGGTATTCCGGAAGATGATGTGCGCAATCCGGGCGTGGTGGCCGACAACGTCGGCGACAACGTCGGCGACTGCGCGGGTATGGCGGCTGACTTGTTTGAAACCTATGCGGTCACGCTGATTGCGGCGATGCTGCTCGGTTTCCTTATCGATAAAAGCGCGACGAGTCCGCTCGTCGTATTCCCGATGGTTCTCGGAGGATTGGCGATCGTGGCATCGCTCTTCGGAACCTTCTTCGTGAAGACATCCAAAGGCGGCAGCATCATGGGAGCGTTGTACAAAGGACTGATTGCTTCGTTGGCGGCATCCGCGGTGCTCTTCTATCCGGCATCCGTCATGTACTTCGGCGCAAGCTATCTGAATTTCTATCTGAGTACGCTGGTGGGTCTCGCGGTGACGGGTCTGATGGTGGTGGTGACTGATTACTATACCGCGAAAGCGTATCGGCCGGTGAAATCCGTCGCCGAAGCGTCCAATTCCGGTCATGGAACGAATATCATCATGGGTCTTTCCGTCGGTATGGAATCGACTTTCCTGCCGGTGCTGGTGATCGTCGCGGCGATCCTGGCGAGCTACGCATTGGCGGGCCTCTACGGCATCGCGCTTGCGGCGACTTCCATGTTATCGGTTGCGGGTATCGTGGTTGCGATCGATTCATTCGGTCCGATCACGGATAATGCCGGCGGCATCGCTGAAATGAGCGGTGCGCCGACGAATGTCCGCCAGATCACCGACGCATTGGATGCGGTGGGTAACACGACGAAAGCGGTGACGAAAGGATATGCGATCGCATCGGCCGGACTTGCGGCGTTGGTGCTGTTTGCGGGCTATGTCGCGGATCTTTCCGCGGCGGGCAAAGTGGTTGCATTCGATCTGCAGAATCCGAGTGTGATCATCGGACTGTTGCTGGGCGCGGCGGTGCCGTATCTCTTCGCGTCCATCGCGATGAAGGCGGTCGGCCGCAGCGCGGGCGCGGTGGTTGAAGAAGTGCGCCGCCAGTTCCGCGAGATTCCGGGCATCATGGAATACAAAGCGAAACCGGATTACGCGAGTTGTGTGGATATCGTGACGAAGGCGGCTTTGAAGGAAATGGTGGTGCCGGCGCTCATTCCGGTGGTATCGGTATTGCTGGTGGGGTTGATGCTCGGCGCGCAGGCGCTCGGCGGATTCCTCGTCGGAACGATCGTCGCCGGCCTGTTCCTGGGCATCTCCATGACGACCGGCGGTGCCGCATGGGATAACGCGAAGAAATATATCGAAGAAGGCAATTTCGGCGGCAAGGGATCCGATGCGCATAAGGCGGCGGTGACCGGCGATACCGTCGGCGATCCGTACAAGGATACCGCAGGCCCGGCGATCAACCCGCTCATCAAGGTGATCAACATCGTTGCGTTGCTTCTGGTGGCGTTTCTCTAGCCTGTCGCGCAGTGGAGGATATTGTCTTTAGTTTTTCATTTACTCATGAAACATTCGTTTAAAAAATTGAAAAATGCGGAGGTGGAGTTGGAGGTGTCGTTGGATCAGAAGGAGTTTCTGGAATATTACCAGCCGCTTTTTGACGAGGCGCTTTCCAAAGTGGCGCTGAAAGGATTCCGTCCGGGAGCCGCACCGAAGGAAATGGCGGAAAAGGCCGTGGATAAGGAAAAGGTGTTCGAGGAGGCGGTTCATAAGGCCGTCCGCACCACGCTGAAGGAAGTGTCCGAGGAAAACAGCTGGCAGCTGATCGATCAGCCGAGAGTTGAAATCCTGGAGAGTCCGACCGGCATGAAATACAAGGCGCATCTGACGGTATTCCCGGCGGTGGAACTCGGTGATTATCAGAAAGTGGCGAAAAAGGTCCTGGATGCGGAGCACAAGGAGGCGCCGGTTTCCGACAAGGAAGTCGAGGACAGTTTGAAGTGGCTGCGGCAGTCGCGCGCAAAGCTGACCCGCGTCAACCGCGAAGCGAAGAACGGCGATGTGCTGGATATCGATTTCGCCGGTTTTGCCGACGGCAAGCCGCTGGACGGCACCGAAGGAAAAGCGGACAATTTCGTGCTCGGGGAGGGGAAGTTCATCCCCGGTTTCGAGGAGCATCTCATCGGCCGCAAGGAAAAGGATATCGTGGAATTTCCCATCACCTTCCCGAAAGACTATTGGAAGGAGGATATGCGGAACAGGAAGGTGGATTTCAAAGTGACGGTGCACGGCGTGTTCGAGCGCGAACTTCCGGAACTCAACGATGAATTCGCGAAATCGATCGGCAAGTTCGAAAGCGCCGAGGATCTGCGGAAGAATGTGCGAGAAGGCCTGGCGAAGGAGAAACAGCAGAAGGAACAGGAGCGCGTCCGCCTGAAACTGATGGAAGCGATCATCAAGCACGTGAAACTGGACCTGCCGGGCGTCATGGTGCAGCGCACGCTGGACAGCATGGTGCAGGAATACAAGGACTATGCCCAGCTTTCATTCCGCGGCGGCGAACGCCAGCCGGCGGAGAAGGATGAGGATATCCGCAAGAAATTGGAGGACAAGGCGGAGAAGAGCGTGGCGACCAATCTGATCATCTACCAGATCGCCAAGGATATGCAGCTCGAACCGACCAAGGAGGAAGTGGAGGCGGACGTGAATACGGCGCTGTCATCCATGCGGCGCGAACACGCAGGCAACCTTGACCCTCAGAAACTGTACGATTATAGTTATGGTGTGGTGCTCAACCGGAAAGTGTTTGAATTCCTTGAGTCGCTTAAATAAGCGTTCAAGATGTTGAAGGTTCTAAATGTTGTAGATGAAACGCATTTTCAATTAGAACAGTTACAACTTTAAACAATCAGAACATTATGCAAAACGAATACCTGATTCCGACAGTCATTGAGAAAACGAGCATGGGCGAGCGGGCGTTCGATATCTATTCGCGCCTGTTGAAGGAGCGGATCATCTTTCTGGCCGGTCCGATCAACGATGGGGTGGCGAACACCGTCATCGCGCAGCTGCTGTTTCTGGAACACGAGGACGCGAAGAAGGACATCAAATTGTACATCAACTCGCCGGGCGGATCGGTTTCCGCAGGCCTTGCGATCTACGACACGATGCAGCATGTGAAGCCGGACGTCTCCACGATCTGCGTGGGAATGGCGGCATCCATGGGGGCGGTGCTCCTCAGCGCGGGCAAGAAAGGAAAGCGCATCGCATTGCCGAACTCCGACATATTGCTCCATCAGGTGATGGGCGGTGCGGAAGGCCAGGCATCGGAGATTGAAATCACCGCGAAGCACATCCTCCGCATGAAGGAACAGCTCAACCAGATTCTTTCCAAGCATACCGGTCAGACTCTGGGCAAGATCGAAAAGGATACCGACCGCGACTTCTGGCTCACGGCGCAGGAAGCGAAGGAGTACGGCGTCGTCGACGAGATTCTGAAAGGAAAGAAATAGCGCTCGGATTACTTTCACTGCGGAAACGGCGAAACTCCGCAGTTTTCGCAGTGAAAAATCCTCGCTTAAGAAATAAAATACCCGCTCGCCAGCGGGTATTTTATTGTTTATAATAGAAAAATGACGAATAATGATCTGTTGACCCGCGGAGTGGTGGAGGTGATCGAGAAGGATCACCTGGAAAAGACGCTTCAGAGCGGCAAGAAATTGCGCGTAAAATTCGGGATCGATCCGACGGCCCCCGATCTGCATCTGGGTCATACTGTTCCGTTGCGGAAACTGCGCAAATTCCAGGATGCCGGACACCAGGTAGTGCTGATCATCGGGGACTTCACGGCGCGCATCGGCGATCCGACGGGAAAGAACAAGGCCCGCGTTCCGCTGACCGAGAAGGACGTGAAGGCGAACCTGAAAAATTACCTCAAGCAGGCGGGGAAGGTTTTGAATGTCAAAAAGATCGAAACGAACTACAACGGCAAGTGGTTTCTGAAAGGAACGAAGGTGTTGATGGAGATCATGGGCGCGATTTCCATGGTCCGCGCGCTGGAGCGTGATGATTTCCAGAAACGGATCAAAGCCGGCGGCGACGTGACGCTCTTGGAGACGATCTATTCGGGATTGCAGGGATATGACTCGGTGGAAGTGAAGGCGGACGTTGAAATCGGCGGTACGGATCAGAAATTCAACATGCTGATGGGGCGCCGGATGCAGCGCCATTACGGCATGGCGGAACAGGATGTGATCACGATTCCGATTCTGGAAGGAACCGACGGCGTCCACAAGATGAGCAAGAGCTTGGGGAATTACATCGGACTGACCGAGGAACCGGCGACGATGTACGCGAAAACGATGTCGATTCCGGATACGCTGACGATGAAATACGCGGAACTGCTGACCGATCTGCCGCTTGCGGACATGGAGTCGCTGGTGAAACGGGATCCCCGCGCCGCAAAGATGAAACTGGCGAAGGAAATCGTCCGGATGTATCACGATGAAAAGAAGGCGCAATTCGCCGAAGAGGAGTTCGTGCGCGTGGTTTCGAATCATGAAGCGCCCTCGGAAGTAAAAAGCGAAAAGTTAAAAGTGAAAAGCTTGAGCCTTGCGGATCTTCTGGTTGAAACGGGCATGGCTTCGAGTAAGGGTGACGCGCGGCGGTTGGTGGAGCAGGGCGGCGTGAAAATCGACAATGAAAAGCAATCCGATCCGATGCGGACCGTCAGTCTGGATGGCGAAATTCTTCTGCAAGTCGGAAAGCATAAATTCTTGAAAGTTTCGGCTTAAGGAGTTAGGATTTGGATAGTTCGTCAGAGGAGGTTTGAATGGCTGAAGGGAATATCGCTGAGCGGATCAATACGCTCCTGAAGTTCTACAAAGTGACTCCCCGGGTACTCGGAAAGATGTTCGGGGTTTCCGAATCCACGATACGCCGATGGACGAAGGGAAAGGGAACAAGCAGGGTACACCGGCTCAATGCGCTCGATAAGCTGGAGAAAATGATGGAGAGGTCGTGCGGATCGCTCAAGCGGGATCGGGCATGGGAGTGGTTCCACGCGAACAATGAATGCCTCCGCGGCATTTCTCCGATTGAGCACATCATCAAGTATTCGCCGCAGGGATTCGATCAGATTCTTGATATGCTGTACTCAATAACATTCGGCTTTCCCGCCTGAGACAGCCCCGCACCGCGGGGTTTTTGCTTTTACGGACGCGGTTTGCTAGAATGACGATATGCAATTAATCACGGTCACTACGGCTTCGACGACGACTACGACTACGCGATGTCGCGCGGAGAAGTTTTAGTGATTCATCCCTTGATCTCTAAACTGCTCCGCACCGCGGGGCAGTTTTCGTAAGAGGGATTTTCAAACTTTATGGCGAAGAAGATACATATTATGAAGTTCGGCGGCTCCTCGGTGGGGACGCCCAAGATGATTAAGCAAGTAGTCGAGATTGTCGCGCGCATTTCCCGCACGAAGCGCGTTGCAGTCGTCGTTTCGGCATTCCAGGGCGTGACCGATCAGCTGCTCCGATGCGCTGAACTTGCGGCGCGCAAAAAACCTGCGTTTGCAGGCGAGTTGAAGGCATTGGAAGAGCGGCATATCAAGGCGGTCAACAAATTAGTGAAAGGTGGAAAGTTAAGGGGAGAATGTTCGGATTATGTTGAAAAATCATTTGAGGAGTTGCGCGTGGCGCTTACGTCGATTTCCGCCGCCGGCGAGGTATCCGGCAAATATAAAGACGAAGTGGTAAGCTTCGGCGAGCGTCTTTCGGCGTATATCGTCGCGGCATCCATGAAGAACGGTTATTTTGTCGATGCGCGACAGCTGGTGAAAACCGACAATTCGTTCGTGAATGCCTCTGTCGATTTCCGGGCGACGAACCGGAACATTCAGCGATTTTTCAAAAACAAAAAAGGAACACCGGTGATTACGGGATTCCTGGGATCCACCGCCAAGGGCGAGACGACCACGCTCGGCCGGGGAGGATCCGACTATTCCGCGGCTATTTTCGGCGCGGCACTGGGTGCGGAGGCGATCGAGATCTGGACTGACGTGGATGGCGTGATGAGTGCGGATCCCCGGGTGGTGCCCGGAGCAGTCGTGTTGCCGGAGATGAGCTATGAAGAGGCGATTGAAATGGCGTATTTCGGAGCGAAGGTGATCCATCCGGCGACCATGCTTCCGGCGATCAAGCGCTCGATTCCGATCGTGATCAAAAACACCTTCCATCCGTACGCCGTCGGAACCTGGATCAGAAAGAAACCGGTCCATACTATGCCCGTGAAGGGTATCACGGCGATCAGCGATATCGCGCTGGTCAATGTCATCGGGACGAGTCTGGCGGGCATTCCGGGAAGCGCCGCGCGTGTTTTTGAGGCGACGAAGCGCGCGGGGGTGAATGTGATCCTGATCTCCCAAGCGTCATCTGAGCATACGATCTGTTTCGCGATCCAATCAGCCGAATTGCCGCGGGCGATGAAGGCGCTTGAGCGTGAACTGAAAAAAGAAATCAAAGCGGGTCGCGTCCGTATCGCGGCGACGCCCGACCAGTCCGTACTGGCCTTGATCGGCGACGGGATGCGGGGCGTGCCGGGCATCGCCGGAAAACTTTTCAGCGTTCTCGGTGACCGCCATATCAATATCGCCGCCATCGCCCAGGGCGGATCGGAACGCAATATTTCATTGGTGGTCGCCGCATCGGCAAAGGTGCGCGCATTGAATGCGATCCATGAATTCTTCTTCGGCGGCAACAGGAAACATCTTTTTCTTGTCGGAACCGGCCTGGTCGGCGGTGAGTTGCTGAAGCAGATGGAACGTCTTGCGCCGAAAGAATCGGACGCGATCCGGGTGGCCGGCATGATGGATTCCAAGCATATGATTTTTGACGCCGCGGGGATTCCGCTCCGCCGTTTGAAAGGACAACTTGCGAAAGGAGAAGCGGCTGATATGGACCAATTCATCAGGCGGGCGGAGGAGATGATGGTCGGCAATAAGATCTTCGTCGATTGCACGGCGAGCGATGCCGTCGCGAAGCGCTATCTCGCCGTCGCACGCGCGGGATTCCATATCGTGACGCCGAATAAGAAATTCAATACCCGGTCGCTCAAGGAATACCGTGCGTTGCGGGAAGTCATGGCGAAGACCGGCAGGGAATTCGGCTACGAAACGAATGTCGGGGCCGGCTTGCCGCTGATATCGACGATCCGCGAGCTGATGCTGTCCGGCGATACCGTCACGAAGATCGAGGGTGTGTTTTCGGGGACGCTCAGCTACATTTTCAATACATACGACGGCACCCGTCCGTTCAGTAAGGTGGTGGCTGAGGCGAGGGAGTTGGGGTATACCGAACCGGATCCGCGCGAGGACCTGAACGGAAACGATGTCGGCCGGAAGCTGCTGGTACTTGCGCGCGAGATCGATTTGCCGCTTGAGCTTGCGGATGTCAGCATCGGGAACCTGGTTCCGGAAGAATTGCGGAAGAAGATGTCGCCGGCGGATTTTCTGAAAGAACTCCGGTCGCATGACGGATATTTCAAGAAGCTGATCGAAAAAGCGTATGCGCAGAACAAGGTGCTCCGCTATGTCGCGCGTATTGAGCGCGGACGCGCCATCGCCTCACTCCGGGCGGTGCCGGTGGACAGCCCTTTGGCGGCGACCCGCGGCGCGGATAATATCTTTGCCATCACGACGAAACGATATCGGAACCGGCCGCTGGTCATCCAAGGCCCGGGAGCCGGCGCGGCAGTCACCGCGGCGGGAGTATTGGCGGATATATTAAAAGTGTAAAGTTCACCCTGTTAAATCCCGCGTTGCGGGAGCGACGAAGTCGCTATTTAACAGGGTAAAAGTCGAATGTCAAAAATCATTTAAATAA
>JAGWKK010000007.1 GCA_028865335.1 Patescibacteria group bacterium | reverse complement strand
CCGAGTCGCGGTAGATGGTCCCCCAGAAGAACACTGCTTTGCCCTTCCACTCCTCGGGAATGAGGTGCGGATTGGCCAGCAGGTAGTCCAGGACATTGGCGTTCAGTACCGGCTTGTCGACGAGCTCCCTGCGGAGTTTGTTGCCCTCGATGGCCTTGTCATTGCGCTGCTGGTTGGAGAGATAGAGTTTCACCTGAGCAGCGTCCCACTTGAAGGAACCGCCCTTCTGATGCTTTTCCACCAACCAACCGTTCGGCACGAATGGATCGGCGTCGCAGTCGATGAGATACTCAACCGGTTTGATCTCGGCGAGATTGAGAAGCGCCTGACGGACCTTCGTGAGAAAACCCTTCCGCTCACAGAGCATCTTGATTTCCTCGTTCGTCCATGGCCCCTCCCTGCGGAAGGCCGCTTTGAGTTCTCCGGCTTGATCAACGTCGAGCTTGAGTTCGCTCATTGTTTTTCTCCTTTGCGACGGTGTTCCTTAATATAGGAACGATGTCGCATCTTACTGGCAAGGTACAACACATCGGGATCTCGCGACCCTCGATGATTGAGTTTAATATAGCATAAATGATGCTATAAGTCAATGACCTGATTCAATGGCGGAATCTCCGCCTTCACCGCGAAGTCGTCCACGATCTTCGTCGCCAGTACCTGGCTTCCTTCCTCTTCGCCCTGCACCACGAAAACATGCTTCAGCGTGAACCGCATCGGCTCGATCCACGCCAGCAGCTGGCGCTGGTCGGCGTGCGCCGAAAACCCTTCCACTGAGACGATCCGGCAGCGCACCGGAATCTTTTCGCCATGGATCATGACGATCGGCTGGCCTTCCTGGATCCTGCGGCCCAGCGATCCGCGGGCCTGGTATCCGACGAACAGGATCGTGCTTTTCGGATCCGGCAGGTACCGCTTTTCATGATGCAGGATTCTTCCGCCCTGCGACATGCCGGAACCGGCGATGATGACCTTCGGCGGCTTGATCTCATTGATCCTCTTCGAGTCGTCGGTCGTCAGCGTCTTCTGCAGGCCCGGAAAATCGAACAGCAGCAGATCCTCTTTGAGCAGGGCTTTCGTTTTCTGATCGAAATACTTCGGATAGCGCTTGAAAATGTCCGTCACTTTGATCGCCAGCGGACTGTCCAGGAATACCGGCACTTTCGGAATCCGCCCGTGATCCGCCAATTCATTGATGTCGAACAGCAGCTGCTGCGTGCGCTCCATGGCGAAAGCCGGGATCATCAGCGTTCCGCCGGCTTTCACCGTTTCTTCAATCGTATCCTCGATGATCCCGTTCGGTACCGGCTGGTGCAGGCGGTCGCCGTAGGCGGACTCGATGACCGCATAATCGATGCCCAACGCTTCCAGCGTCTCATAACTGCCCAGCAGCGGCGCCGGGCTGTTACCGAGATCCCCGGTGAATGCGATCTTCTTCCCGTCGCCCTCCACCACCACGATGCTGGCGCCCAGAATATGCGCCGAGTTGTACAGCGTGATCGTGAGCGAACCGATATGCATCGGCTGATGATACGGAATCCCCTCCCATCGCGCCATCAGTTCCTCCACCTCGCGCACGCCGTAGAGCGGCGGCTGTTTGGTGCGCTCCGCCTCCTGCAGCAGCACATGCTCGGAATCCAGCAGCAGAACGTTGCCGAAATCCCGCGTCGGCGGCGTGGAATATACTTTCCCTTTCAGTCCGTCTTTGACCAGTTTCGGCAGGCGGCCGGTGTGGTCGATGTGCGCGTGCGTGACGAAGACCGCATCGATCGTCTTCGGATCATAGGCGAACTGCTCCCAGTTATGCTGACTCGAAAAATGTTCACCCTGGTGCAGGCCGCAATCCACCAGAATCCGTGTCACTTGTCCTGAGCCTGCCGAAGGGCCGCTTTCCACCAGATAATTCGCGCCGGTCACTTCGCCGACACCGCCGTAAAATGTGAGCTTCATCCCGCACATAACAAAGACCGCGAAGCAATCGCAATGCCTTGCTGATTAATCGAGCGACGATATATTTGATATGACATACTATTTGTGGGAGAAACTAGATTCGCTTATGCATTGCCAGTCGTTGTTATGTGACGGGATTCATATATATCCAGTATAAACCACTTCATTCCAATAGAAAAAATCCGCTGATGAGCGGATTTTCCGTTAGATAAACAACCAGATGCGGGCCTGACGAAAGCCTACATTTCGATGCGTTCGCTGTTGAGGATCTTGGCGACAATCTCCCGCTCGTTCCAGGCGAGCTTCCTTCCCTTCGCCATCCGCATGGACGACTCCGATCCCTTGCCGGTGATGATAACCGTGTCGCCCTTCTTCGCCGCCTTCACCGCCGCACGGATCGCATCACGGCGGTCCAGGATCTTCCGCACCTTCTTCTTCGCGCCGTCCATGATGCCCGATCCGATCTCGTCGATGATCTCCTGCGGATCCTCATCGAACGGATCTTCGTCGGTCAGGATGATCTGATCGCAGTATTGTCCCGCGATCTCCCCCATGACCGGCCGCTTCCACATATCGCGCCCGCCTCCGGCCGCGCCCAATACGCAGATCAATTTCTGGCCGCTGCCCTTTTTCATCTCCCCCCGCAATGTCTTGTACACTTTTTCCAGTGAATCCGGCGTGTGCGCATAATCGATGATGACCGGAAACGGTATACGCTGCACGAATTCCAGACGGCCCGGAACGCCGTCGAACGATTCGATCGCGACGCGGATGGTATCCCAGTCGATATTCTGCGAACGGGCGAAAGCGACGGCGGCCGCGATATTCTCCCGGTTGAATTCACCGAGCAGCCGCGTCTTGAGCTTCGCGGCCGTGATTTCCTTCTGGTCGAACAGGACGATCCTCCCCCATCCGGTCACCGCCGATGAGAAAAATTCATAATCCCGCGCGTGGCCGTTGATGACGAACACCTTGTTTTTCTTTTTCGAATGGAGCGCGACGTCGCGGAAGAATCCCACCTTGCTGTCGCGGTAATTCTCGAACGATCCGTGCGCTTCGATATGCTCCGGTTCCAGGTTGGTTATCACCGCGACATCAAAATCGATGAAGCGATGGCGGAACTGCAGCGCCCCCTGCGACGTGGTCTCGATGATCGCGTAATCGCAGTGATTTCTCACCGCATCCGCCAGGAACCGCTGCAGGAAGAACCTGCCGGGCATGCTCATGCCGGTGTGGTTCGGGTAGGTCTTCTCGCCGATCTTGAACCGCACCGACGAGCTGATCGACGTCTTTTTCCCCGCCGCTTCCAAAATCGCGTTGATCAGCTCCGTCACCGTGGACTTTCCTTTTGTCCCCGTCACACCGATCACGAACAGCTTCCGCGAGGGATGCTGGTAGATGACCGATCCGAGCCACGCCAGGAACAGATGGTAGCGCGATTTCACCGCGTTCTTCACCGACGCCGTCATTATTTCGATTTCAATAATTGTAATGCCTCGCGGATGCGGTCCTCCATTTTCGTGACTTTCGGATCGATCCGGGTCAGCGCATTCCGCGCCTGCGACTTGCCGTATCCCAGATTCACCAGCGCCTCCACGATATCATGATCGGACTCCATGATGCCGACGATTTTCTCCGATCCCGGCTGGACCAGCTTGGTCCGCAGTTCCAGAATGATTCGCTCGGCGGTCTTCGTGCCGATGCCTGACGCTTTGGTCAGCAGCTCCGTCCTTCCCTCGCTGATCGCCGCCTTCAAATTCTCAACCTGCTCGATGCCGAGGATGCCCAGCGCCGATTTCGGACCGATGCCGGAAACGCCGATGAGCATCTGGAAGAGATCGCGCTCGGCGGCGTCCAGGAATCCGTAAAGCTCCAGCGCGTCCTCGCGGACATGCAGATAGGTAAGCACTTTGACTTTTTCGCCGACTTGTGGTAAGCTTTTGACACTATTCGCTGATGAACGCAAATCAAATGACACCCCGCCGACTTCAATCACAAAACGGTTTCCGCCCTTCTCTTGTAGTGTTCCGGTAAGTGCGTAAATCATAACGATATTCTTGTGCACGCTGTACGCCACGCGGGCAGTATTAGTGCAGCAATATACCCATTATACCTATGTTTAAACTCATATCCAATTTTCATCCGACCGGCGACCAGCCGCAGGCGATCGAAAAACTGGTCAACGGGGTCCACAGCGGCGCGACTGACCAGGTCCTGATCGGCGTGACCGGCTCCGGCAAAACCTTCACCATGGCTTCCGTCATCGAGAAGACGAATTTGCCGACCCTAATCATCTCGCCGAACAAGATCCTCGCCGCCCAGCTCTATCAGGAGTTCAAGACCTTCTTCCCGAACAACGCGGTGCATTATTTCGTCTCCTACTACGACTACTACCAGCCGGAAGCGTATGTCCCGACGACGAACCTCTATATCCAGAAGGATGCGCGCATCAACAAGGAAATCGACAAGCTCCGCCATGCGGCGATCCAGAGCGTGCTGAGCCGCAATGACACGATCGTCATCGCGTCCGTTTCGTGCATCTACGGTCTCGGCGATCCGTCGGAATACATGAAAACCCGGTTGGAACTCCACGCAGGACAGGTGATCAGCCCCGCCGATGTGGCGCGGCATCTGAATTTCCTGCAATACGAGCGCACCACGAAGGATCCCGACCAGGGACAATACCGCATCACCGGCAATAAGCTGACCGTCAACCTTGTCACCGGCGAACAGCTGATCATCGAATTCGAGAAACGCGCCATCGTGCAGATGATCCTGAACGAATCGGTCCGGCCCTCGGTCCGCATCTATCCGTCCAAATTCTGGGTGACGCCGCAGCAGAAACTCAAGCTCGCGCTGCAGAACATCAAGACGGAAATGGAGGAACGCGTGGAGGATTTCCAGTCCGCCAACAAATTCGAGGAAGCGGACCGCATTGAAAAGCGGACGCTGTTCGATCTGGAAATGCTCAAGAAGAACGGGTACGTCAACGGCATCGAGAACTACTCGCGCCATCTTTCGTTCCGCGAAGCCGGCGAACCTCCGGCGACGCTGATGGATTATTTCCCGAAACCGTTCCTGCTGTTCGTGGACGAATCCCACATCACCATCCCCCAGCTCGGCGCCATGTACGAAGGCGACCGTCGCCGGAAGATGAACCTGATCAACTACGGCTTCCGCCTGCCCTCGGCGCTGGACAACCGCCCGCTCACCTTCGCGGAATTCGAAACAAAAGCGGAGCAGACCATCTACGTTTCCGCGACGCCGGGACCCTACGAACTGGAACACGCGAAAGACAACGCCGTGGAACAGCTCGTGCGTCCGACGGGTATTTTGGATCCGAACATCGATATCCGGCCGGTCGCGACTCAGGTAGAAGATCTTCTGAACGAGATCCGCCTCCGCATCAGCCGCGACGAGCGCGTACTCGCGCTGACGCTGACCAAGCGGTCCGCGGAAGATCTCACCGAATATCTGCTCGCCAAAGGCATCAAGGCGCATTACCTCCACTCCGAAATCAAAACATTGAAACGTCCGGAGATTCTGAACGACCTCCGGAAAGGAAAAGTGGACGTCATCGTCGGCATCAACCTGCTCCGCGAGGGGCTGGATCTGCCGGAAGTCAGTCTGGTGGCGATTCTGGACGCCGACCGCGAAGGATTTCTCCGCAACTTCCGCGGCCTCATGCAGATGGCCGGCCGCGCCGCGCGTTCCATCAACGGCAAGGTCATTCTCTACGCCGATCGGGTCACCGACTCCATCCAGAAAGTGATCGACGAGACGATCCGCCGTCAGAAAATCCAGAAGGCATTCAATAAACGCGCCGGCAAGGAGCCGATAGCCATCCGCAAAGCGATCACCGAGAACGAACTCACCCGACTTTCGGAAAAATCATAAAAAAAAATAGGGTCCTCGACATCTCTGTCGAGGACCCTTGTTGCACTCGCGCTTACTGCGCGTTCGGCTGTTGCGCGCCGGCGGCGGCGCCGGCCTTGGCCGCGGCCGCCTTCTGCTCCAGCTCCAGCTTGATGCGTCGGAGCATGCCCGCGGACCGGAAGGCCGGGTGCTTGGCCACCCACTTCTCGGCGTCGGCCATCCCGTTCTTCTTCGCGGACCCGTCCTTCTTGAGGATCAGGCCCTCCAGCTTCCTGCGGATCATGTAGCGCGCCTTGCGCTGGCTGAGCCGATAGGCGGGGACGAGCCCCCTGCCCTCGACCTTCTTCAGCATCTCATCGACCCAGCGAACCCGCACCTGGTTTCCGTCGACGACCTGGAACCGGATGGCCTTCATCGCGCTCCCCAGGTTGTGCTTCTCGGCGTAGGCAAGAGCGGCGGCGGCGCCGTTCGAGCGCAGGATGTTCCGCAGGGTCTGCTCGGGATGCCGCTCCCACGCGTCGGGGGACGTCTTCCGCTTCGCCTTGCTGACCTTCGCCTGCTTGCTCTTCGTCTCCTCCGTCCCGTCCCCTGACCCCTTCTTCTTTCTGTTGCGGGCCATGCCCACCTCCCTTAAGGTTTACAACTAACAAACACAGTATACAATATATATATTCATATGTCAATACATTGACAATTCCGGCACGAACCGCTACACTTATCTCTATCATTCTATGATTACGAAATCAGCAAAAAAGGCATATCGCCAGAACATCCGCCGCCGCGCGAAAAATTCCGCGCAGAAAGAGGCGATGAAGAAGGTCCTCAAGAGCTACAAGAAGCTCGTCGCCGCCAAGAAAGCGGACGAAGCGCGCGCATTGCTTCCGAAGGTCTACACCATTCTGGACAAGACCGCGAAGACCGGTGCCATCAAAAAGAACACCGCGTCCCGCATGAAATCCCGCCTGGCGAAATCGCTCGTGAAACTGAAATAAAAAAATCTCCTGCTCGGGAGATTTTTTTACTAAGCCATAAAAGTCTTATGCAAGCGCGATAGAGAGCAGCACTTCGGCGTAATCCAACTTCCCCGATTTGATCGCCGCGTCATAATCCGCCGCAGCGCGTTTCCATGCCGAGGACTCATAGGGCGCGACCGCGATCATATTAAACAGCATCGCCGGATCCTCATGACGCGCCAGCAGATTCTCCAGCACCCGCAGCCGCTCGGCGGAACCCTGGCCTGACCGCAAGCGTCCCAGAACCGAAAACAGATTCACTTCATCAAACGCCTCGATGTGCGATTTCAGCATCGCGAGCGTCACCGCCTTCCCCTCCAACAGCGCGAGCTTATCCAGCTCGGTCGCCGCTCCCCAGCTGTCGCCCTGGAATGCCTTCGCCAGATATTCCGCGCAGCCGCGCTCCAATGCGACGCCCCGGCGCTTCGCCTCTTCCTCGATAAAACGCACCGCTGCCGGACCTTCCGGAGACGCGAATTCCTGTGCAATCGCCGGCTTCTTCAGCAGAAAAGCGAATTCCTTGTTCGGCTTCTTGTCGGCGAGAATCAGCAGGACGGTCTCTTTCCGGCCCAGGACATCTTTGAGGAGGGCGATGAACGCCTTCTGGTCGGCCTTCGGCAGTCCGTCCGCATTCTTCACTGTCCCGAATTTGAACGCATCAAAAAGGGAATTCGCCTGGCAGAAATCCTTCAACCCGTCCCTTCCGGATTCCTCGGCGAGATCGAAGGAATCGATGGAAAGGGTGGAGTGCTTTTTGGCATAGTCCGCGACGATCTCCCGCATTTTCCGCTGTCGGCGATAGGTATCGGGCCCGTACAGAAAGATGATCATACCTTCACCGTATCACCAACCGACGGCGGCGACAACGAATAAACTGTGAGTCCTTTTATTAAAACAAAAACGCCTTTATGGCGTTTTCTTCTGATGTCTCCCGCAAAGACGCTTGATGCGGTCCAGTAGAGAATCGTCGCAGGCATGGCACTCGGATTCCTCGGTACGCAGCTCATTGAGCGCCTGCCGGAATGCGTCATCGACATCGTGCTCGGTGATCAATTTGCCTTCCGGACACTTCTCATCTTCTCTCAGCACGAGCTCCTTCCCCTGCTTCCGCGCTTCTTCGCATTTGATCGCATGCACCAGATCTCTGAAGCCATGGATCAATGCGTCCTGGTGATTGACCGCCTCGCGGGAATAACGGAGCGTCGGTTCGGGCGGACCAATGTCCTTTTTCTTCTTATGGAAAGGGCCGATGGATTTCGGACGCCATACCAGCGCCGCAAGAGCCACGGCCACAAATATGCCCATTGCGATCTTTTCCATCACGCTCTCCTCTTTGGAATGCAGGTGCTACCGGTAGCATAGCAAACCCGCGCTTCTTCGCGCAACCTAGACGACCTCGCCGGTCTCCTCGCGCTGCGGAATCAGGCTTGGATCGGTCGGAATGGTGATATGGAATGTCGTGCCCCGATTCAGTTCCGAGTCCGCCCATACCTGCCCGCCGTGCCGGCGGATGATATTGCGCACGATATACAGTCCCAGCCCCGATCCTTCGGTCTCTTTCGCGACCACATTTTCACCGCGGAAGAATTTGGTGAACAGTTTTCCGAGCGTCTCCTTGCTCATGCCGATACCGGTATCCGCGATATCAATCTGGACATACGGGCCGTCCGTGCGCCGGGAGACGCCGACGGTCACCTGGCCGTTCGGCACGTTGTATTTCAGGGCGTTTTCCAGGAGGTTGGCGATCGCAAGTCCCATCCGCTCCGCATCGATGGTGACCGGCAGCGACGCCTCCGGCGGTTCGGACATGTACATTTTCACGTTGTATTCCTTGGCGATCGGCAACGCCTGATCGACAAGGCCCTGCAGGAACGTCACGAGGTCGGTCTGTTTGAAATTGTATCCGAACTTCCCTTCTTCGATTTTCGCCACATTGAGCAGGTCCTCCACGATCTTCATCAGGTTGTTCGCGGCGGCAAGGCCGGTCTGCACCAGTTCCTTCGCGGAATCCTCCAATTTCTCGTGATCCAATGACTGGAACGTCCATTCGATCGCCGACAGCGGCGTGCGCAGCTGGTGGGCGGCGACGGTGATGAAATCACTCTTCGCCTTGATCAGTTCCACTTCGCGGGTGCGGTCGCGGATGATCTTCAGGAATGCGGTCACGCGCCCCCGGTCATCCATCATACGGTCCGTATTCACGCGCAGTTCCAGCCGCGGCTCATCGAACGAAAGGTCGGCGATCTGCGGATAAATACCCTCTTCGGACCGCTGCACCACCTGCGGCGCCAGTGACTGGTAGATGACGCGCGCGAGCACCGACAGCCGCGGATTGCGCACGCTCTCAGGAGTGATGGTCTGCCCCACCACGGCATTCGCCGGAATATCAAAAATCCGCTCGGCCGCCGCGCTGAACAGCCGCACAGTGAAGTTCTCGTCGTAGACGATCACGCCGTCATTCATGCTCGCGATGACATTATCCATGCGCCGCTTCTCGGTGGCGAGCTGCACCTGCGTCCCCGACGCCCGCACAATGACCGTGAACATGACCGCGCCGACGGAAATCAGGATCGCCGCGCTCAGGACGGTCAGGAATGCATTCAGATAGAAGACATCGATGCCGAGCACGATCAGCACCAGCGCCAAAAAGAGCCAGAACACTTTCATTTCCGGCACTTTGAGATACGCCCCGAAGTTTCTCAGGAAATTCTGCATGTGCTTCCAGTATAGCGCAAAAGAGTGCGTCAATTAAATGACACCATAGACTATGATTCAAAAAAGAAACCGACGGATCTCCGTCGGTATGTACCTACTTCTTCTTCAACTCCCTTCTTCGCGCAGCGCGACGTCTGTTTCTCTCTTCTTTTCTCTGCTGCTTTCTCAGTTGCTCATCCCTGAACTTCTTGCCCCACTCAAAAGTGGCCCTCAGTCCCGACTCTCTGATCATCCATTCAGGCCACGACTCCATCTCCGTGGTCATTTCGCATAGTTTCTCAGTAAGGTAATCCCGTGCCATGCGCCCTCGCTTCCTGATGTACTACTCAAAGTATACCACGACGCCTATTTCAAAACCCCCCAGTTCTTCCCTTTCTTTTCCGCGACGACGATCGGCACTTCCAATTCGTAGACATGCTCCATCGCCTTATGGATGACGCGCGACGCTTCGGCTATCATATCCTTTTTTATTTCAAAAAGAAGTTCATCGTGGATTGTCAGCAGCATCCGCACCTTTCCATCCCATTTCCGTTTGCGGATTTCCTCATCCACGCGGATCATGGCCATTTTCAGGATATCCGCCTCCAATCCCTGGACCGGCATATTGATCGCCGCCCGCTCCGCTTCCGCCGCTTCGCCGCGGAACAGGGAAGCCGCATGCAGCAGCCAGCGCCGCCGCCCGGTCAGCGTCGTCACGTATCCGCGCTTCCGCGTCTCCGCCTTGGTCTTCTCCTGCCACTCGCGCACTTTGGCGAAATCCTCCAGATACTCGGTAATGAATTTCCTCGCGTCCGCAAAACTGAGACCGCTGACTTTGGAGAACGCCACCGCGCCCATGCCGTACACCACGCCGAAATTCAGCACTTTCGCGAGCCGCCGCATCTCCGGGGTCACTTTGTCCGGCGGCACATTGAACACGTTCGCCGCGGTCAGCCGGTGGATGTCCACGTCGTTATTGAACGCCTCGATCATTTTCGGATCGCCGGAAATGGATGCGAGTACCCGCAGTTCCATTTGCGAATAATCGAATGAAACGAGTTCATATCCCCGGTCCGCCACGAATACGCCGCGGACTTTCGGCGCCCACTCGCCTTCCGACGGAATATTCTGCAGATTCGGATCGCGCGAGCTCAGCCGACCGGTGGATGTCCCGGTCTGGATATAATTCGTATGCACGCGATGCTGCGCGTCCTGCAGCTGCCCGAGCGGACGGACGTAGGTCGACTGCAGCTTGAACAGTTCACGGTAGGAAAGAATCTTCGGAACAATCGGGTGGCGCTCCCGGATCGCCTGCAGGGTCTCGGCATTCGTCGAAACCGCGCCGCCCGGCGTTTTGCGGACGCCCTCCATGCTCATGCCGAGCTTTTCGAACAGCATCTGTCCGAGCTGTTTTGGCGAATTCAGATTGAACGGTCCGCCGGCAAGCCGGTAGATATCCTTCACCAACGCGGAAATCTTCTTCTCCAGCGACCGATCCATTGCGCGAAAGACTGGCCGGATCGATCAGGATGCCCGCCAGCTCCATCTCCGCAAGAATCCTGAGCAGCGGCATTTCGACTTCGTAAAACAGTTTTTCCAACTTATATTCCCTCAGCTTCTTCACCGCATACCGATACAGTTCTTTTTCGGTTCCGGTCTTTTTATGCAAATACTGCATGCTGAGATGCTCCTGGGTATATGCCTGCTCGTCAGGATTCAGCATCCAGAATGCGACGCCAAGATCGAAGTAATCGTCTGAAATCTTTTTCCCGGCACGCAGTGCCTCTTTGAATTGTTCCTTCAATCCGAATCCGATGGTCATAGTCCCATTATACTCTCCTGAAATAAAAAAAGGCCTCCTGCCCGGACATATAGTCCAGACAGGAGGCTGGGTGACGATTACTGCGGCGTCACCTTGATGAGGTAGGTCCCTGTACCCCACGGAACGTTCAGGGCAGCGTACTTGATCTGCCACTGCGCGCCGTCCCAGTCCAGGTATGGCATCACCATCACGCCTTGCGGCATGCGCCACATCGTACCCGGGAAGACGAACTTGCAGGGGCCCGTCGGCGTCGGCAGGAGCTTCTGGTTCTTCATCATGAGCTCCGCGTAGGCTTGGCCCGTGACGACTCCCAGGTCCTTCGCCCGCTGGCGGAGGGTCGCTCCGCTGATCACGGTCTCGCCCGGCTGCAGCGCCGGAATGACCTGCGGCTTCCCCCGCATCAGATCCGAACCGCGCTGATCGAAGCGCTTCCACGAACCGATGGCCGAAGCGGGGTACTTGCTGACCATCACCCCGCTCTGCGTCGCCACCCGCTGCGTCGCGCAGCCCGTGAGCATGAGTCCGAACACCATCATCACGATCGTCTTCATCACGTCCTCCGCTCTATTGAGATTTTAAGAATCGGTACTGACTTAGATGCAGTATACCATACTATAGGCGCTCTGTCAAACTCCTGAAGCCAAGCTCCGTGAAGTACTTTTTCAGCCCCTCTGTATCCATCGGCTTGCGCTTGAGGTCCTCAAGCGACACCGGAAGATCGGCATCCCGCTTGATGGTCGCCAGTTCCTTGGAAAGAAAAGCGCTGTCCCTCCCCGCCTCCAACTTCTTGCGCAGCACCTCTTTGGCAATGAGGCCGACTTCCTCGTACACCTTCTCAATGGTTCCGAATTGCTTGATCAGGTCCGTCGCGCCTTTCGGGCCGATGCCGGTCACGCCGGGAATATTGTCCGAAGTGTCGCCGATCAGCGCCTTGTAGTCCACCAGCTGCGCCGGAGAGAATCCGTAATCCTGCAGAAACAGCGCTTCGTTGTAGGTGACTGTCTTGCTCACGCCGGTCTTCAGCAACTCGACGACCACTTTGTCGCCGTCAATCAATTGCAGATTGTCCTTATCGCCGGAAAAGATGATCACCTTCACGTCGGGTTCTTTTTTCATTTTCTCCGCGAGCGTTCCGACGATGTCATCGGCCTCGAGCCCCGGCTGTTCCATGACTTTGATGCCGAATTCTTCGAATGTATGGTGCGCCTCAACCAGCTGCGACACGAGTTCGCTCGCGGTTGGCGGACGATGCGCTTTGTACTCCTGATACATCACCTTGCGGAACGTCGCTTCCGGCCGGTCAAAAGCCGCAGCCACATATTCCGGATTATGCTCGCGGATCAGTTTGAGCAGAATGGACGACAGCCCGTACACCGCGTTGATCGGAGCTCCCTGCGGCGTCGTCAGCGGCGGCAGCGCATGAAACGAGCGATGGATCAGCGAATTGGCATCAATGAGAAGGAATTCTTTCATATAGTCATCATACCCTACTTTCGCATCTTTATGTTCCGCTCTTTCTGGTTGCGGCCATGCTCGAAGAAGATCCACTTCGCCGATCGCGGAATCGCCTTCCTGACGCGCTCGGGCCATTCAAGCAGCACGATGTTCCGCGGGTCGCGAAGAATCTTTCCGAAATGCAGCGGCGCGAGTTCTTTCACCGCGTGGATCCGGTAGAGATCGAAGTGGTAGGCGTCTTTATAGGTTATAGGTTGAAGGTTATAGGTTGAAGAATTTCCAGAACCTTTCACCTTCGACTTTGGACTTTCGACTTCATATCTGCGGACCAGCAAAAAGGTCGGGCTCGTCACGCGATGCTTCACGCCAAGTGCCTTGATGAATCCCTGCGTGAATGTCGTCTTTCCCGCGCCGAGATCCCCCGAAAGCGCCAGGACCGTCGCCTTCCTTCCCGGCCCGGAACGCAAAATCTGCCGCGCGAGCTTGGCGGCGAAACGCTGTGTCTGCGATCGGGAAGTCGTTCGCTGCATGGTCTAACCATACCAAAATTAAAATAGCCCTTAAAGGGCTATGTAACCGTCTCCTCGATCTCCGTACACTGTCGCAAGATCTTCTCCCGAAGATAGGACGAGCGCCACCGCTCATTCCGTGGAAGGCGCTGCTGCAATTCGTGCATGACCCGGATGTATTTCTCGCGCGTTTCCGTGATCTGCTTCATCTTCTTTTCGGGCCGGCAGCCACCGAGCGTCCGCAAGTTGTGCAGTCGATCCGCCAGTTTGACGAACAGGGCCGGCGTCGGAGCGCGAAGCAGATTTTCGAGATACGCCTTCCCCGGTTCTTTCGTAACCGCCCGGACATATAAGACGATATTCTTACCGAAGATGTCTTCGATATCTTCCCATGTCAGAATGAACGAATCTTCCTGGATGTCGTGCAGAAGCGCGGTGATGATCATATCCGGATCAAGCATTCTCAGTTCCTTGATCAGAATAACCGCCACCGCCTTGGGGTGTTCGAAATACCGCTCACCTGTTTCCCGGCTCTGGCCTTTGTGCCCATGCTTGGAAAGCTGGTATGCGCGCATCACCCGGCGGAATTCCGAAGGCGACATGGAGAATCTGATCAGATTTTCAAATTCCTCTCTTCCCATCCTTTCCTGGTCCATTGTGAAACCTCCTGTACTGTCAATATTCCTAAAATAACACAAAAATACATCTTAGTAAAGACCTTTGCGTGCGACTCGATTTTATTTCCCGTACAAGGCGTTCAGCTTCTTGAGTGTCAGCGGTCCTACGAGGCCGTTTCCATATTTCATACCGTACGGCGCCAGAATGTCGGATGCGTATTTCTCCTGAAATTGCGTCACGGCCGCGCGCGTGCATCCGAGAAAATTCCCCGATATCGGACAATCATTCAGCGTCTTTCCTGTCGGCGGATATTCGCCGTCCTTCGCGAGCGCGAACTGCAGCGCAACCACATCGGCGCTATATTTCACGCCGGATTGGAGTGTCTGCGTCCATGTATGGGGCAGAACACCGGTCACTGCGGGCGTTCCGGAACCCGAAGGATTGAAATATGATTCGATGCCCTGGTACGTACGCTGCGCCAAGTCCTGAAACACCGGCGTGCGCGGAGTTGCGTGGAGAATCTGCGACTCATAGATATAGTCGTACTCGATCAGTACCGCCGCGGGATTCAATGTCGCGTTCGGACCGATTGCTATCAGCTGGTGATCCTGGAGAATGCCGTCGGATTCCACGGGCAGATTACTGGTGGCCATCACCGGCGTCAGCTTTGCGAAAATCGAATGCGCGACGCCGTCGCTGATCGCATAATTCGGAAATGCGCTGTTGGGAATATAGAGCGCCATGCCGTTGTATTTTCCGGACTGGTACCATCGTCGCGATGCATCGTCATTGAAATGGATATGGATCACCAGATCGATATCGTTCTGATTCGCCCACGCATTGATGCCGTACAGTTTATCCGCGACCCGGGTACTCGCGGCATTATGCAGCACGAGCTGCGGACTCGTCGCATTCGGAAAGGTCTGCGAAAACAATTTTTCTGAAAGCGTCCGGATATTCTGGATATCCGCCTGATGCGTATCAAAAAAATCCTGGAACGTCGGCAAATAGCCGCTCTTGTCGCGCGCGATGAAGGTCTGGATATGCGGATCCTGTTTCAGGTCGCTATACAATTGCTGGCCGAGTTGGAGCGTCAGATCCGCTTCGTGCACCCCGCCGAATGCCGCTCCGAAATCCTGGCTGTCATGTCCGGGCACCACCAGCACCTTGAGCGTTCCGTCCGCGTATTTCTGCCGGAGCCGATCCAGCGTCACGGGGTAGGTCGTTGCCTGAGCGCTCTGAAAACATGCGCCCAGCACGAGCGCCATCACGATGCCATGCCGTATATATTTTCCGAAATTATGCATTATTCGTAACCGCCCAATTCGGCCTCTTTCTTCCGATAAGCATCAAGGTCGGTCACCTTCTCCAATTCCGCAATTTTATTTTTAACCGCAGTCGTATCCAGCTTCCACCGATCCGCCAGTGAAACGATCCGGGTCGCGACATCCAATCGCTGCCACAAAGGGGAATCCAAATATCGCCTGAGAAATGTCCGCTCCTGGTCGGAAACATCTCCGGAAAGCATCTTCTTGCTCCATTCGGCCATCCTCTCAAGTGCGGCATCCATTTCGCCCAACAGATTCTTGAGGTTCTCTGCAAGTTCGGCATGCATCCGCTTATACAGTTTTTCTTTCGATCGCGAATCCAGATTCTTTTCCGCCGCCGAAAAAGCATCGAGCGAAGACCCCAGTTCTTCAAGCATCTCCCCGGTAAATGCGTCCAGATTCCGGGCAGGCGATTCGGGAAGGGACTTTGCCTCGCGGATATCTTTTACGATCTTATCGCGAAGATCCTCAAGCCTGCCGACGCTTATCGACTCGCCCGAGGATTCTTCCTGCCCGCTCTCCGCCGGGGCCTGATTCGCATTCCTCAATAATCTTTCCAACGGATTCTCCATACATTAGAGCATTCCGCCCTCGGGAATCTTATATCCCAGATGCTGGTATCCCTCCGGGGTCACGCGGCGGCCGGCCGGCGTGCGGTTCAGGAGTCCGATACTCATCAGGTACGGTTCATAGACGTCCTCGATGATGCCACGGTCGTCGTTCAATGCGGCGGCGAGCGTCTGGATGCCCACCGGGCCGCCGTGGAACTTCTCGATGATCGTCGTCAGGAGCTGGCGGTCGGTCGGTTCCAGGCCGAGCTGGTCGATTTCCAGCATTGCCAGCGTCTTGCGTGCAGCTTCCTCATTCAAAGTCTTCATGTTGTTCACTTCCGCGTAATCCCGCACGCGGCGCAGCAGCCGGTTCGCGGTGCGCGGCGTGAATCGGGCCGCCCGCGCGACCATATCAAGCGCGATCGGATCCGCCTCGACGCCCAGCAGCTTCGCCGAACGCTTCAGAATATCCTTGATGTCTTCGATGGTGTAGTAATCAAGCTTGAATGATGCGCCGAAGCGGGAACGGAGCGGACCCGAAAGCAGGTTCGCGCGGGTCGTCGCGGCGATCAGGGTGAACGGCGGCAGATCCAGCGAGAATGTCCGCGCACCGGGGCCTTTGCCGATGACGAGGTGCAGCTTCCGGCTTTCCAGCGCCGGATACAGCACTTCTTCGATCTGCCGGTTCAGGCGATGCGCCTCATCGATGAAGAGCACGTCGCCGCTTTCCAGGTTGCTGAGGATCGCCGCAAGGTCTCCCATCTTTTCCAGCGTCGGTCCGGACGTTATTTTCAGGTTGGCGCCCATTTCCTTCGCCACCAGGTGCGCCAAGGTCGTCTTGCCAAGACCCGCCTGGCCATAAAACAGCAGGTGATCGGATGATTCACTGCGCTTCAGCGCCGCATCCAGGATCACGCGGAGGTTCTGCTTCACTTTTTCCTGTCCGATGTAGTCACTCCACGTCGTCGGGCGCAGCGCGAGGTCGATATGGCTTTCTTCGTCCTTTTTTGGTATATTTTTCTTTACGTCTGTCATAACTTTCTAGGGTATTGACAATATATTCTATTTATGCTATATTGTTATTAATTTAGTGCAGGCGCTCTTCGTAAAGAACCTATTTCAATCATAGCTTCCGAACGCGATACGAGCAAATTTTATTGAGATCAAGAAGCGCAGAGGAAATCGTAGCCAAAGCTACCTTTCCGATAAGCGACGCTGATATCAATGAAATTTGCCGTATCCCTTCGGGTTGCTGTCTGAATTGAAAATTTCCTTGTTGCGCTTCCTCGCGGTGGCGTCCAGCCACGAGCTTGTCAGCGCGCCTTGAAATTTTCAATTCATCCAAGCAACGCGTTCAGGAATTATGATTGAAATAGGTTCTCACCAGCGTTTCCATAGAAAGCTTTGTTCTGTGGGCGGGAATTACTTCTTGATGGATAGCTTGGCTCAGGCGAGGCTACTCCTCAGAATAATTCTAACCTTTTCTAAAATTTATTTTAGGAAAGTTCCACTTTTTTCCCTGACGGGATCTTTGCCCACAGAACAAAGCTTTTTATATTTCTATCGGACCGGTTACTTTTTCGACCTCATCGACCGTCGTGATGCCGGCGACGACTTTCAGAATGCCGTCCTGTTGCATCGTGACCATCCCCTGTTTCACCGCGAATTCCTGGATCTCGATTTCGCCGGCGCCCTTGTTCATCAATTCCTCCAGCTCCTTGCTGATCGGCAGGAGTTCATAGATGCCGATACGCCCGCGATATCCCGATCCGCCGCACGCTTCGCATCCTTTCGGCGCGAAGACAGTCACCTTTTCCAATAGTTTTGCGTCAACCCGTTTCGGCAATGACGCTTTCAATTTCCGCACATATCCTTCCAATGCTGCATCCGGTTTCGCGGCTGTTTTGCATTTCCCGCACAGCCGCTTCACCAGCCGCTGCGCGATGATCAGATCCATGGACGGGCCGATGCTCGTCGCTTTCACGCCGAGATCCAGTAAGCGCGGAATCGCACCCGCCGCTTCATTGGCGTGCACGGTGGAAAATACCAAGTGGCCGGTCAGCGCCGCCTGGATGGCGATCTCCGCCGTTTCCTTGTCACGGATTTCACCGATCAGAATCACGTCGGGATCCTGCCGCATCAGCGATTTGAGACCGTTGGCGAATGTGTATTTCGCCTCCTCGTCCACCTGCGTCTGTTCGATGCCCGCCACGTGGTATTCGATCGGATCCTCGATCGTGATGATCTTGATCTCCGGGGAATTCGCGTGCTTCAGAAACGCGTAGAGCGTCGTCGTCTTACCGGAACCGGTCGGACCGGTATTGAGGATCATGCCGTTCGGCCGCTTCAGTTCCTTCTCCACGATCGCGAGATCGTCCGCGCGCAGGCCGAGATCGCCCATGCTCAGGTTGATCGCATCCGGATCGAGCACGCGCATCACGATGACTTCGCCGAATTCCGACGGCGCCACCGCCACGCGGATTTCGATTTCCTTCTGCCCGAGACCGATCGTGAACCGGCCGTCCTGCGCTTCGTCGCGGACGTTGAGCTTCAGATTGGAAAGCAGTTTGATGCGCGAAACGATATGCGCGTACATCGGCGGCTTGAGGTCGGTCAGGACATCATGAAGATCGCCGTCGATGCGGTAGCGGAGTTTGACCGCCTTTTCCGTCGGCTCGAAGTGGATGTCCGACGCGCGGTTCTTCAGCGCGCCCGCGAGCACGATTTCCAGCATCTGCGCCGTGGAGAATTTCTTGAAATCGAAATTCTCGATCTCGTCCTTCACCAGCGTCAGCGTCGTGAGTTTCTGGATGAGCCCCTCCACGCGCTGCTGATCGACATCGATACGGCCGGTGATCGGACCGGTTTTTTCGGTTATGTATTTATAGAAATCCCACGCCCGCGCGAGGCCGGATTCGGAAACGCAGAATTTCTTCAGTTTGAAATCCTTCTTCTCCAGACCCTCGAAGACCTTCTTCGCCGCCGCGCCCGCGGGATCATACGCGACCACGACGATGTGATCGCCCTTCTTCTCGATGACCGCCACTTTCGCGGCGCGCGCATCTTTCTCAGGAATCAGCTCCAGCGCATCCGTCTGGACCGGCTGCGTGGACAGATCGATATACGGCGTCGCCGCATGCGCCGCCCGCCGCTGCGCATCACGCTCTTCGGCTTCCTGATGCGCTTTCGCCAAAAAACTATTCAATTGCGAACGATCGTTAGTATCGTCTTTCATATTATTTTCCCTAAATTAAAATCACGATTTTGAGTCAAGCTCAAGGCATTTTGACGAGCCAGTGGTTGAAACCACGGCGAGGAGAAATAACGCAGAGATTGGCCAAAATCGCGATTCCCTCCGGGTAAAAGAATTTTGGCTCGCTTTTTCGTCGCTCGTCGTTCAAGTGCATGAAGCACGCCTAACTCCTCGCTCCTTGAATCGAGCTCAAAATTCTTCTTATTCATTAGGGAACCTAATATGAAAGACGATACCGCCTGAGCCATTACCCTTAAAATACTCCCGATACGGCCAAAAGACAACGGAAAATGTGGATAGTTTCCCGAGGGCAAAGTCGCCGGAATTGAATTCCACCGGCAATTCTTCTAAAATGACACATATATGTCAGGACATAACAAATGGTCCCAGATCAAGAACCAGAAAGGCGCCGCCGACATGAAGCGGGGGCGGATATTCTCCAAACTCCTGAAGGCGATCTCCATCGCCGCGAAAACCGAGGCGAATCCGCAGTTCAATCCCCGGCTCCGCTCCGCGATAGAGAAAGCGAAGCAGTTCAACGTCCCGCAGGACAACATCGAGCGCGCCGTCTCGAAGGCGTCCGAAGAGAAACCGATGGAAGACATCGTCGTCGAGGCCTACGGCCCGGAAGGCGTATCGCTCATCATCGAAGGGATCACGGATAACACCAACCGCTCCATCTCCGAAATCAAGCACCTCCTCGCCGAGCACGATGCGAAGATCGCCACCCCGGGCAGCGTCCTTTGGGCGTTTGAGAAATCGGATAATGCATGGAAGCCGAAATTTCCTCAGGACGTTTCCGACGAAAGCAAGCAGAAGATTGCCGCATTGATCGAGGCGCTCGAGGATCACGATGATGTCCAGAATGTAATAACTAATACAGCGTCCAGCGATTAGCGATAAGCGTTCAGGGAGAGTCCTGTCGCTCTATACGCTATACGCTATACACTATACGCACATGATCATCCTCGGCATCGATCCCGGCAGCACGCGCATCGGCTACGGCGTCATTGATGCCGGCAGAGAACTGCGCCTGATCGCCTACGGCGTCATTGAGATCAGCCGCAAGAAAGTGCGCAGCGACAACCCTTTCGGGACTTCCGGCAACGATCTCGCGGGCCTGCTCCGGAAAGCGTCCACCGAACTCGCACAGCTCATCGCGACCTATCATCCCGAAAAAGCCGGCATCGAAAAACTGTATTTCGCGAAGAACGTGAAAACCGGCATCGAAGTCGCCCAGGCGCGCGGCGTCCTCATCGGCGAACTCGCCCGGCACAACCTTCCCATCGAGGAATTCACGCCGTCCGAAATCAAAAGCGCGGTCACCGGCTATGGCAACGCCGACAAGAAGAGCGTGGCGAAAATGGTGGCGAAACTGCTGCGCATCGAATCAGTGAAGGGGTACGATGACGCCAGCGATGCGCTCGCCGTCGCCATTACGACCTCCCAGAAGCGGGTTTGGGGATAACTCGGGGTATTGACACCACATCGGGCTTCGCTATACTTTCGTATAATCATCATAAAGGTCGTAGCCTTTTGAGTATTCTCGGCGGATGCATGCCGCGTCCCCGATACCTAAAATGCCAAAACAAAAAAAGAAAGGTGCCGCGGACGAAATGTCGTTCGGCGAAGAGGTCGTGGAAGTGGATGCTGAAGAAACCTCGAAAGCCGGCAGCCGCGGATCTGACAGCGACGAGGACGAACTCCTCGATGACGAAGAGGATGACCTCCTTACGGACGACTCCGATTCGGACGAAGAAGAGGACGAAAACTACTAATTTCAACAGCCCCCGGCACCGCCGGGGGCTGTTGGTATTTGGGAATTAAAAGGTATACTATGTACTTATGTTGAAGCGACTTTTGAAGCTTATCCGCAAGCATTGGCTCGCCATTCTCGTGCTCGGAACCCTCTCGATTCTCGCCGCCGGGTTGGTTTTTTTCGCCGTCATCCTGAAGGATCTGCCGAGCCCCGACCAGTTTGAAACCCGCCAAGTCGCCCAGTCGACAAAGATATACGACCGCACCGGAACCGTGCTTCTGTATGAAATCCACGGCGAAGAGAAGCGTACGACGATTCCGTTCGATTCGATTCCTGACACGATGAAACAGGCGACGATCTCCATCGAAGACCATACGTTCTATACCAATCCGGGCTTCGACTGGCGCGGCATCCTCCGCTCGGCGCTCGCCGACCTCGTCTCCAGCTCGTATTCCCAGGGCGGATCGACGATCACCCAGCAGCTGGCGCGCAACGCGTTCCTTTCCACCGAGAAAACCATCGTCCGCAAAATCAAGGAACTGATGGTCGCTTTTCAGCTGGAGCAGCACTACACGAAAGATGAGATCCTCAATCTCTACCTGAACCAGATTCCGTACGGCAGCAACGCGTACGGCGTCGAAGCCGCGGCGGAAACCTATTTCAACAAACACGCTTCCGAACTCAATCTTGCGGAATCAGCGCTTCTGGCCAGCTTGCCGCAGGCGCCGAGTTACTATTCCCCGTACGGAAAACATGTGGATGAACTGATGCAGCGGAAAGATCTCGTCCTGCAGAAAATGAACGAGTACGGCTATATCACCGACCAGCAGATGAAAGACGCCCAGAATTTCAAGATTCAATTCGCCCCTTCGGTGACGACCATCAAGGCGCCGCACTTCGTCCTTGAAGTGCAGGATTATCTCAATAAGAAATACGGCGAGGACTACGTCCAGACGGCGGGATTGCGCGTCATTACGACGCTGGATTGGAATATGCAGCAGGAAGCCGAAAAAGCGGTGCTCGACGGCGCCACCCGCAATACCGAGTTGTACCAGGGTTACAATGCGGCACTCGTCGCGCAGGACGCGACCACGGGCCAGATTCTGGCACTTGTCGGATCGAAGGATTATTTCGGCTCACCGGAGCCGGATGGCTGCACGCCGGGAGTGGACTGCAAATTCGAAGGCAATTTCGACGTCGCGACCCAGGGTCTCCGCCAGCCGGGATCGTCCATGAAACCGTTCGCCTATACCGCGGCATTTGAAAAAGGATACACGCCGGATACGACCGTCTTCGATTTGAGCACTGAATTTGATACGACCGGCGATCCGGCCAACAGCTATAAACCGGTGGACTTTGAAGGAACGTTCGCAGGTCCGGTCACGTTCCGCACCGCGCTCGCGCAGTCCATCAACGTACCCGCGGTCAAAGTCATGTATCTCGCCGGCATCGATAACGTGCTCAGCCTCGCGCACGATTTCGGCATCAGCACCCTGACCGAGCGCAGCCGGTACGGCCTTTCGCTCGTGCTCGGCGGCGGCGAAGTGACGCTGAAAGATATGGTGGGTGCGTATTCCGTATTCGCGCAGGAAGGCGTCAAACACCAGCAGACCATGATTCTTTCCGTCACGGATGCGAAGGGAAATATCGTGGAGCAGTATCAGGACAATTCCCAGCGCGTCATCGATGCGCAATACACGCGACTCACCAACGACATCCTGACCGACGTCAAAGCGCGTTCCGGCCTCTTCCAATCCAGTCTGGCGCTGACGGTATTTCCGGGCCATGAAGTCGCCATGAAAACCGGAACGACGAACGACTATCGTGATGCCTGGACTATCGGATATACCCCCGACCTCGTCGTGGGCGTCTGGAGCGGAAATAACGACAATACGCCGATGCAGCGCCATGGCTCCAGTCTTCTCGCCGCGGTTCCGATGTGGAGCGCGTTCATGAGCCAGGCCCTCCAGAACCGGCCGCTTGTTTCATTCAATAAACCGGATCCGATCGTGACGCAGAAACCGATGTTCAATGACGATTATATTGAAAATTACACGTCGGGGAATCAGTCCTATCCGCAGGTGCATACCATTCTCTTCTACGTCGATAAGAACAATCCGCTCGGTCCGCAGCCGACGCAGCCGGAGAACGATCCGCAATTCAAAAATTGGGAGGATCCGGTCCTGCAGTGGGCGACTTCCACGATCCCTGATTTCCTTCAGAAATATAACAGGCCGATTCCATTCGGCGCGCAGAATGCCGCCACCGCGCTGATCAGCGACGCTCCGACCCTGACGATCACCGCGCCGCAGAACGGCCAGTTCATCAGCGGACAGGTCATTCCGGTGACTGCGACCATCGCCGGAAAAACCGGCCTCACGCACCTGCAGCTGCTCTTCAATAACACCGTGATGGACGATCGCTCCGGATCTCTCGGATCCTCATTCACCTATCAGTTCTCACTCGTTCCGCATGCGCTTTTGCCGCAAAACCGCCTCACGCTTCGCGTGACGGACGGTCAGAATAATTCCTTCGAAACCAGCGTCATTCTGTATCAGCGGTAACCGCCGGCCCTACTGCGAATTGATCGGCATCAGGATATAGAAATACGAGGCGTTCGCCTGGCTCTTCAGCATCGCCGCGCGATGACTTCCGTTCAATCCGAAAAAGAATTCGGTATCGTTGAAATTCTTCAGTCCGTCCATGAGATAGCGCCAGTTGAAGGATACTTCACAGGCGTCGCCTTTCGCCTTCACCGGGACCAGATATTTATTCTCTCCCAGCGACTGATTCACGGAATACACCTCAACGATCTTCTTCCCTTCTTTGAGTTGCAGGCGGATCTCGTTCACTTTGCCGCTGAACGTGCTGACGAGTTTCACCGCATTCATCAGATGTTCCCGCTCGATCACCAGTTCGGTTTCGAATGATTTCGGAGTGATCGGTTCATAATCGGGATAATTGCCGTCAATCAGGCGCGATATGATTTCCAGGTCGTCATTCTTGAACAGGACCTGATTCGGATCGAAGAAAAGGGAAACTGATCCGCTTCCGAGCGTCCGCAGGACTTCCTGAACGGTCTTCAGCGGGATGACCACTTTGAAACCTCGCTGGAATGTCGTCGTGAATTCCTTGTCGGAGATGGTATTTTCGGCGAGACGGAAACTGTCGGTACCCACCAGCTTCACATAGGTCATCTGGAAATCAAAAAGCATACCGCTGATCTCGGGGCGGATTTCCGACAACTGGATCGTATTCACCACTTTGAGAATCACTTCCTTGAACCGGTCCGCGTCGAAAGTGATGTGATTCTTCGTATTCTCGATCTTCGGTATCAGCGGGAATTCCTCTTCCGGAAGTCCCTGGATGGTCGCTTCGTAATTGTCCGTTTTGAATACCAGCGTGCTGCGGTTTGTTTCCAGATTGATCCGTTCGCTGGTGGTGTTGTTGGTGATCGTCAACAGGGTATGGAGCGGAACCGTCACGCTTCCTTCTTCCACGATCTTGCCGCTGATCTGTTTGGATACTGCTATTTCCAGATTGGTCGTGAAGAATTGGATCTTGTTGTTGAATGTCTTGATGAGGACGTTCTTCAGGATCGGCAGGTTGGCATTCTCCGCCGTCGCCCGTTCAACGGCGAGTAATCCTTCGCGCAAACTGTTTTTCAGTATTACTAATTTCATAATATATATAAAGAATTAGATGCAGTATTAGGGGGTGTGGATACTGGGGATGAATGACGGGAATAGTGATGGAATCAGAGCAGAAGCGTTTTGGAAAAGTGGGACGACGTGTGAATAATGATGTGGATGACCAGGGATAACTTTCGGGACTTTCCGGGCAGGCTGTTTTTGTGCGCCGGATATCCAGGGTTTATCCCCCCACTTATCACCAGGTTATTCCTTATAGATCAGATCTTTAATGGCGATAATTTTCTGGTTCAGATCCTGGTTCTTGTTCATCTCTTCGGAAAGCTTCGAGTAGGCGTAGATGGCGGTGGTATGGTCCCGTTTGCCCAATTTCTGGCCGATATCGGGGTAGGAAAGGCCGAGAATGTCCCGGAGGAGGTACATGGTGATCTGGCGCGGTTCTACGATGCTTTTCTGGCGGCAGCGGCCCGTCAGGTCGTTCGGAGAGACCTCGAAATAGTCCGCCACCGATTTGATCACCTGGTTCGGGTTGATGTTCTTGGTGGGCTGCTGCAGGGTTTCACCGACGATCTCCTCCACCATCTTCAGGGTGATGTCGCGTTTGGCGTATTGGTAGAAGAGGATCCGGTTGAGGACGCCTTCCAGTTCACGGAGATTCTTCTGGATCTTGTTGGCGATGAATTCCACGATGTTTTCAGGGAGCGCCACGCCGCGTTCCTGGAGTTTGGTCTTCAGAATCGCGAGGCGGAGTTCATAATCCGGATAGGCGATGTCGGCGATCATGCCTCCTTCGAAGCGCGACCGGAGCCGGTCTTCCAGTGTCGGGATGAATTTCGGCGGGCGGTCCGAGGAGATGATGATCTGCTTGTTGTTTTCATACAGCGCGTTGAAGGTGTGGAAGAATTCCTCTTCGGTTGATGTCTTGCCGCCGATGAATTGCACGTCATCAATGATCAGGACGTCCACCGTGCGGTACTTGTCCTTCATGTCCTCCATCCGTTTGTTGCGGATGCCGTAGACCACATCGTTGGTGAATTTTTCCGATGAGACGTATTTCACGCGCACCTTATCGTTGTAGCGGACTTTGATCTCGTTACCGATACCCTGGATCAGGTGGGTCTTGCCGAGGCCGGTGCCGCCGTAAATGAACAGCGGATTGTATTTCCTGCCGATCTCTTCGATGACCGCGCTTGCGGCGGCGTATGCGAGCTCGTTGGTTTTGCCCACCACGAACGAACTGAGGCGGTAGCGCGGATTCAGATTGGTTTCCGGATCGATCTTCAGCTCTTCAAATGCCAGCTGTTTCTTGAAATCGTCCTCGTTCACCTTCCGGCTCCGCCGCGACGGGGCGAGAGTCGCCGCCGCTCCGTTGCCGTGATGGACGGTGAACTGCACTTTCTTGGTTGACTGGTCCAGATTGCGGAGCGCGTTGAGGATGATCTTCTGATATTTGTTCTCCACCCACTCTTTCGCGAACGTATTCGGGAGTCCGACCAGGACGACGCCGTCCTGCTTGTCGAGAAGACGGCTGCTCTTGAGCCATGTCGCAAAATTCGGCTTGGAAATCTGCACTTCTATTTCACTCAGCGCGTTTTGCCACAATTGTTCGAACTCCATGATATGAAAAAGGTAAATTGATTCTAGTTTTTAAAACGAACGGACCGATTCGCGCGACAATATATCCATTATAGATGATTGCGCGATATGAAAGGAACATGCAAAGTGGAACAACCTGTGAATTTCCTGTGGAAAAGGATTTTACGGCGATCTCCTCTCCCGCCCATTCCGCATTTGTATCAAGTATGCACGAACTCCCCCGGCTTTGTCCAGTGTTTTCGTATTTCGGGCGCATTCCGGGGGGTCAATCGGGTTCCCGGGCTTCCGCCACCCCGTCGGAAAAGACCTTGATTTCATCCGTACCGTGCGGTATACTGTTTTCATGTCACAAACGTATCAGCCAAAGAAGCGGAAACGCGCTCGGACGCACGGTTTTCTGAAAAGAAACCGCACCGCAGGAGGCCGCAGGGTCCTTGCATCGCGTCGCCGGAAGGGTCGGCATCGTCTCGCGGTCTAGTCTTCATAGTTTTTAATCGTCATTCGCGGGCTTGTCCCGCGATTCGCGTATGTTGGCCAAAAAATACCGCTTACCTATTCAAACCACGATGAGCAAGCGGGGAACGGAAATCCGTTTTCCCCTGATTGCGGCGAAATTCTTCCCGAACGGCCTTCCGTACGGCCGCTGCGGCGTGGTGATCCGGAAGGGATTGGTCAAGAAAGCTTCGGATCGCAATGCGATCCGGCGCGCGATCCTCAGGACTGCGCAGTCGTCCGATGTTCCGCGCAAACTCCCCGGCATCGACCTGCTGATCGTGGTGCGGGGCGTCGGCAACGGCCGGTTGCCCGACGATCTGGCGCGCGAAACGTCGAACGCGATTAGTGATATAATGCAGAGATAATTATGTTCCAGGCCTTATTTTATACTCCGTTCCTCAATGCGCTCATCGTGCTCTATAACACCGTCGCATTCCACGATCTCGGTGTCGCGATCATTTTGCTGACCCTGGTGATCCGCCTCATCTTTCTTCCGCTGTTCTACAGCGGTGCGCGGAACCAGTCCATCATCCAGAAGCTGCAGCCGGAAATCAAGAAAATCCAGAATCACCATAAGGACGACAAGGAGAAGCAGGCGCAGGCGATGATGGAGCTGTATCGGACCCATAACGTGAACCCCTTTTCGGGCTTTCTGATGCTGCTGATCCAGCTGCCGGTGCTGATCGGCATCTACCGGGTCTTTTTGGGCGGCATCACGCCCGAGGCGCTGACAAACCTCTATTCTTTCGTATCCGCTCCCGCTCACCTGAACGCGACCTTCCTGCACTTGATAGATCTGCAAAAACCGAGTATTCTTATGGTTATCCTGGCGGCAGCGGCCCAATACTATCAGGGCAAGCTGTCGCTTCCGAAACTTGAACCCGGGCAGGAACTTTCATCGGCCGAGCAGATCGGCCGGCAGATGATCTTCATGGGACCGGTAATCACGGTCGTGATCCTCGGAACGCTCCCTGCGGCGATCGGTCTGTACTGGCTGGTGACCTCCGTATTTACGGTCATCCAGCAGATCTACATCAACCGGACGCTGAACCTTGCCGCGGAAATCAAAGAGCATCATTTACCCTAAGCATTTATGGATGAATTCAAAAATACCGTCGAACAACTGCTGCGATCCACCGGATTGGATTTTTCGGTAGACGTGGATACCGTTGGCAAGCGCGTCAATGTGTTTTTGCATGATGAGGGTCTGGTGAACCGGTTTCTCCCGAATCTGATCCATGATCTGGATTATGTCATCCGCCTGATCGCGAAGAAGATGCAGATCGACCATATCGTCGTCGACGTGAACAATTATAAGAAAGAACGCGAGCGGCTGATCACTGAGCTCGCGAAAGCGGCCGCGCGGAAAGCATTGCTCGAAAAGAAAGAGGTCGCCTTGCCGGCGATGAACGCCTACGAGCGCCGACTGATCCATGTGGAACTTGCGACCCGGCCGGATATCAAGACTGAAAGCATCGGCGAAGGAGAGTCCCGACAGGTGGTGGTGAAGCCGCTGGAGTAGTCATTGAGTCATCGGGCATTAGTAATAAGTTACTAACGCATGATCACCGCTTTCACCGAACTTGTGGTACGGCAAAAGGCGCATCAATTAATGCTGGATGCGTATACGTTCGCAAATACATTGCCAGGGGAGGAGAGATATAATCGAGTAAGTCAGTTAAAGCGCTCGGCATCTTCAGTTTCGGCCAATATCGCCGAAGGATTCGGAAGGTTTCATTTTCAGGAAAATATTCAATTTTGCAGGCAAGCTCGCGGGTCACTCGAAGAGACTGCCAATCATATTCTAGCCGCAATAGACCTCGGGCAGGGTAAGAATGATGCGGGGCGTAAGTTGTTACTGCAATGCGAGGAAGTGCGAAAGCTGCTTAACGGGTATATACGAAGCATCCGTGAAACACAAAAATCCATCAAATGATCTTTGATGGATTTTTACTTATGACGCATGGCTCATGACTTGTGCCTGAATGACTAAATGACTAGAGGGCGAGCGAGTATAGTTTGCCGTCGAGCCGATTGATGAACAGAAGCGCATTGCCGTTGACCTCCAGATGCTCCGCGTCGAG
>JAGWKK010000047.1 GCA_028865335.1 Patescibacteria group bacterium | reverse complement strand
AAAGTGGGGGCGTCCAGCGGGGCGTTGAGCTATCATCGTGCGGTGATCGGCGTGCCGACCAATCTTACTGAAGTGGAGCGCAAATCCGTGGAAGACGCGGTCATCGGCGCGGGGGCGAAAAAGGCATATGTGGTTGAGGAACCGCTTGCGGCGGCGATCGGCGCGCGCCTTCCCATCGATCAGCCGACCTCCAACATGATCGTGGATATCGGCGGAGGAACTTCCGAAATCGCCGTCATCTCCATGGGCGGCATTGTGACTTCCAAGAGTCTGAAGATTGCCGGCGACCGGCTGAACGAAGACATCATCCGTTTTGTCCGGGAAGAGTTCAAGCTGGCTATCGGCGAACCGACTGCCGAAGAGCTGAAAATATCCATCGGCACCGCGATGCCGGCCGAGAAGCTGGAGATGGCGGTCCGCGGCCGCGATATGGCGACGGGTCTTCCGAAAGAAGTGATCCTCCGCGATACCCATGTCCGCGCGGCTATGGGCCGTTCGGTGAAGATGATTGTGGACACGATTCATGAGGTGATCGAGACGACGCCGCCGGAGCTGGTGGGCGATATGCTGCGGAACGGCGTGTATCTGTCAGGCGGCGGGTCGCTTCTGAAGAATCTGGATAAGCTTCTGGAAAAGGAACTGCTGGTGCCGGTGCGCGTGATCGATGATCCGCTGACGGCCGTGGTCCGCGGGTGCGGCATCGCGGTGGAGCAGTTCGACAAGTACTACAACGTGGTGAATAATCCGCTCCGTCCGCGCGATATCAAGATCTGATTGGCGAATAGCGAATAAAAGAAGCTCTCTTCACGGAGGGCTTTTTTTGTACTAAAATCTGGTCATGAGTCCAAAGGATGATTTCGGGTTGGAGCACTCCATCGTCGAAAGCGGCATCAAAAAAGATTTTGATGTTCTGGAATTGCCGCTTTCCGGGAACGCGTTCCGGCTGATTCTGGTAGGGGGGCTTCTCTTCGTCGGTATCGCGTTCGCGCGGACCGCATACCTTTCGTTTTCGCAGGGGAATTTTTATGCCGCCCGCGCGGATATGAATATCACCGAACCGGTGACATTGCCGGCGATCCGCGGACTTGTGTATGACCGGTACGGAGTCGTCCTTGCGCAAAATGAAGCGGCGCACCGCGTCGTTCTGAATGTGAGCGCCGTGCGGAAAAATCAGAAAGATATCCCCGAAATCATCTCCGCCGCGGCATCGGCGCTGGATGTCCCGTCGGCCGATCTTTCCGCAATCGTTTCCCATACTGATTTTGAAAAGACCGCGCTCGTGACGCTGGAGCGCAATGTGTCCGACGCGCAGGCCGCCGCGGTGGAGAAATTGGGAATCTCCGAACTTGAAATCCAGGATGATTATCGGCGGGAGTATCCGCTCGGGCCGGCGTTCGCCCAGGTCCTCGGCTACACCGGGATGGCGCAATACGGCGATCTGCAGGGAAAGACGGGACTCGAGCTTCAATATAATGATCTGATCTCGGGAAAGGACGGCATGCGTGTCTTCTATCGCTCGGCGAACGGCACGATCCTTGACGAGAAATTGTTGGATGCTCCGCAGCAGGGCGCGGATCTGCATACGACACTGGATGCCGGCCTGCAGCGATATTTTTATGATCGGCTGAAGGCCGGACTCAGGTCGCTCGGCCGCTCGGTTGCGGTCGGCATCGCAGTGAATCCGCAAACGGGTGAGGTGCTTTCACTGGTGAATATCCCGAGTTATGACAATAACGCGTTCACGGATCCGGCGCTGAAGACGGAACGGACGCAGCTGCTGACAGCGCCATTCCAGCCTTTATTTGACCGCGCGGTTTCCGGCGTCTACACGCCGGGATCGACCGTGAAGCCCATGGAAGCGCTCGCCGCACTGAAGGAGGGCGTGATTACGCCGCAGACGCAGATCTATTCCGCGGGGTACCTGGATGTTCCGAACCCCTATGATCCGGCGCATCCGAGCCGTTTTTTGGACTGGAGGCCGCAGGGTTGGGTGGATGTCCGGTCGGCGATCGCGCGATCCAGCGACATTTTCTTTTACGCGGTCGGGGGAGGATTGCCGAAAAGCGCCGTCGGAATCGGTGATGTCTATCAGGGACTGGGCATCGATAAGTTGAAGCAGTACTGGCAATTTTTCGGGCTGGGACAGAAGACGGGTATCGACTTGGACGGCGAGGCGGTGGGGTTTCTGCCTGATCCGCAGGAAAAGGAAGCGGTCAAAAACGATATCTGGCGCATCGGTGATACGTACAATGTTTCCATCGGCCAGGGCGACCTGCAGGTCACGCCGATCCAGCTGATTTCGCAGATCGCATCTATTGCCAACGGGGGATTGCTGTATCAGCCCTACATCGGTGCGGATGCGGTGGGTGCGACGGGGACGACGACGATCCATCAGCCGACGGTGCTTCGCGATTTTTCCAACCTCGTGCCCGAAATCCACGAAGTGCAGGAGGGTATGAAAGATACCGTGCGCAAACCGTATGGCACGGAGTATATGCTTGCGGATCTGCCGTTCACCGCGGCGGGGAAGACGGGCAGTTCGCAGGTCGCGAATAACACCAAGACCAACGCCTTTTTTGTCGGTTATGCACCTGCGGATCATCCGCAGATAGCCGTGCTGGTGCTGGTGGAAGACGCGCTGGAGGGGAGCCTGAATGCGGTGCCGATCGGCAAGGACGTGCTCAATTGGTATTACCAGAACCGCATTGCTTCGACAAGCTCAGCACAAGCGCTTCAATGACCTCAGTGGCCGGATAATTTCCGTTGACTCATCAGACCTTTTCCCGCATACTGAGTGAGGTTGTTCGATACCTGAGGGATTCCATGAAAGTGGTCTTGACAATCGAAGTCCGTCCGTCAGAAGGATCGGCGAAAACCCATTCCATGAAATCGAGAGAGTTGGGATGCGGAAAATGTCTCTTCGGCCATCACCTGCGCCCGAAGCATCGTTTCCAGCGTGAATCAGGAGCACGACGGTCTCCGGGGATATGATCAGGAAGTCAATCTCGAGGTCATCGGGCGGGTCGCCGCTTCCGGGCATCATGATGGTTTTGAGGTGTTGTGGGTTTTCAAGATGCAGAACGGACAGATTGTTCTTTCCGCTGAGAGGCCCCGGTACCTGGGACTCGATACCTCTTATAAAGTCGTTTCGGCCGGCGCGACTCCGCGGCAAGTAAAGCGCCGCGCTCGCGCAGCTGGCACGAGCGTTCCGTTGGTCGCCCCTGCCGATATAGTCGCCTGGGTCCATCTCGCCTCGCATGCATAGCGGGGCTTTTTTATTGAAAATCAGTTAAGGGTGTATAATAAAAGAACTATGAAAAAGATGAAATCACAGCTCCGGCAGGATCTGGTTTCCGGCGACTGGGTGGTGATCGCCCCGGGGCGCGCGAAACGTCCGCACCAGCTGGTGCAGAAAAATCCGAAGCGGAAGGTTTCGCCGATCGCATCGTGTCCGTTTGAAAATCCGGCAAAAGGCGGCAAGCCGATTCTTTCGTACGGCGACGGCGAGTGGGAATTGCAGATGATTGAAAACAAATATCCGGCATTCGTCCATAAGAAAACCTGCAGCACGATCGTGAAGGACGGGCCGTATTCCGTGACGGATACCGGCGGCCATCATGAGCTTCTCATCACCCGCGATCACCGGAAGAACTTTTCAGAGCTTTCCAAGGCGCAGGCGCAGCAGGTTCTGGAGGCGTTCCGCGACCGCTATCTGATGCTGGAAAATGACGCGTGCCTGCACTATGTCTCCCTGTTCCAGAACTGGGGAGTTTCAGCGGGCGCTTCGGTCTATCATCCGCATTATCAGTTCATCGCCATGCCGATTGTCCCTCCGGACGTCATGCATTCTCTTCACGGATCGCTCCGGTATTATCGCGATCATAAGACGTGCGTGCATTGCGTCATGATCGAGTGGGAGCGTAAGTATCAGAAACGGATTATTTATGAGAATGACGGAGCCGTCGTTTTCGCGCCGTTCGTATCAAAAGCCGCCTTTGAAATGCGGGTGTTTCCCAAAACCCATCTTCCGTATTTTGAAAATACGCTGGATGCAGCGATGGATTTTGTCGCCGACGCCCTGCAGCACGCGCTGAAGAAACTGAAAAAGAACGTTTCCGACCCGGATTACAATTTTTTCATCCACACCGCGCCGATCAAGGACAAGGCGCAATATCATATGTATCACTGGCATATTGAAATAATCCCGAAGATCTCAAAGACGGCCGGCTTTGAATTGGGGACCGGCATCGATATCGATTCCGTGGATCCTGACGTCGCGGCGAAGATATTGAGAACATAATCATTTCCATGTTTGATTTGATCTTTTTAATCAAGACATTCGGCTATCTCGGACTCTTTTCCGTCATTTTCGCCGAGTCAGGGCTTTTCATCGGCTTTTTCTTTCCGGGAGACAGTCTGCTGTTCACGGCGGGGTTTCTTGCGTCCCAGGGTGTGCTGCATATCGGCGTACTGATGGCACTGATGGTGGCAGCCGCGATCGCAGGGGACAGTTTCGGATATGCGTTCGGCCGAAAAATCGGCCCGCTGATTTTCACCCGCGAGGATTCGTTCTTTTTCCACAAGGATAACCTTGAGCGCGCGCGCGTCTTTTATGAAACATACGGGAAGAAAACCATCATCCTCGCCCGTTTCATGCCCGGCGTCAGGACTTTCGCGCCCATCCTCGCGGGGGTCGGCACCATGGAATACGGAACTTTCCTTTCTTTCAATGCGATCGGCGGACTGGTGTGGGGCGCCGGGCTTCCCTGGCTCGGATATTATCTGGGAAGTTCGATCCCGAACATCGACCGGTATCTGATTCCGATCGTGCTGGCGATCATCGTCCTTTCAATCGCGCCGACTGCCGTACACATTCTCCGCGACCCAGGCCATCGGGAGCGCCTTTTCAAATTTCTGAAATCAAAAGTGTTCTTTTCCTGATATACTCAAAGGTATGGCGAAGAAAACAGTGATGTTCAATTGGAAGATGAATCCGCCGACGATCCGCGAAGCGGAGGATCTGGCGCGGGCAAGCGACCATCAAGGAGTGGTGGTGATTCCGCCTTCGCTTTTTTTGAAGCCGGTTGCCGATCGGCTTACCCGGGCGAAATTAGGCGCCCAGGACGCATTTTATGCCGAAAAAGGTGCATTCACGGGCGAGGTGTCGGTGCAGGAACTGAAGGACTTGTGTGTTGAATATGTACTCGCCGGCCATTCCGAGCGGCGGCATACCTTCGGAGAAGGCGATGCGTTGATTGCCAAGAAAACCAAGGCCATTCTTGATGCCGGACTGACGGCGGTGCTTTGCGTCGGCGAAACAGAACAGGAGAAGCGTGCCGGTCGGACGCGCGAGGTTCTGAAGCGGCAGATTGAATCGGCTCTTTCATCGGTTGGCGGGAATAGATCCGACCAGGTCATTCTCGCGTACGAACCGGTCTGGGCGATCGGCACCGGTAATCCGGAAACGCCGGAAGACGCCGCGGAGACGATCGAGTATGTGAAGTCGGTCGCGCTGGGAGCGATCCGGCGCGTACCGCGGGTGCTGTATGGCGGATCGGTGGACGGGGAGAATATCGGTTCATTTTTCGCGCAGGATGAGATTGACGGAGCGCTCGTAGGGGGCGCCAGCCTGAAACCGGACGAGATTTCAAAGATGATATCCGTTTTATGAGATGGATCCTGGTAGTCTGCCTTGCCGCATTGGCGGCGGGCGTTTCGTATCTTTTC
>JAGWKK010000006.1 GCA_028865335.1 Patescibacteria group bacterium | reverse complement strand
AACTTCCGACTCCTCGATCAAGTCGTGGGCGGAGGATGCCTTTATTCCGGCGCAGGGATATTACCTGTGGGCGAACAGTGATTTTACCGATATCGCCACGGCACCGGATGCGACTACGACCGCAACGGTTGCCGACGACAACGGCGTCGCGCTTCGCTATGGGCCGGAAGATACGGGGACGATTATCGACAGTGTGGGATGGGGCGCCGCGGAGAACAGCTTCATTGAAGGAAGCGCGTTTTCCGAAAATCCTGTGGCGAGCCAAAGCGCGGCGCGATCTTCAGCAACCGATACCGATGTGAATGCCGATGATTTCATTTTGTCGATTCCGTCGCCGAAGAACAGCGCCGTCAGCGGCGGATTCATATCGCCGGATCCGGTTCTCGCCGTAACTGCTTCACCGGCGGCAGACCACGCGGTCATCAGCGAGGTCTATCCGGACCAGACGGGCGCGAACGGTGATTTCATTGAATTATATAATCCCACTGCCGATGCAATCGATGTTTCCGGATGGTCGGTGCAGATACTCAGCGGGAATGCCACGACGACGGACAAGGTGGAGAAGAAAGATTTTGTCAGCGGCAACACGATCCCTTCCTCGGGATTTTTTCTCGTCGGTGTCGACCGGTATGCGGGCGGTGATATGACGTGGGCGAGCGGGTCGCTGAACAGTACCTCGGGCGCGACGGTCTTTTTGGTTAACGGTACCAGTACGATTGCCGATTTCAATGACCAGCGTATCGTTGATCGGATCGCCTACGGATCTGGCGCAGGACTGCAGCCTGAAGGAGCGGCGGCGCCGATGCCCGCAAGCGGATCGAGTCTTGAGCGCAAGGCGGTGCAGGAGAATGATTGCGTAATCGCATCCGGCGGCGCGGAGTATGCCGGCAACGCGTGTGATACGGACAATAACGCCGACGACTTCGACCAGCGAGTGCAGCCGACGCCCCAGGGCGTGGCGAATCTGATCGAGCCGCGAAGCGCGCCGGATATCCCGCAGAGCTTCGCGGTAACCTATGGTACGACAACCATGCAGGCGATGCTTGTGTGGGATGCGGTCGCGGACGCGAGCGGCGCGACCTCGACGATGAGCTACGAACTTTCCTCGGCGACCTCGACGAATCCGTTGGGGGCATTGACGACCGTCACCGCGTCATCATCGGCAAGCGTCGCAATCCGGGAAGTGGACATTCCGTTTCATTTTTCCCTCATCGCACGAGATCGTGACGGCCTTGCATCGCATGCCGCGACGACCGATTTCACGCCCGATCCGATTTTCCGCGAAGCATATCTGTATCCCGATCCGCGCATTGCGAGCACGACTGCGCTTGAATTGCGATACGACGCGTATCCTTTTCTGCCACAGTGGCCGGGCGGCAACGGATGGAATCTGGTGGTCGCGTATCTGAATCAGGATCCGCCGGCGATTCCGCAATTTTACAGCGATACGCAGTATGCGTCCCTGCCGGGCGATTCCGTGACGAGGCAATACGGCGAATGGGGGACGACGATCGCGGACGCGCTGAAGTTCCGATATCGTAATTGCTCCGGAGTATGGAGTAGTGATGTGACGGCGATCATTCTTCCTGACAGTGCCGGCCAATGTTCGTCGGCATACGGCGGCATCCGCAACAAAACGCTGCAGTGGGATCAGCTGGAGGATCCGAGCGTGATCGTTTCGCTTTCCCAGAATCAGACGCAGCCCGGTCCAGGCGATTACGTGACGGTGGCGACCTATGCGTATGCCGGATACAATACCGAGCGTTTGGTTGCGGTGGACCATCGGAAATATTATTTCCAATCCGACGTTCCGGTGCATCAGTCGCCGACCGCGCCGGCGAATCCGGATGCCTCATTCGATGCGTCAACGGGACTTTTGCGGCTTATCTGGGATGCTTCCACCGATGCGGATTCAGTCGATTGGAAACTGCAATACGAAATCGCGTACAGCACGACGACGATAGCCGATTCCGATTGGGCTCCGATCCCGTCCGCGGGTGCAAGTCCGGATGAGAATGCGATCATTGCTGGTCGGCCCTTCGCTAAAATCCCGTTGGAATCCGGAACGGCATACACGATCGGTTTGCGCGCAAAAGACGATTTCGGAAATACGTCCGATCCGCTGATGGTTTCATTTACGACGCCGGATGCTCAGCTGTAGCGCAATATTTACAATTTTTGTCAAAAAGAGTAGGATAGAGTCAGTAATTGAACATTGAAGGGGGTGCCATGGAAAGCACCGGCGTTGTCCTGGTGATGGACTCCATCCTGCTCATGCTCGCATTCATGGCGACTGCGGCGGTTCTGGCGACGATGGCGTATCTCTCGTTTTGTCTGACCTACTTCTTCTTTCCGGTCTGGCGGAATTGCACTGTCGAATACTATGTGGACATTTTCAGGATCGTCGGATTCCGGCGGACGCTGAGGTACATGTACGAAGCCCGGAAGAATAGGGAGGAGTTCGAAACGCAGACTCTGCTCCGGGAACGGATGACGCTTCATTTGAATACCGCCAAGACGCCGCGGGAATACGTATGGGATCTGAACTGGTACGATTGGCATTCCGGCCGCGAAGTCACGATCACGCGGTACGGAGTTCTGGAGTCCTGGTATTGGATGCGGGAGAAGGCGGGATCATTTCGAACGCGTGAGGCGCGCTATTCGCACGAGCAATTCGCACGACTTCCCGAGTATCAGCTGGTGGTCCGCGCGAATGAACTGATCAAAGAAGTGCACGGGCGGTTCAAGGCCGAACTGAGAGAGGCGAATCGCATACGGTAGGGCGTCCCGACGGGGCGCCTTTTGTTATCCGGACCTTCAGGAAAAAATATAAAAGCCGCCAAACATTGGCGGCTTATTTCTGATTCATGATCTGCTGCTGGGTCTGTTTGGCGGTTGCATCCACTTCTTCTCCGGCGCGCAGGCTGCTGAGCGCGCGTTCCCAATGATTCCCGCCGCGATCGATCCGGAGCGAGTCGCTGATCGCATTTGAAACTGCCTGGAGATAGTGGCGGTCGTGCATCATCGCATGCTGATCGAGGATGTCCACATTGCGGCGTCCCAGCGCGACATGGATCATTTCGTGCGCGATGGTGACATACAGAAAGGCGACGTCTTCGTAATAGCTGTTCGAGACATCCATGCTTTTGTATATCTTGTCCCACTCCTCGTTGTTGTCGTCTATCTTGCGCTGATAGATTTCAATGCGATCCGGAGTCAGAAACGTGCGGGCGAGGGCGAAGTAGTATCCGTCCGTGAGGTTTTTCCGGTTTGTCCGGCATGCGGATCGCTGATGCGGATCGGCGGATGAGGCGCAGTCGTATCGGGTGAAGACGAGCTGGCGCGCGATCCACGGATCGTAGCTTCGGACGTAATTCTCTCCGAGTTCCGCGACCGCCTGTTTCCGGATTTCAGCCCGTTGAGCGGAGCACAGCTTCCGGAGCATTCCGTTTTCGCGTTCGCAATCGTGGCTTGCCAGTTCGGTGAAGTAATCCCTTTTGAGGTAGCGGACTTCCGGCATGGAAATATCGTCAGGGTGCGTGATGACCGTGACGCATTGCCAGATATCCGCGACAAGGTCCGGGTTGACCGCATCCTTTTCGAGTTTATCGTAGTGCCGGAATGGGGGACAGGACGGAATCGGCGCCTTCAGCACCATGGCGGCATCGTGATGAACGGTCAGGATCCGGTAATGCAATGATGCGCACCCGGTCAAGGTGAGGCAGGCGCCCGCACCGATGAGGAGGAAGCGACGCATGATCGTCTCCTTCCGTATTTCGAGTTCTGTCCGTACTCTATACTGATTCGGCCGATTTGTGAAGATGAAATAAAAAAGCCCGTTCATATGCGATGAACGGGCAGGGTAGATGATCGCTAGTCACCACCGTCACAGGCGTTGTCGGCGATGCCGAGGGAGTACGTTTCTGCGGTGCCGTTGCTCGAGGTTAGTGCTGCCACATATTCAGCGAGCTTTTTGAGGTCTCCGTTATCGATCATCCTGCATTGGTAGGGCGGATCGACGGGGCTCCACCAGTGTTTCCTGATATTCTTCTTGTGTGGGTAGATGAACATGAGATAGCCGACCGCGACGTTGTCGAGGGCGAATGCCTTGACTTCGCGCGGATCCGAGAGCGGACTATAGGACCAGATGTCGTCTGCGAACAGGGTGACGGTCTGGTTTTGATAATCGACCATGCTGTACACGATCGCGGTCATCGGAGCGTCCAGGTTAGACCTCTTGAGCTCAGCCCAGGAGACATCATGTCGCCAGGCCACATAGGGCCGTTCGTATGACTTCATCCGGTAGTGAGTGACATTCTGGGTCTTGTCCCAGAGCTGGTCCAGCTCTTTTTGCGTGATGCTGATGGTCGCTTGCTTGTGCTTCAGCATCGTGATATCTGGCCCGTGTATGAGTTGGGTGCCCGTTACGCAGCCGGCAGAGAGGAGCGACCAGACCAGAACCGCCAGTATCTTCTTCATGACGTTTTTAAGCCTCCTGGGTGTGTCAATTTACCGTAGTTATCATATCACAGCAATGGATACTTGGCAAGTTTACTCGGGTGTAAATAAAAAAGCCCGTTCATATGCGATGAACGGGCCTACGACTGACCGCCGCGGAAGTGTGTTCCGTAACGGTCAGATACCATTGAGACACTCCTGTTCGGTGATGTCGACCAGGTAGGACGTGGCGTACCCCTTCGTATGCGTGATGTTTTCCTCGATGAACCTGCTTCCCTTCAGCAGGTCGCCGCTGCGCACCATCATGCAATGGTCGGAGTTTCCGTCGGACTTCGGGTACTTATGCTTGTAGACGGCATGCAGGTCTTCATGCAGGTTCACGCCGAGCGTGAAGGCCTTGACGTCATCGGCCGAGGGGAGCGGCGCATCGTAGATGTCGTCGATGAACATGTCGATCTTCTCGATGAACGGATTGTACACATACAGCCCGCCGTTGGTGGCGTAGCTGAACACGCCGTAGGTGTACTGGTTCATGTTCTCGGTCGGCTGGTAGCCGCACCAGTTGAGCGGAGGCTGGAACTTGCTGTCCAGCGAACACCCGCTGATGACCAAGGCTTCCTGCCATACCTGATCGATTTCCCGCTTGCTGACGGTGAACTCCTTGTGGTACCGGCTGAACGTCGTGGTTCCCTGCGGGTCCGTAGTGATCCGAGCCAAGGACATGCAACCGCCGAAAAGGAGCGGGCATGCCAGAGTCAGGAATAGGCGTTTCATGACATGCCTCCGTGGGTACGAATTGTCAGGCAACTACCCGTAGTATACCATAAAAATTACGATTTGAAAAGAGGGAGAGGCGGCTAGGCAGTCGGAGGATGGTTTGGTAAGGTGGAAGTACTCATTTTTCATGATTCTCATTCTCGATAACATCCGCAGCATGCACAACGTCGGTTCGCTGTTCCGGACCGCGGACGCTGCCGGCGTCCGGAAAATATATCTGTGCGGCATCACACCGACGCCGACGGACCGTTTGGGCCGTTCGCGGGAGCAATTCGTCAAAGTTTCATTAGGCGCCGAAAAAACGATCCCGTGGGAATATGCCGCACGGACGACGGATGCGATCCGGAAAGTGAAGCGCGCGGGCGCGCAGGTGATCGCGGTGGAGCAGGCGCCGGGTTCGCGGAATTATGCGGCGTTCAAGCCGACGGACAAAAAAGAACCGGCGATCATACTCGGAAACGAAGTGGACGGAGTATCAGCGGCCGCGCTCAAGGCGAGCGATGTGATTCTGGAAATACCGATGAGCGGCGAGAAGGAATCGCTGAATGTTGCGGTGACCGGAGGCATCATCCTTTTCCATTTCCGCGATTGCGAACGATAGCGCGGAGTTATTTCAGACAGTCGCGGTAGAGCGCGAGGTGATCGCGCACCATCCGCGGAAACAGGAAGTGGTCGCGCGCTTTTTCACGGGCGGCGGCGCCCATTTTCTTTTTGATCGCCGGATGGTCCAGCAGAAAGAGGATTTTCCTGGCGAGTTCCTCGGCGGTGCGGACGATGAAGCCGTCAACGCCGTCGGTGATCTGTTTTCGGACGCCCGAAGCGGGGCCGCCGATGACCGGCTGGCGTTTCCACATCGCTTCGGAAACGGAAAGTCCGAAGCCTTCCTTGATGGAATTCTGCACGACGGCGTCGGCGGCGTTTTGCGCCATCATGCTGAACCGCGGGATGTCGATGCCGTGCGGATGGAAGAAGAGCGAGATGTGCGGGGCGCTTTTCGCGACAGCGGCGACATCGTTGTAGACGCTCGCGGCCGCGGGATTGTCCTTCGCTTCGTTGAATCCGACGAGCGCGAGATGTGCGTCGGGCTGCGCGTGCTGGACCAGGCGGAACGCTTCGATGACGCCGAGCGGATTTTTCCATACATCAAAGCGGGAGACCTGCACGACCAGCGGTCCGCGGGTCGGAATACCGAAGCGCGCGAGGTACCGCCGCGCCCGCGCGCGCGGAACGACGGTCTGCTTCGGGATCAGCGGGTCGATTGCCGGCGTGAAGACGCGGACTTTCGATTGCGGAATGCCGGCATGGACGAACGCCCGGTTGCTGAAGACGACCCGCTTGTAGGCGGTGATGGCCGGAGCCAGTTTTTTCCAGACCGGGCCGTACGCGGCGGAGGTATCGATGTGGCTGAAAAATATCTTGTGTTTGTCGCGATGGGCGAGTGCGCCGGCGAGGAGCGGCTGCGGGTCGTGGATGACCAGGATGTCGCAGTCAATCTTTTCAAGATCGTCGGCGATGGACCGGTTGACGTCGCGATAGATCTTCCATTCGTGCGCGGTGATGCGGATGCGTCCGCCCTGCAACGCGTTGTGGATCTTGTTGGTGACCGTGAAAAAATCATCGCCGACCGCCGGATCGATGACGTACCAGTCGCTCTGGACGCCCAGGGCGCGCAAATACGGCACAAGGCTTCGGAGGATGACCGCGACGCCGCCGCCGATTCCGGTCGCGTTGATGTGCACCACGCGCTTGCCGTGCATGCCGGCGACAACATTACGGAACGCCGCGCGCCGGTTCGGCGGAACGAAGCGAAAAATTCGCCGCGATTTTATCTCTTTATCTATAAGAATTTTCTTCAACATACCTCTTTGCATCGTAGCGCAGCAGACCAGCCTTGCCAACCGCCGGTTTGGGAATCGGCATTTCCGATGATATACTGAGGACAAGATGAATATCTTTCAATCAACGCCGAAACTGAAGGTCCTGTTTGTCGCATCGGAAGCGGCTCCGTTTGTGAAAGCGGGCGGCTTGGGCGAGGTGATGTTCTCATTGCCGCGCGCGCTGCGCGACATCGGATATGACGCGCGCGTCATGATTCCGCGGTATGCGGGCATCGACCAGGAGAAATTCACGCTGAAAATGGAGCAGGACGATCTGCATGTGCCGACGGACCGGGAAAACGACCAGCAGGCGGAATATCTGGTGTGCAATGTGCGGAAATACGAATCGGATGAGGAAGACGGCCGAGCGCCGGTCACCGCGTATTTTCTGGAGAATCAGGAGTATTTCGAAAACCGCTCCAACGTGTACGGGTACGGCGATGATGCGGTGCGGTGGGCGCTGCTCAGCCGCGGCGTGCTGGAATTTCTGCGGGTGAACAAAAAATGGACGCCGGATGTGATCGTGGCTGCCGATTGGCAGGCGGCGTTCGTCATCAATTATCTGAAAACGGCATACAAGGACAACGCGCGCCTGAGCCGGATCGCGACGGTGTTTTCAATCCATAACCTGTATTATCAGGGGATGTTCGACCACCGGTTCGTTTCCGAGATGGATTTTGATGACGGTAAGTCGCCGATTCCGTCGTTGTTCAATCCGCGACTTCTGAAAATAAATATGATGCGCCGGGGCATCCTGTATGCGGACGCGATCAATACGGTATCGCCGACATATGCGCGCGAGATCATGACCGCGGAATACGGTGAAATGCTGGACGGCCTGCTGCGCGAGCGGCGTTCGGTAGTGTACGGAATCCTGAACGGCATCGATTATCACACCGTGAATCCGGAGACCGATCCGCACCTGGTGGCGCAATACGGCGTACGGTCCATCCGCAAGCGCGCGGAGAACAAGGAACATCTGCAGGATCGCTTCGGATTGCCGGTGGACAAGGACAAGTTCGTCATCGGGATCGTATCGCGGCTGGACGGTCAGAAAGGTTTCGATCTGCTGTTCGATACGCTGGAACCGCTCATCCGGCAGCTTGATTTCCAGCTGGTAGTGGTGGGTTCCGGCGACAGCCGGTATATGGGGTTCTTCGATGACATGAGCAAGCGGTTTCCGAAAAATATCGGCGCACATCTGAGTTTCGACCTGGTGCTGCCGCGTCTGATTTTCGGCGGTGCGGATGCGATCCTGATTCCGTCGAAATTCGAACCGTCCGGGTTGACCCAGATGGAGGCCATGCGCTACGGCGCGGTGCCGATCGTGCGGAAGACCGGCGGATTGGCGGACACGGTGGAGGATTATGATCCGGAGAAGAATGTCGGCACGGGATTCGTGTTCAATGATTTCGAAGGATTCGCGCTGACGGTCGCGGTGACCCGCGCGTTCACCAACTACCGACATCGGGCTGATTGGCTGGAGATCCAGAAGCGGGGCATGGAAAAGGATTTCAGCTGGGAGCATTCCGCGCGCGAATACGGGAAACTCTTCAGCCGCGCCTATGACATCCGCATGCGCGACCTGGGCCACGCGGACTTCTAATATATATGTATTGGGCTAATTTCCTCCACATCTATCAGCCGCCGACGCAGAAGGAGGTCTGGGTCAGGCGCATCACCGAGGAATCGTACCGGAAAGTGTTTTTGGGATTGCTGGGCATTCCGGAGGCGCGATTGACGCTCAACATCAACGGCGTGCTCTGCGAGCTTCTGGAAAAATACGGCGGGACCGATGTGATCGATGCGATCCGTGAATTGGTGCGGCGCGGGAATATCGAGCTGACCGGCAGCGCGAAGTATCATGCGTTCCTGCCGTTGTTGCCGGAAAAGGAAATCGAGCGGCAGATCCTGCTGAATGAGGAATCGCTCAGGCATTATTTCGGCGATGTCTGGAAGAAGCGCGGATTTTTCAGTCCGGAAATGGCGTACAGCAAGAAGGTCGCCGCGGTGGCGCAGCGACTGGGATATGAATGGATCATCGTGGATGAACTCGCGTTTCCGCCGGACCGGAAGCAGTCGCCGGAAACCATCTATCAGATCGACGGACTGGACGGATTCTCGGCGTTTTTCCGCGAGCGGAACCTTTCCTATATCATATTGTCGGCGCAGGTGGGCACGGTGCCGACGATTCTGCGGTATCTGGGACCGCGGCTGGACCGGAATGAATATGTGGTGACGGCGATGGACGGAGAGACGTTCGGCCATCATCGGCCGGGGTTGGAGATGCTGCTGTTCGATCTGATGCGCGAGCAGAAGATCACATCGGTGCAGATCAGCGATCTCTTTGACACATTCCCGCAGCGGAAAACGATCGAGCCGGTGAACTCGACCTGGGCGGTGACGAAGAAGAATATGGAAGACCATCTGCCGTATGCGCGCTGGAACGATCCGGAGAATGTGATCCAGCAGAAACAATGGCAGCTGACGGATCTGGCGGTGGCGGTGGTCGGACGGGCTGAGCCGAAAAGCGGCGTGCGGAAACTATTGGACGAAGCGCTGCATTCCGACCAGTATTGGTGGTCATCAGCGCGTCCCTGGTGGAGTCTGGAAATGATCGAACGGGGCGCGGTGGAACTCAAGAACGTGGTGCTCGCGTCCGCGCAGGCGACCGATGAAGAAAAGAAAACCGCCGAGGCGCTGTATCGTGATATCGTCTTCATCGCTTTTGACTGGCAGCGCAGCGGCCGCGTGGATGAGATCTCGCGCAAGGAAGACGAGGAGATCCGCGAGCGTTTGGAGGAGAAGGAGCAGCTGTTCATCACGACGGAAGAATATCTTTCCATGATCACGACGCTGGAAGAGCAGATGCATCTGGCGGCGAAAAACGAGGAGTATCATCGGGCGGCGATGATCAAGGACCGGATCCGCGAACTCCGGGAAGACATGAAGAAAAATGCATAAGGTATTATTTGCGGCATCCGAAGCCGCGCCGATGGCGAAAGTCGGGGGATTGGGCGATGTGATCGGCAGCCTGCCGAAAGCGCTCGCCGCTGTCGGCGTCGAGCCGGCGATCATTCTGCCGCGCTATGAAACGATTCCGCGCGACGGCCTGAAACCGGTCATCGAATCCCAGCCGGTGATCTATAACGGCGAGCCGGAAACCGTCGCGGTCTATGAAGGGTCTCTGCCGGATACGGAGATTCCGGTTTTTTATGTTGAGAACGAAAAATATCTGAGCAAAGGCGGCCCGATCTATTTTTCCAAATCGGCGATCGCCGAGCATGACGCCGAGTTCCACCGCTTCCATTTCTTTTCGCATGCCGTGTATGCGCTCCTGACCGACAAGATACTGCCGTTCACGCCCGACGTGGTGCACGCGAACGACTGGCATACCGGCATCCTCGTTGAGCTTCTGAAAATATCGCCGCAACCGCTGCCGACCGTATTCACGATCCACAATCTGGCGAACCAGGGCGTATTCCGCGACCGCAACTCGCTTGCGGAAGGCATCCGCCACGCGACGGCGGTGACGACGGTGAGCGAAACATACGCCAAGGAAATCCAGATGCCGGTATACGGCGCGGGACTGGATGCGTTACTGCGGACGGTGCGTCCTGTCGGGATTCTGAACGGCGTTGACTACGGAACATTGCCGGCGCCGCGCGACCGGGCGGAGGCAAAGGCGGCGCTGCAGAAGGAATTGGGGCTAACGGTGGATCCGGCGGTGCCGGTATTCGGTCTGGTGTCGCGGCTGGTGGAGCAGAAGGGGATCCATCTGATCGGCAAAGCGCTGGAGCGATTCGTCTCCGAGGCGAACGCGCAGTTCGTGTTTCTCGGCGTCGGTGAAGACCGGTATGAAAACATGCTGCGCGGGTATGCGGAGAAATATCCGAAGAATGTTTCCGCAAATCTTTTTTTCAGCGAGGAAACGGCGAACGCGATCTACCAGGGAAGCGATTTCTTCCTGATGCCGTCGCTGTTCGAGCCCTCCGGATTGGGACAGATGATCGCCATGTATTACGGGACGGTGCCGATCGTGCGGAAGACCGGGGGATTGGCGGATTCCGTGACCGCGGAGACCGGATTTGTTTTTGATGATCCGAAACCTGAAGCGCTCGAGGGCGCGGTCGGCGATGCCGTGAAGGCGTTTGCCGATGCGGAGCGGATGGCGGCATTGCGTGACCGGTGCCGGAAGCAGGATTTCAGCTGGAAGCGGTCGGCGATGGAGTATGCGAAGCTCTATGATAAAATAAGAATATGAAACTGCTTGTGATAACGATCGGCGTCGTTCTCTGTATCGTGCTGATCGCGGGCGTCTACCAGTGGATTGTGCGGGGCCGGCCGGGAGTAACGCGCGACATCAGCGTCAACGGACATGTGTTTTCGGTTGAAATCGCGGATACGATGATCGCGCAGGCGCGGGGATTGTCGGGACGCGCGTCGCTTGCCGACGATGCCGGCATGCTGTTTCTGTTTTCCTCTCCAGCGAACCGGGGCTTCTGGATGCGCGGCATGAATTTTCCGCTGGACATCATCTGGATCAACGGCACGACAATCATCGGCATTTCCGACAATCTTCCTCCGGCTTCTATCATGAATCCGCGGGTCTACTATCCGCCCGAACCGGCGGACAAAGTGCTGGAGATCAACGCGGGACTTTCCGCGAAGCTGGGGATTGCGGTGGGCGACACCATCCAATTGTGATACTATAAAAATATGAATCGCTCTCTGTACGCATGGGGATTCGCCGGAGGATCGGCAATTGTCGCTTTCTTTATGGCGACCGCTCCCGCGTATGCGTTTACGGCACGCATCGATCTGCAGACCCTCGGTAACGGATCGGGACAGGTGGTGGTTTCGGCGACTTCGACTAACTATTATCCGTTGACCGGCTATAACGGTGAATCCTGCTCGGGAACCGAGGATTGCCATCTGGGTAATCTGACGCCGCAGAGCTCGAAAACGGTTTTCGTCACGTTCGGCCAGCCGACTTGTTCTCAGGGAGTCTATTCATCTTACGGTGCCTGTCAGTTGGATGGATATCAATACAGTCATCTGATCAGCGTGATCGGTCCGCCGGGATGTACCGGTGATTTGCCACAGACAATCAAGCAACCGTGTAGTCTGAGTGCATGCGGTCCCGCATATACCCAGAATACAGGAACGGTGTCGGGTGGAGAGCAGACTTTTATCAATCTCATAACGGGGGCGCTTTCAAATCTCTTAAACGGAGACATCAGCGGAGCTATCGGAACCTTGACCGGAAATTCGAATTCAGGACAGCTGCCGCCGGAACCAACGATTTCAAGCGGGCAGGCAAGTCCGAGTCAGGGGACGGTTTGGACTGACCCGCAAACCGGGACCCAGTTTTACGGCGGAAACGAATTTGTGCAGATTCCCGGTACATTTAGCGGTGGAGGCACCGACCTTGGGAGTGAGTATGACGTGAACAAGAGTACCGCTACGATCATCAAGGTAGGTGAATTGGTCCCGGTGGGATCGCAGCCTCCTTCTACGACGGGATCCACTGCCGAACCATTACCCGCTATTCCCAATGTGCCGTTGCCGACTACCTCAGTGAATCCGATACAGGTCAATTTCTATATTCCACCGGATTTCCATAACCTTCCTTCCGCGGATATTCTTCCGCCCGAGAATCAAAACCAGTTATCGACATCGTTCGAGCCGTTCAATCCGACGGTTCCCGTCGCCCCGCCGATGAATCCGTGCCGACAATAATATGGAATTCAAGTCTTTCACCGCCGCAGAAAAGATCGTGGTCGGAATCCTCGGGGTTCTGGCGATCTTTTTCATCGTTTCAGCGGTGGTAAGTCACTGGAATCCTTCGATGCAGCGGCTTTCCGGAGCTCCGCCGGCTATTTTATTGAACAAGCCGACCGCGACCGGTGAATTGGGAACGGTGTCTGTGCCCCAACCGGCTCCGGCCCAGACCTACCCGATGCAGGTGGCGATCCCGCTGAAGTCGTGGAGCAATATCGATACGGCGAAGCAGATGATCACCGCTGCCGGCGCGCAGATCGTGAAAGTTTTGGACTGGCCCACGGGCAGAGTCATCATCGCGACCGTGCCGAACGCGGCAGTTGCAGGGCAGATTTCTAAAAACAGTTTCTGGGGGAATATCGCCGGCGCCGTCGGACTTTCCGGCTGGGGTAATACCATCAGCGGCGGCATTGATTCGGTACAGGCGGACGCGAAGGTGTATACCCAGGACCAGTCGGTGACATGGGCGGCTACGCAGATCAAAGCCGATCAGGTGTGGCATGCCGCTGACGGAACAACCGGCAAAGGAGTGAAGGTCGCGATCATCGATACCGGTGTCCAGCATGATCATCCGGATATCGCGGCGAACGTCAAAGGAGGCATCAATATCATGACCGGCGGCACGACTCCGCAGGATTGGGCTGATGACTGCAAAGAAAGCTGGGGCGGTATCGGACATGGAACGCACGCGGCGGGCGACATTGCGGCGGTTGATAATACGATCGGTATTGTCGGCGTCGCACCGGAGGCGAGCATTTATGCGGTGAAAGTCGCGGGAAGCGATTGCGCGGGTACGCTTTCGGATATGATTTCGGGAATCTATTGGGCGGCGAACAACGGCATGCAGGTCGCCAACATCAGCATGGGCGGACAGGGTATTCCGTCCTATTGGCAGGATCAGGAACGCGCGGCGGTTGATTATGCCTACCAGCACGGCGTCGTGGTGGTTGTCGCGGCCGGAAATTACGGCGCAACGAGCGATACGGGCATCGACTATCCGGCGATATTCAGCGAATCGGTCATCGCAGTCGGTTCATCCAATCCTGACAACACGCTTTCCTCTTTCAGCTCGTACGGGCCGCAAATGGAACTGGTTGCGCCGGGCGTCGCCATTACCACGACGATACCGGGAAGTACCTATGGCGTGTACAGCGGAACATCCGAGTCAGCGCCGTTCGTGTCCGGCGTCGCGGCGCTGATCCTCGCAAAGAATCCCAACTTCACGCCGGCACAGGTGCGGCAGCGGCTTGATCAGACTGCGATCGACCTTGGAACCGCAGGAAAAGACGATACGTTCGGATACGGCTTGGTGGATGCGCAGGAGGCGGTGAACCCGTCATTGCCGGTGACATTCACGATGATCGCGCCGACCGGGGGAGAGTTATGGCCGGAGGGTACGCAGCAGACGGTCAAGTGGTCTGCGCAGAATCTGTCGAGCACCGATGACGCGATGATCCAGCTGATGCATGTGCACAGCGGGACTACGGATCCGATCATGCTTGCGACAAGCACGCCGAATTCCGGCAGCGCCACGGTGAACATACCCGCGGATCTGTCGCTCGGATCGGGAGACAGCTACTATATACAGGTGGGATGCGTGCAGTCGCGCGCCGGAGCGTGTGCGCCGGGTAAGAGCGGCACTCTGACGATCGCCGCAGTACCGCCGCAGCAGCTGACGCTGATCTATCCGAAAGGCGGGGAGCAGTGGCCGGCGGGTACGCAGCAGCCGGTGGCGTGGTCCTCCAATTATCCGGGCGGCCCGGGCGTCAATGTGACGCTGATGCAGAATAAAAAGGTTCCCGTATATTCATACACCGGCGATACGATGTCATTGGTTTCGGAGACGTATTCCTGCGTGAGCTCCACGAACTGCACTTCCGGATCCTCGGCATTGGGGACTTTCTATGCCCCGGGCGCATCCGGCGTCCCTACGGATACGTGCGGCGGTGGAGGTGGACGATACTTCTGTCCGCAAACATACACAAGCAGTCATTTTTCCTGCGTCAGCGTCGATACCGGCGAAAACACTCCGGGATCATTTGTCCGGAATGTCGACTGTTCATATCAACAAGGCGCGCAGACAAATACTTGCTATACCGCTGACCCGGATATTACTCAAACGGCAATTGTGGCGTGTAATGGCTGGTATGGTGGTTGGACTGTCTATGATCCGAAGCGCGCCTGGCCTCCGGGCGATCCGGGGACCGGTGACGGCGAAGTCCTGGCGAAGGCTCCGCCACAGGATACGTGCGATGGAAGCGGAGGTAAATATATCTGTCCGCAGACTTACTCAGACGAGCAATTTTCCTGCACGGATGTGTGGGGTACCACTTCGTCGACTTTTCCGCGGGCCCGCACCGTGACCTGTTCATTTGCGAAAGTTCAGACAGGAACAAAGGATGAAATTCAGCCGGTGACCGCGCTGAGTTCCAATATTCCCAACACGGGATCAACGGTGGTGGCAGTGCCGGGTACCGCATCGGGCGCTGATTATTACCTCCAGCTGAGCTGCGCCAATTTTAGCGGCACCTGCACTTCACCGATGAGCGCGCCATTCAGCATCAATCAGCTGACTCAGCCGGTCAGTCTGACGATCGCGAAGACCGGCGGATCGGGCGTGGTGACAGACGGAAATCTGGTCTGCAGCGGCAATCAGGCGACCTGCACCGAGCAGTATCAGCAGGGATCGACCGTGACATTCGCGCCCCCGCAACCGGCGGATCCGACGACGTTCTTCGTGGGATGGTCAGGAGCATGTACCGGGACGAGTCTGTGTCAGTTGACGACGGGAGGCAACCAATCGCTGACTGCGAATTTCGGCACGCGCGTGATCACGCTGACGGCGACGCCGTACCTCGGCTCGTCGTTCGCCGGCTGGAGCGGAGCGTGTCTTACCAACGGTACCTGCTTCACCAGCTGGAGCAGCACCTGCCAGAACAGCATTCCGTGCAACATCACGATGAGCGCCGACCAGAAAGTGCAGGCGACATTCGTGCAGGGAACGCTTCCGCAAAACGCCACTCAGCCGGGGAGCGGAATCGGTTCCGGCGGATCTGCGCCGACTACGACTACGGCGCCGCCGTCATCCTCTTCGTTCCAGACGCAGCTGAAAGAAGTTGCCCCCCAGTAATCCGTTCGGCATACCTTTGTTGTGGAAAAAAAGAAAAAGATTTTCAATAACGTTTTCTTCATCGGGCTGTTGAGTTTTTTCGGCGGCATCAGCCAGGATATGTTCGTGCCGATCCTGCCGCTCTATCTGACGAATTTTCTGGGACTGAGCAAGGAATTCGTCGGGCTCACCGAAGGACTCGTGACGAGCAGCTCCAGTATTTTCAAAGTAGTCGCGGGTTTTTTGTCCGATAAATTCAAGAAGCGGAAACCGATCGTATTCGCCGGATATTTCTTCTCGTTTGTCAGCCGCCCGCTGCTCGCGATCATCGCATCGCCGGTCGGCATTTCGGCGCTGCGGTTTCTGGACGGTGTCGGCAAGGGCGTGAAGGATTCGCCGAAGGACGCGCTGATTTCCGAATCGGCGAAAATGGAAACGCGCGGCTGGAGCTTCGGCGTCGTGCGCGCGCTGGATACGCTCGGTTCGGTCGCGGGGCCGTTGCTGCTCGCGCTGCTGCTCTATCTGCTCCGGGATAACACGCTGAAATACCATTATATCTTCCTGCTGACGGCGATTCCGCTGGTGGTGACGCTGGCGATTCTGACGCTGTGGGTCAAAGAAACCGATGTGCTGCCGGTGCGGGGAGACCGGAACGCGCTCTCGCTCAAACTTCCGCGGGAGTTCTATATTTTCCTCGGCATCATGACGCTCTTCGCCATCGGCAATCCGTCCGATGCGTTCCTGATCCTGCGCGCGCAGAATGTCGGCGTGACGCTGATCGCGATTCCGCTGGTGTACGCGGTGTTCAATTTCTTCTACGCGGCGGCGTCCATTCCGCTGGGAGGTTTGTCGGACCGCATCGGCCGCGAGAAGGTGATTCTGATCGGCTGGTTTTCATACGCGCTCGCGTATGTCGGTTTCGCGTTTGCGGACCAATCCTATCAGATCTGGCTGCTGTTCGCGTTCTACGGCATCTACTACGCGACGACGCAGGGTGTGGCGAAGGCATTCGTCGCGGACCTGACCGAAGTCGGCCATCGGGGACGGGCATACGGCATTTTCAATTCGGTCATCGGCGTCGTTTCGCTTCCGGCGAGCATGATCGCCGGATGGCTGTGGGACACATATAATCCCGGCGCGCCGTTCTATTTCGGCGCGGTGATGGCGGGCCTTGCGGCGATTTTACTTTTGCTCTTCACGAGAATGCATTATACTGGAGAAAAGGCTCGCTAACATAGCCGAACGAGTCCGAGCATAATTAATTTATTTATTTTACGTGTATGGCAAAAGCAAAAGTTGCAATTAACGGTTTCGGCCGCATCGGCCGCCTTTTTTTCAGGCACGCATGGCAGAATGACGATCTGGAGATCGTCGCGGTCAACGATCTGGGCAGCGTCGAGAATCTGGCGTATCTGCTGAAGTACGATTCCGTGTATCGCCAGTTTCCGGGCGAGGTGGGTTTTGACGGGAATGATCTGATGGTGGATGGGAAGCGCATCAAGGTGCTGCAGGTGAAGGATCCGGCGCAATTGCCGTGGAAGGACATGGATATCGATATCGCGGTGGAGTCCACGGGATTCTTCGCGACGTTTGAAAAGGCATCGGCGCATCTGACGGCCGGCGCCAAGCATGTAGTGATCACCGCGCCCGCCAAAGACGAGGAGCGTCCGGACGCGAAGACGATTCTGTTGGGCGTGAACGATGATCAGATGAAGGTGTGCAAGGTGACCTCCAACGGCTCCTGCACGACGAACGCGACGTCGCCGGTGATGGCGATCATGGCGGAGACGATCGGTATCGAGAAGGCGGCGCTCAGCACGGTGCATGCTTATACTTCCACGCAGAGCCTGACCGACAGCCCGGTGCACGGGAATGATTTCCGGAAGGGGCGTGCGGCCGCGCAGAATACGGCGCCGTCGACGACGGGTGCGGCGATTTCGGTCGCGCGCGCGTTGCCGGAACTGCAGGGGAAGTTTGACGGCGTGGCGATCCGCGTGCCGGTGGTTTCCGGTTCGCTGACGGATATCACGTTCCTGGCGAAGCGGAAGACGACCGTCGAGGAAGTGAACGATATTTTCAGGAAAGCGGCGCAGGAGCCGCGGTGGAAGGGGATCATGAAGGCGACCGATGACCAGTTGGTCTCTTCGGATATCATCGGCGAACCCTACGGCGCCATTATCGATCTGCGGCTGACGAAAGTGATCGACGGCGATTTTGTGAAGGTGTTTTCGTGGTATGACAACGAGGCGGGATATGTTTCAACCCTGCTCGGCCACGTATTGAAAGCGGCGGAAAATTTACAATGAGTCATGTGTCATGTATCAAGAAAGCAGAGGGGGAAAATCCTGACACTTGATACCTGACACTTGATACGTGATACTACCTATATGCTTATTTATCTCGGTGCTGATCACCGCGGATTCCGACTGAAGGAGTCGGTGAAAAAATATCTGAAAGACCAGGCATACGAAGTGGTTGATGTCGGCAATACCGAACTGGTACAGACGGATGATTATCCGGATCCGGCGGCGATCGCCGCCCGGAAAGTGAGCATGGATCCGAACAGCTCGCGCGCGATTCTGATTTGCGGTTCCGGCGTCGGCATGGATATGGTCGCGAACAAATTCCCGCATGTGCGTTCGGTGCTTGCTTTGAATCCCGATCAGGTCGCCTCATCGCGCAACGACGACAATACGAATGTGCTGTCGCTTGCGGCCGACTACACCGACGAGGAACACGCGAAACAGTTCGTCTCGGTCTGGCTGGACACTCCGTTCGCCGGTGAAGAGCGCCATAAGCGCCGGTTGCTGAAGGTGGATGATATCGAAAATCGCCGATCCCTCTAGGATCGGTGATTTTTTGAAATTGACTTTTATCGCGGAAAGTTTTATTTTAGGTACAGTACGGAAAAAGGAGAAAAGCCGATGAGAACTCCTCGCATACTGAGTCTGAAGTCGCTGGTACTGGTCCGTCACGGAGAGTCCGTGTTGAACAGGCAGCGGCCGAGCTTCTGCTTCAAGGACGATGACCATCGCAAACGGGTGGATGTCTTCAATGACCGTCAGTGTCCGTTGACCGATCTCGGGCGCCGTCAGGCGCGCGCGGCGGGACGGGGATTGCGGAAGCTGATTCCGTTTCCGGCGCAGGTGATGCATTCCGGTTTCACCCGGACGCTGCAGACGGCGCAGGAGCTGCTGGGAGCGTATCCGAAGGATGTCCGGGCCGTCATTCCGCTGTCCGAGAACAACCTCGTGCGCGAGCGCGATTCGGGCTACATGGGATTCATGACCGGGGCGGAAGTCGCCGCTGCGTTCCCGTGGAACCGGGAGATGTGGCGGAGACGTGATCCGTTCACCGTGGTCCCGGTCGGGGGCGAGAGTCTGGCTTCGATGTGCGAAGGACGCCTATTCCGGTTCCTGGAGGAACTCCAGGTCCTCGGGGATGAGTCGCGGGACATCTCGGTCGTCGTCGTGTCTCACGGGCGATCGATCCAGTGTCTGCGGTACCTGCTTGAAGGATGGAGCCACGACCGGATGAATGACGAGTTGCGCGGCAAGAACCATCCGCCGAATTGCTCGGCGACTTCCTATATATTCGATTCACTCGGCAGAGCGCATCTGCAATTCGCGCATAAAGTTTTCTCAAAGCGGCCATGAGCCGCTTTTTCTTTTTCCCGCATACGGACGGAGGGGTGGTATACTGAAAGATATGGGACAAGTCATTCCGGCAATCAACGAGACCGTTTTCAGCGAGATTGAAAAGAAAATGCGCGCGGCGCGGGAGTTCGGCGCGGAATGGGTGCATATCGATGTCGCTGACGGGAAATTTACCAAGAATACGCTGTGGAACAACCCGAAAGAGCTATCAGCTATTCGCCATATGCTATCAGCTAATCTCGAAGTCCACCTGATGGTGGAGAATCCCGACGACGTGCTGGATGACTGGATTGATGCGGGGGCGAAGCGGATCATCGTGCATATCGAGGCGGCGAAGGATATTCCGGCGATGAAAGAGAAGTGCATGCTGATGGGTGCGGAATTCTTCCTCGCGGCGAATCCGGAGACGTCGGCACGTACCATGGTACTCCAGCGGGATTTTGTGGACGGTTTTCTGGTGCTTGCGGTGACGCCGGGCGTTTCGGGCCAGCAATTCCACGAGGATCAGCTCGCGAAAATTGCGGTTTTGCGGGAGCATGCGCCGGGTGGTACCATTGAAGTAGACGGCGGGGTGAATCTTTCCAATGCCGCCGATATCCGGAAGGAAGGCGCGACGATTCTCGTCGCCGCATCGGCGATTTGGGGAAGTAATGATCCGCAGAAAGCATATCAGCAACTGACACGGGCATAATTTATGGAACTGCACGAAAAGAAGGAACAATTTCTGGAGGAAATGGCGAATAAGATCCGCCAGGATATTATTGCCATGCTGGTGGAGGCGAAGTCCGGCCACTCGGCGGGACCGCTCGGGATGGCGGATATCTTCACCGCGCTTTATTTCCACATTCTGAATCATGATCCGAAAAATCCGAACTGGCCGGAGCGCGACCGCGTGGTGCTTTCCAACGGCCACATCTGCCCGGTGCTGTATGCGACGCTCGCGAACGCGGGATATTTTCCGGTGGAAGAACTGATGACGCTGCGCAAACTGGGGACGCGCCTGCAGGGACATCCGCACCGCACGGCACTGCCGGGATTGGAAACGACCTCCGGCCCGCTCGGCTCGGGACTTTCGGAAGCGATCGGCATCGCGCTGGCGCTCCGTTTGGACAATAAGAAGAACCGCGTGTATTGCCTGACATCCGACGGCGAGCACGATGAGGGGAACACGTGGGAAGCGGTCATGTTCGCGGGGAAGCAGGGATCGAAGCTGAACAACCTCACGGCGATCATGGATCGGAACAACATCCAGATCGACGGTTTCACGGAGAATGTCATGCCGCTGGAATCGATCCGCGCGAAATACGAGGCGTTCAACTGGCACGTCTTGGAAGTGAACGGCAACGATATCGCGGAATTTGTCGCCGCCGTGAACGAAGCGAAGGCGATCTATGAGAAGCCGACGATGATCATCGCCCACACGATTCCCGGCAAAGGGGTCAGCTTCATGGAGAATGACTTCACCTGGCACGGGAAGCCGCCGAAGCCCGAGGAGGCGAAGCGGGCGCTGCATGAGTTGCGGACGCTGGAAGGCCGGATCAAGTCCGAGCACGAGTAAAGCGATGCAATTCCTAATTTCTAATATCCAATTTCCAATACACGAGTTCGTGAGTAGCTCATTAGGAATTAGTAATTAGATATTGGTAATTTCGGTTTTTCGGTGAATTTGCTATACTGGATAGATATTAAAGGGTCGACCTATTAATCAATGGAAGCATGGCATAACTACTATGATGCATTCTAAATGGCACTGGGCATGCTGCTGGATGCCGGTCTTGAAGAAAGTTCTTTGGGCCGCAGCCGCATTATCGCTTGTCCTTGCGTGGGTATCGGTGTATCGCCAGAACCTCGTTTTCGGTCTTGAACCGCTTGCGTGGTATTGGAACGCACTGGTCATGGGTGTTTTGGCAATGGGCGGCTGGGGCAAGCACTGCCACGGCGGTTCATGCGAAATGTCCGAAGAGAAAAAGGAGATGTAATAGCTGGAATCTATTTTGATAAAAATCTTCAAGCGCGTTGCTAGAATGAATTTAAAATTTCTAGGCATGCCGACGAGCTCGTGGCTCAACGCCACCGCAAGGAGGCATAACAAAGAAATTTTATATTCAAGCAGCAACCCTTCGGGATACAACCAATTTCAAACATAACTGCGTTGGTCGTCGGAAAGGGTCCGCAGATGGACCGATTTCCTCCTCCCGCCTGGTTCTGTCTGAAATTGGTTCGTATCGCGCTGAACGATTCTTATCCAAAATAGATTCGATATCGAGCTCGATAGGCTATAGCAGTCTATAATTTTCTCTCCCGGCTTCAGCGTATCGCTGGAACCGGGTCGAAAGTTCCGGACGTCGATTCATTGCTCATGCTTAATAAAAACGCAAAACTCAACCCGAAACTCTTTGATGCCGATCTTGCCGAGCGGCCGACCCGCGACGGATACGGCGAAGGATTGGTTGCCGCGGGAGAAGCGGATCCGAATGTCGTGGTGCTGTGCGCCGATCTGACCGAATCGACCCGGTCGGAGGCGTTCGCGAAAAGGTTTCCGGACCGGTTTTTCGAGGTGGGCGTGGCGGAGCAGAATCTGGCGACGATCGCATCCGGCCTGGGCGTGAGCGGCAAGATCCCGTTCATTTCATCGTATGCGACATTTTCGCCGGGACGGAACTGGGAGCAGATCCGGACGACGATTTCCTATAATGATTCCAATGTGAAAGTGGCCGGCGCGCATGCCGGCGTGTCCGTAGGCCCCGACGGCGCGACGCATCAGGCGATCGAGGATGTCGCGACGATGCGGGTGATGGCGAACATGAAAGTCATCGTCCCGTGTGATGCGACCGAAGCGAAAAAAGCGACCATGGCGTCCGCAAAAATGTGGGGCCCGGTCTATCTGCGGTTCGGCCGAGCCGCGATGCCCGAATTCACGACCGAAGCGACCCCGTTCCGGGTGGGTAAGGCGGAAGTGTTCTGGGAATCGAATGGCGGGCAGGGGAAATCGAAAAAACCGCAGGTTGCGATCATCGGCTGCGGATCGCTGGTGCACTACGCATTGCGCGCGGCAAAAGAACTGGAAGAAGAAGGTATCGGCACGATGGTGCTCAACAACCATACGATCAAGCCGTTGGACGAAGACACAATCCTTGCCGCCGCGGAAACCTGCGGCGCGGTGGTGACGGTTGAGGAGCATCAGGTGTCAGGCGGGCTCGGCGGCGCGGTCGCCGAATTTCTCGCGCGCACGATGCCGACGCCGATCGAATTCATCGGCATGCAGGGCGTGTTCGGCGAATCGGGCGAACCGAAAGAACTCATTTCAAAATATGGCATGGATGTGCCGGATATAAAGGAAGCGGTGAAGCGGGTTTTGAAGCGGAAGAAATAAACCGTATGCGGTACGACATCATCACGATCGGATCGGTGACGCATGATACCTTTTTGAAGGCGCACTATCCGTTGGAGCGCTGGCCGAAGGCGCCCTCCGGGAAAGCGCTGGTGTTGCCGTTCGGAGAAAAGCTGGAAGTGGACGACACCTATGCGACGATGGGCGGCAATTCGGCGAACGCGAGCGTGACGTTCGCGCGCCAGGGATTCCGCACGGCATGTTTCGGAAAAGTGGGCGTCGACCTTCCGGGTCGCGCGATCCGCGAGCGGTTGGAATCGGAAGGTGTCACGTCATTGCTGGCACTGACGCATGACCGGGGCACGGCGTCTTCGGTTCTGTTGCTGGAAAACGGCGAGCGCACGATTCTCGGATACCATGGCGCATCGGACACGCTCAGCGCGAAAGATATTCCCTGGAACAAATTGAAGAGCGCGTGGTGGTATCTGTCGCTCGCAGGGAAATCGGATGTGCTGCTGAAACCGCTGATGCGTTTTGCGAAAAAGAACAATATCCGCGTCGCATTCAATCCGAGCGGATATCACATCCGCCATCGCCGCGCCGACATCCTTTCCGTACTCAAAGATGTTTCATTTCTGGTGGTGAATACCGGCGAGGCTGCGGACCTGGTGAAGATTCCGTTCCGGCGCGAGAAAGAGGTGTTCGCGAAATTGGACAAGCTGGTGCCGGGTATTGTGGCGGTGACCGACGGTCCGAACGGGGTTGTGGTTTCCGACGGGACGCATCGGTATCGCGCGGGAACGTTCACGGAGAAGAGAATCGCCGACCGTACGGGTGCGGGGGATGCATTCGGCAGCGGCTTCGTTGCCGGACTGATGAAAAAGAGTCACCAGTCACCAGTCATGGGTCATGAGTTTGGTTCTGAGGATATCAAGTACGCCATCCGGCTTGCGACCGCAAATGCGACGTCGGTGGTGGAACGGGTCGGTGCGAGCGAGGGGACCCTCTCGCGATCGGCGTTCATGAACCGCCGGTGGAAGAACTTGCCGATATCGGTGACTCGTTTATAATCATAAAAAACCATGGAAGAGAAATGTCTCAAATTAGCCAGCGTTCTCCGCACTGACCGGCATATTCTGGAAGCGACGTGTCACGGGTTGGAAAAGGTCAGCGGGAAATCAGGCGTGATGGAGCAGATCATCGATGAGAATGACGCGATCGTGCGCGACCGGCTTGATTTTCTGGGTCTCGGACGCAATGTGAGCGCGTACGATGTCTATGATGCGCTGATCAGCAAGGTGGAGGCGGATGATGTGAAGATCTACGACGCCTTAGGGAAGCCGAAGCTGACGGTTCCGAGCGAGGCGCAGCGCGTGATCAATCTCGCGAAAAGCGTTTCCGACCACCGGACCGGATTCTTCCTGAAATTGGATGTTGCGCGCCGGTTTCTCCATAATGAACCGCCGAAACTTGTGATGGCGGCGTTGGGATACTCGACTGTTGACGACCTGCTCGCGAAAGAGGATCTTCTCGAGGTGTACAGCGCCCTGCGGTTTCTGGAAGACCCGAATTGGCTCAACCAGATCTTTTTCAAGCAGTATGAGAAACTGACTCCGGCGGATTTTGAAGAGCGCGAAGTGACCGCGCGCGTGCTCGGCACGAAATGGGTGGGTGCCGCGGCGAAGTTCACCAAAAAGAAATATCACAATGTCAGCCATCTGAAAGAATTGGGAGTCATTTTCGTGATTCCGGTCAGCCTGGGATTTTCCGGGGAGACGCTCCGCCTGGTCGCATTGCTGTGCCACTACTTCAATGAGATCTATTTCTATAGCTCGCTCTTTAAACAATTTTCGGCGGATGAAAGGGTTTTTGCGAACAATCTTGTTTCGTTGTTGCGGGGCGACGTGTTGGATCGCCGGCTGCCGCAGATGCTGGAAGAGACCCGCCGCACCAATTTTCTGATCGTGCAGCGGTATCTCGCCAAGGATGACGAGAACGACTGGCGCCTGTTCGAGCCGCATGTGAATCCTGAAGCGCTTCACTGGCAGCGCGCCGAAGCGGGTATCGTGGATATCCCCGAAGCGATGCCGAACGTGCATGACGGACTTCACTTCTGGAAAGATCTCGGGTGGGTGGGCGATTATTTCAAGGACGAAGTGGGGCATGAGATTCTGGTCAGCTTCAACATCGTGGATACGGTCATGTCTTTGGTGAAGGAGCGGGAAATGGTAAAATACCTGTACCATCACCAGGAGGCGCTGTGGAACAAGATTTTCGCGAGTTACATGGGCGAGGAGAAAATGATAGAATTGATCAAGAAGAATATTATCCGCGGATGGTTTGAAATCTAACTATGGAACATACTGACGACCACAAATTCATCAGCAAACGGGGATTGAGCAAGATCGCGAACTGCCCGCACTGCCGCGGCGTGCTGTTCAAGAATTTCACCATCGACGCCGCCACCGGCGAGGTGTCTTTCATCATGCGCTGCCCGCATTGCCAGAAAAATATCGTCGTGACGATCAACGACGAGGTTCACCTGAGGATTCCGGAGTAGGGCATATCTGCGACGCGTATAAAAATCCACCGATCACTCGGTGGTTTTTGGCGGAATGAGGGCGCCGAACTCCTGAGCGCCGACTTTCGCATAGATGAACGGCGCGCGGAGCTTGCCTTCGTCGGCGAGCCGCTTGCCGATTTTAATCAGGACGGCGGGAAGATTCGGAATGGTCTCGTGGGAGAAATCGAACGCGTGCATGCCCTTGCGCATGACCAGGACGTTTTCAAGATAACAGCTCATCAGATTGTAGAAATGGCGCTGGGAGCGCATGCCGGGAGCGACGGCGAGAGAAGTGCAGTAATAGATCCGATCCGGTGCGAAATCAGGGAAGAGTCCGGCGTACCGTTCAGGGTTCATGTACGTGACGCTCGCCTTCGCGAGGTTGTTCGTCGAGAGCATGTACGCGGCGACAAGTCCGTCGGAGACGAGGTAGTATTTCACATAATCCCGATCGGTGAGTGCCGCCAGAAATCCGTCCCGATCGTAGCATTTCTGATTTTGCGCGCACTCGACTTCCTTCCCGGCGAACGACTGCTCGTAGATTTTCCAGAGCTGTTCCTGCAGGGCGCTGTCGGCGATGCGCAGGGTCATGACTATCTCGGTGTTTTTCATCCACATTTCCGATTGCCGAGGATCTCCTTTGAACTTATAATAAGATCAGACCTTCGTCAAAAGGATGGTGGCATGAACGGACTGATCGGTTTTCTGGCCGGCATCGCGGCCTGCATGCTCGGATTCCGGCTGAAGCGCAAAACGGCCGTGCCTTCTGAGGAAGGCGGCACGGCGGTCCCGATACGGAGGGAAATCGGCACCGGATGCTGCATGACGTGCGACGGATGCCTGACCGGAAGGCCGTTCGGCTACTCGCTGCTGCTCGACCTGTACGGGTGCGACCAGGCGCTGTGCGATGATATGAACGATAACTACGAGTTTCTGAACAAGCTGGTTCAATTCCTGCGGATGCACAAGCAGTCGGAACCGACCGTGGTCCGCACCGATCACGAAACGTATCCCGACAAGCGGGGACTCTCCTCGTGGGTGCCGCTCGTGGAGTCGGGAATTCAGATCCACACGCTGACCGTCAAGAATTTCATCACGATCGATATCTACAGCTGCAGGGAGTTCGACAGGGAAAAAGTCGGCGAATACGTGAAGAGCTGGTTCCGGGCGAAAGACTGGGAGGAGCATTTCATCCTGCGCGGGACGAAATACCACGACATCTGATTCAAGCCACGAAAGAACGTGGCTTTTTTATTTGTTATACTGAGATATACCATCGCATATGCCTATTGTTCCGCCGCTCATCGTCACCGCGATCGATCTCACGATGTCGCTCTTCGTGCTCGTGTTGAGTCTTTTTGTGATGCGCCAGAATCCCGAGCGGAAGATCAACAGGATATTTGGCGTGACGATTTTCTTTTTTGCGTCATGGATTATCTGTTCTTCGCTTTCTGATATTACCGGATTTCAAGGCTCCATTTTCTGGGCGCTGTGGTTCGCGCGCGCGGCGATCGTGGGGCCGTTCATTTTCTGCGCCCTGTTCGTGTATTTCACGTATTTTTTCCCCAAAGAGACGCATGAACTGACGCGGTGGAAAGTCTTCGCATTGTTTCTTGTTCCCGTGATCGGCGTCGCCCTTTTTCCGACGGATTACAATGTGGCGAGCGTGACATTGGAGTCCTACGGGACGGGTTTCGATCCCGGATTCCTGTATCTGGTGCTTCTGATCTGTCTGCTTCTGTATTTCGGATTCGGAACCTACCGGCTGATACGGGCATCCCGCAGAGCGAAGACCTATCATGAGAAAGCGCAGATATTTTACGTCGTCGTCGCAGCCGTTTCATTCGTGGCGCTGGGTATCGCGACCAATATCATCTTTCCGCTCTACGGCATCGATTGGCTGAGCGTCTTCGGGCCGTCCTTGGCGATGTTCATTTTCGGAACCCTCACCTCCTACGCCATCGTAAAACATCACTTATTGGAAGTATGGGTGGTGGTGCGCATGGGTACGATTTTCGCGATCGTGTTCGCGGTCATCGGCTTCATCTATGTCGGCGGCGTGAGCCTGCTTGATCAATTCATCGGCGGAACCGCGTCACTTTTGCTGACATCCTTCCTGGTGGTCCTCACCTTCGAACCTCTGAAGCGGTTCGTGGAGAAAAATACCGACAAGATCTTCTTCAGTCAGCATTATCGGATCGATGACGTGTTGGATGAGGTCACGCATTCGACTCATCGGCTCGGCCTTGATCTTGAAAAGATTCTGGAGAATTTCAACGGTCTGGTGCGCCGATATTTCAAAGTCGATCGGTCGGTGACTGCAGTGCTGACGCCGCGCGGAACATTTCTGGTGACGGCGGGAACTGCTTCGGGCGAGGGAGGTTTTGAATTGGCGGTTGATAATCCGTTGGTTGAGTTCCTGACCGTCAATCAGGCGATGGTGATCAATCGCGATGAAATTACCGAGGAATTGGGAGAGGGCGCAGTGGTTGAAAAGCAGGCCGAACGGATCGCGCTTCTGCCGGGTGCCTATGAAACGCTGGTCCGGTATGATTTCACGCTGGCGATCCCGATCGCGCTTGCCGGCAAGCTGATCGCCATTTCGTTCATCGGTCCGAAGAAATCGAATGATTTCTATACCCATCAGGACCTGCAATTGCTTGACCACCTGGCCGGCGAGCTGGGGGTGCTGATCAACAATGCGCGTCTGTATAACGACCTGAAAAAACTGGACGAGGCGAAATCGAATTTCATTTCAGTGGTATCGCACCAGTTGCGGACTCCGCTTTCGGCGATCCGGTGGACGACCGAGCTGCTGCTGGGCGGATCGGTGGACAAGAATTCCGAGGAGGAATTTCTGGAGGACACCTACCGCAATTCATTGTTCATGATCTATCAGCTGGACGACATGCTGACCGCGTTGGATATCGAAGACCGGCAGATCCAGCTGAAGTTCGAGCAGTGCAGCGTCAGGGAAATGATCGACGAGGTGCTTACCGATAACGACAGTCTGATCAAGGCGAAGAAATTGAATATTGCCGTCTCTCTCAGTCCGGACGCGACAACGATCGTCGCCGATCCGGGCAAGATGCGGAAGATTTTTGAAATCCTTCTTCGGAACAGCATCATGTATGCGCCCGCGGAAGGGGGAACGGTTGAAGCGGCGGTGCGGCCGAAGAGCGACGGCGACCGCAGATTGATCGAAATTTCCATTACTGACAACGGCATCGGCGTCGCCCCGGAGGAGCAACCGCACATGTTTGAAAAGTTTTTCCGCGGAGAGGAGGCGAAGAAAGCGTCTCCGAACGGATTCGGGCTGGGCTTGTTCATCGTGCAGGCGTTCGCGCAGGCGCACGGAGGATCGGCGCATTTCGAATCGGCGGGGCGGGGGAAGGGCGCCCGGTTCTATGTTATGCTTCCCGTATACGGCAAAGAGAAATAAATCATATGGCATTACGGAAGAAAATATTGCTTATTGAGGACGAACCATACCTTGCCCGCCCGCTGCGCCTGGCATTCGATCGGGCGAAGCTCGCCTCATTGGATATCGCGGTGGATGGCATTGAGGGTCTCAAGCGCGCGCAGGAGGAGAAGCCGGACCTGATCATTCTGGACCTGATACTTCCGAAGCTCAGCGGTTTCGAGGTGCTGCGCAGATTGAAGGAAAATCCTGAAACAAAAGATGTTCCCGTCGTGATTCTTTCCAATCTCGCGCGTGAGGATGAGGTTCGCCGGGGTCTTGCAGCCGGAGCTCAGGATTATTTCGTGAAAACGAATTTCTCCATGAATACGCTGATGGATCGGATCCAGAGGACGCTCAGTGGAGCCGGCGGGCTTTCGTAAATATCGGGGTTGCGCGCATCGTTCGAGCGTGTATACTCAGAATATATTCGTTTCGTACGGTCGGTATATATGTCTACCACATCACCCAAGACCATTCTGGTCATTGAAGACGACAAATCGCTGAGCCGCATCATACTCTTGAAACTGAAAGCGGCCGGATACCGCGTGCTCTTCGCGGAAAATGCGGAAGACGCATTCGGGCTTCTTGCGGAAGAGATTCCCGATCTGATCTGGCTCGATGTCTATCTGCCGGGCATGAACGGATTCGAATTTTTGGAGCACCTGCGGAAAAATCCGCGGACGAAGGATATCCGCGTGGCGGTCGTATCGGTTTCGGGCAGCAACAAGAAGGTGGAGCTCGCGGAAAAATTCGGCGTCACCGATTATTTCGTCAAAAGCAACTATCGCATCGAAGAGTTGGTGCAGCTGGTGACCGGCATTCTCAATCGGAGCGACAAATAGCGACGCGGAGCGCCGGCCCCTCCGAAACGGCGACGGGCCGTTTTTTGGTATAATGACAGTATTGCACCTATGAAGCTCTCCTGGAAAATCACGTTACTGGTCGGCACATTGTTGATCATGGTTGTTCTCGTCGGATTGGGGTCGTATTACGGATCCGTTGAATTGTTGCTGACGCGGAGCGCTTCGCAGCAGGAACAGGCGGAAGGGAGAACGACTCTGCAGTCCATCGACCAGTTTTTCTATGAGCGTCTCGCCGAGACGCAGCGGACCGCGTCGCTGACTGTTTTTGCTTCGGCGCTGACGGGTCGCTCCGCGGCACAGGAAGCAGCCGCGCTGGATGCGATGAAGGCATTGCAGGAAGCGGACGCCCGCGTCGGCGGGATTGAATTGGTGGATGCGCAGGGGTCCGTCCGGGTGACGACGAATTCCCCGGCCGGATATTCGGTAAGCGGAGATCCGGAAACGGCCGATGCCGTGCGCCGGGCGTTGCAGGGGAAGGTCGGATATACCGACGCGGAGCAGTTCCGGCGTTTCGGCGGTCCCGGCGTTGAATTCTTCGCTCCGGTGACGGATGCGCGGGGCGGCGTCGCGGGTACGGTGGGCATCTATATTCCGCTTACGGCATTTACGCATATTTTGGATAACGTCAACGCGCCGTTGGTGCACTTGGTCTCCGCGAAAGGGCTTGAGGTCGGGAATAACGACCATGCGGCTCCGGAAGATATTCTGACTGAGGATTACAGCGGCAATCCCACATTCCAGTCGATTCAGGGAAGTGCCGGTGCGTCCGGCACGGTAGTCGGCCGTGATCTGCACGACAGTTTTGATGCGATCGTATCATTCGCCCGCGAGCAAGGGTACCGGGATTTCAAAGGGAACGGTTGGATTTTAATCATTGAAGCGACGGCCGATTCGGTCTACGGCCCGGCGCAGGCGACCGCGCGGAACGTTTCGCTGCTGATGCTCATATACTTCGCGCTCGCGTCCGCGCTGTTCTATATCGTGTTCTACCGCCTGGTGATCGGGCGCCTCGGCTTGTTTGCCGCCGATGCGAAAAAGATCGCGGAGGGCGATTGGAGCGCGCGCGTACCGGAAGACGGGCGCGATGAATTGTCGGATCTCGGCCGCGCATTCAATGTGATGGCGGAAAAGCTTCACGGCGAGCAGGGCGGTCTTGAGGAAAAGATCAATGAGAAGAC
>JAGWKK010000046.1 GCA_028865335.1 Patescibacteria group bacterium | reverse complement strand
AGGTGTATTCGCCCAAAGAACTGAACATTTCCTTTTTTAAGTCAGGCTTCGGAGGGGCGGTACTTCCGTTATTCCGCGGCGAAAAGTTCTATGACGAGGAATACCGGAAGGTTCGCCAAAAGGAACTGGCCGAGAAATACGACAGATATTATCCTGAGGGTGCCGGCGATGAGCCGGTTGCGGACTAATTTCGGGTCTTATTTGTTAAAATGAGATATGCGTAATGAACGATTAAAAAATGAAAATAATCCCGGGTATGATTTCGGGGACGCTGCCCCCGCGGACGCAGAGAGAATCTGGGAGATACGGAATGACCCGGAGGCGCGCCGGCGATCGAACAGCCAAGAGGTCATACCGCTCGAGAAGCACCTTCCGTGGTTCAATGATAAGTATTTTTCGGAGAGCGGAAACCGCTGCTTTGTTTTGCGCGACGACAAGGACGGGAGAGCGATAGGATACTGCCGGTTTGATAAGAGCGGGCATGATTATGCGGTTTCAATCGCCCTCGATTCGCGTTATCAGGGGAAGGGACTTGGAAATCTGCTCCTACGGGATGGCTTGGAAGGCATGAACGGAGTCCCGGGCGATATTCTTGCCGAGATTCAGAAAGACAATGCGCCGTCTTTGAAGATATTCCAGAAGAATAATTTTGAAATCTACAAGGAGGATGATGCGAATTATTATCTCAGGCACAGGAAATAGTCTTGCGGGCGAGTTTAACAGCGCGACTTCACAGGGAGGCGCTTCGTTACTTTAGGGGTTTCTGCCGGGTTTCATCTATATATATGGAGCCGCAGTTTACTATCGGTGACAGAAAGATCGGGGCGGGGGCCCCGTGTTTTGTGGTTGCCGAGATTTCCGGGAACCACCATCAGAAATTCAATGAAGCAGCGGATCTCGTCAGGGCCGCCGCGGCATCAGGCGCCGACGCGGTGAAATTGCAGACATATACGCCGGACACGATCACGCTCAATTCAGACCGGGAATGGTTCCGCGTCGGAGGCGAAGAAAGCCCCGATCTTTGGAAGGGGAAGACGCTTTATCAGCTCTATCAGGAGGCATATACGCCATGGGAGTGGCAGCCAGAACTGAAGAAGCTGGCCGACGGACTCAGCATCATCCTGTTTTCGACTCCTTTTGATGAATCTGCGGTGGATTTCCTGGAAAAGATGCATGTGCCGTGTTATAAGATCGCATCGTATGAAGCGACTGATTTCGTGCTTTTGCGCAGGGTTGCACAAACAGGCAAACCGGTGATCATATCGCTGGGACATGCTTCGGAAGATGACGCGTCATTTGCGTTGAAGGCGTTGCGCGATAACGGCGCGAAGGATATCGCCGCGTTACATTGCGTGACCGGATATTCGGATCAGCCGAGGCTGGAGGATATTAATTTGAGAACTATTCGGGATATCAGTGGTCGCTTCAATGTGGTCGGTGGTTTTTCCGATAATAATGCCGGGATTGAGATTCCGGTCATGGCTGCGGCTTCGGGCGCTTTCATCATAGAAAAGCATATGATTCTCAACAGGGAGTCCGGCGGACCCGATGCGAAATTTTCGGTGGAGCCGCAGGAGTTCAAGGAAATGGTCGCCCGGATACGGGCTTTGGAAAATGGCTCCCGCAGGGAGCATGTGCCGGAGGCGGCGCTGGGGAAAGCGCATTACGGACCGAATAACGCGGCGGAGGAGTATAATAAAAGATGGCGCCGTTCTTTGTTCGTCGGAAAGGAAATGAAAAAAGGGGACCGCTTCACGCAAGAGAATGTCCGCGACGTCAGACCCGCGTTCGGGTTGGAGACAAAGTTTTATGACGAGGTGATGGGTAAAAGGGCGACTCGGGATATCGCGGCGGCAACGCCACTTGACTGGAGTATGATCGGGTAATCTTATGAAAAAATTGATCAGGAGAATCTTGGGTTTATCAGAGGTTTTAAGCGTCCTGAATGAATCCTTCCGCGGCTTCCGCGTGAAGCTTTTTTGGCTTGCGGTATTGGGATTTTTCGGCGGACTTCTTGATTCTTTGGGTATCAACGTATTGATACCGGTATTCTCCTATTTTACAAAAAGCAGCGGCGGAGCCGATGACTTTGTTTCCCGCACAATCGCGAAGTATATCAGCTATCTGCCGTTTCAGCACAACCTTATCTTTCTTCTGAGCTTGGCCATCGGCCTGTTCCTTCTCCGCGCGCTGGTATACGTTGTTTTTTCATATGTTTCCTACTCCACGATGATCGATTACCGGAATCGATCGGTGAAAAAATTGCTCGGTCTCGTGTTCGGCTCCCGATGGACGTTTCTTCTGAAACAGCGGCTGGGATATCTTCAGACAACCATACTCAAGGACATGCAGACAACGTCAGATACCATGGTCTTTTTGAGTCGGTTCATCATTTCGGTAACGAGTCTTCTGGTCTATCTGTTTTTCGCGTTGAATATTTCGTTCGGAATCACTCTGTTGACGTTGCTGGTAGGCGGCATCGCAGTCATTTTCATATTTCCGTTTATCAAGAAGAATCGGGCTATCTTTGCAAAGATGGCGGCTACGGAAAAATCGATTTCCGGATATCTCATTGAAAATATTTCCGGAGCGAAATACGTCAAGTCACTGACCGTCGAAGATGCGGTCGTGCAAAAAGGGGAGCAGCTGTACGACATCATGAGATCGCTTCAGATGAAGATAGTGGTGTTCCGCTCGATACTTTCCAACTTCATGCAACCGATGGCTTTGGTTTTCATATCCGCCCTGTTTTTCTTCTATTCCAAGCAGCAGGATTTCAACCTCCCGACATTTATCGTGACTGTATATTTCATTCAGAATATCTTTACGAACATGGACGGGACTCAAGGCGCATTTCATTCGGTCAATGAACAGATTCCGTTTATTAAAAATACGCTTGTACTGAAGGCGGCTCTTGAGGAAAATCAGGAGGAAGAAAGCGGAGAGGCTCCATTTACATTCAATCACGACCTCCGGCTTGAAGGCGTGAGCTTCTCATACGATGAAAAAACGCCCATACTATCGGACGTTTCGCTGGGAATCCGAAGGGGCGAGGTGGTCGGGCTGATCGGCCCTTCCGGTGCCGGAAAGTCGTCCATCGCGGATCTGCTTTTGAAATTTCTGAAGCCTCAGCAGGGAAATATTCTGCTCGACGGGATCCGGATAGATGAGATTGACACCCGGCAGTGGCGTGAGAATATCGGGTACGTTTCACAGGACGTATTTCTGGTGAACGATACGATAGAAAACAACATCCGCTTTTACAGTGACGGAGTCACGAAGGAAGATATGATGAGGGGGGCGAAGCTGGCGAACGCGCTGGAATTCATCGATAAATTACCCGATGGTTTTAATACGGTGGTGGGGGATCGGGGGGTTATGTTGTCCGGGGGACAACGCCAGCGCATCGTTCTGGCCAGAGTTCTTGCGCGAAATCCATCTATCCTGATTTTGGATGAGGCGACCAGCGCGCTTGATAATGAGTCCGAACTGCAGATTCAGCGTGCAATCGGCCGGCTGCGGGGAACGATGACAATCGTCATCATTGCGCACCGGCTTTCGACGGTCATGGATGCGGACAACCTATTTGTTTTGGAGGCGGGGAAGATTGTTGAACAGGGAAATCCGGCGGAGCTGATCAAGAATAAGGGCTCTTATTTCTACAAGATGTCTCATTTGAAGCAATAACGATCATTTCCTTATCTCTCCTATTTGGGGTAGTATTGAGTATACTTATATTTAAGGAAGTCGGAATTTATTACATATCATATGAATATAAAGCAAGGCGTTGCGTCGGCAATCAAGTTCGGTTTCTTCGTGATTCCGTTCGTTCCGCTGCTGATCGCGCAGAATCTCTTTTTCCCGTACATCACCGGGAAGGCGTTCGTGTTCCGGACGGTAGTTGAGATCGGTTTCTTCGGTTGGGCATGGCTTGCGATCTGCTACAAGGAATATCGGCCGAAGATGAATGCGGTCTGGATTGCGATCGCGCTCTGGCTCGGCGTAGTCACGCTGGCGACGATCTTCAGCGTGAATCCGGTCCGCAGTTTCTGGTCAAACTTCGAGCGCATGGAGGGGCTGGTGACGTATATCCATCTCTTCGCCTATTTCATCGTCGCGGCCTCGGTCTTCAAGAAGCGGGATTGGAATATCCTGTTCAATCTCTTTTTGCTTTCGGGTGTGTATGAGAATACGTTCGTGCTGTTCCAGGCACTCGGCTTCCTTCCGTCTCCGCAGGGCGGATTCCGTACTGACGGAACGATCGGGAATCCGGTCTATCTCGCCGCGTACCTTCTGTTCGTGCTCGCAATGGCGGCATTGCTGTGGATCCGGCTTGAGAACAAGAAATCCCTTTTGGGCTACAGCTATCTCGCGATGGCGGCATGGACGCTACTTTCCATTTATTTCACGGCAAGCCGCGGTCCGGTTGTCGGTCTCTTGGCGGGCGTGATTCTGGCGGTGGTTCTCTATCTTTGGGCGAAGCGCGGATCGGCAAGCGGAACGGAGCGGAAATGGCTGAGGGGCATGGCGTGGGTGCTCGTCGCGCTTGTTCTGATTCCGCTGGGCTTGTGGCTCGCGCGCGGGACATCGGTGATCAAAAACAACGACACCCTGAATCGCCTGACCAATTACTCGTTTACCGACCGCACCATTGTTGCGCGGTTTACCATCTGGTCCATGAGCTGGAAAGGTTTTCAGGAGCATCCGCTGCTGGGCTGGGGTCCGGAGAATTACGCCGTTGTCTTTGCGAAATATTACAATCCGTCACTCTGGGATCAGGAGCCGTGGTTCGACCGGTCGCACGACATCATCTTTGACTGGCTGATCAACGCGGGCGCACTCGGTCTGCTTTCATACCTCGCGATGTTCGGCGCGGCGTTCTATGTGCTGTGGCAGAATTACAAAAAACGCGGTGGGCTTTTGGAGGAAGGACTTCTGATCACTGCATTATTCGTCGCATACTTCATTCAGAATCTTTTCGTGTTCGATAACTTGGCGACCTATATCGGCTTCTTTACCTTCCTTGCATTTATTGATGCGGAATCCAGGTATGTATCCGGATCGGCCCAGGCAGTTCCCGATATGCGTCGCGCAGGAAGGGAGGGCGTCGAAATGGTGATGGCCTTATCGGCAGTAGGACTTACGGTCGTCGCGGCGGTGGTATTGTTTTTTGTAAACTGGCAGCCGCTTATGGCGAACCTGAGCTTGCTTGATGCATTGAAGGTGCAGTCCAATGACCCCCAGACCGCATTTGCTGATTATCAGGATGCATTCGTGCATGGCCCGCTCGGCGCGCAGGAGGTTCGCGAGCAGTTGACGCAATTTACATTCCGCGTGGCGGTTTCGGGTTTGTCACAGGATTTCACCAATAGTGTTGCAAACTATACGCTTCAGGCCGACCTGCAAGGTGTGGCCGAAAATAATCTTGATCCGCGTTCTTATCTGTTTTTGGGCGGTCTCTATAGTCGCCTCGGGATGTATGATCGGGCGCTTGCGGTATTCAATCAGGCGCAGGCGTTGACGCCGACGAAACAGCAGCTCGCTTTTGAAATCGCGGATACCGATATCCAGAAGGGGGATTATCCGGCGGCGGTGGCTGTCTTGGAGCCGGCATTCAATGCAGCTCCGGCGTATGGACAGGCGCGTATTAATCTTGTGGCCGCATACATCATTAATAAGCAGCAGGATAAGGCTGATGCGCTGTTGATGGATGGGTATGGAACGGTGAATGTAGCTGATTCTCTGCTCGCGGCCGCATATTCCCGCGTGAAGGATTATAATCGGCTGGTTGGTGTCTGGCAGGCGTTCGTGAAAAAGGATCCGACGAACACGAGCTATCGCAAGAGCCTGGCGGGTGCGTATCTTGTTATGAATAATCCGACTGCCGCCATCCAGGTGCTGACTGATGCGATTCAGGCCGATCCGACATTCGCTTCCGAAGGAAATACGCTGATCACGCAGATCGAGAATCGCCAGTACTAAGTCCGGTCACGAATTCTCCCCTCCAACAACCCCAGTTTTATTTTCTATAGAAAATAAAACTGGGGT
>JAGWKK010000045.1 GCA_028865335.1 Patescibacteria group bacterium | reverse complement strand
CTGTTCAGCGACCCGCTCGCCCACGTCATATCACCGCCCGCATACCGGTCGACGCCGACGAGAAAAAATCCCGAGGAAGGGATCATGTTGCCGCTGACAAAATCTTTCTTCTCTATTTTGTCTGTCGTCGTGGCATTCCCGCTGAGCATCTGCACCGACCATCCGGAAACATCGATTGAGTTCGCGGTGGGATTATACAATTCAATGAAATCATCGTTCGCGCCGGTCTGGTCCGGATAGACCTCGCTGATGACCGCATGATCGGCCGCCGGTGAAGAAGTTACGGCAAGAACCGGATCCGGCGATATGAATCCACCGCTGACGACGCTGTTCTTCGGCGACGGAATCGCCAAAATGAAATCATCGGCATTTACATCGGTATCGGTTGCTGAAGATCGTGCCACGCTTTCGCCTGCCGCAGGATTTTCGGAAAAGACGCTTCCTTCGATGAAACTATTTTCCGCGGCGCCCCATCCCACACTGTCGATAATCGTTCCCGTATCTTCCGGCCCATAGCGAAGCGCGATACCATTATCATCAGCCAATGTCGCGGTAGTCGTCGCGTCCGGTGCCGCGCCGATGTCCGCATACTCACTGTTCGCCCACAGATAATATCCCTGCGCCGGAATAAAGGCGTCTTCCGCCCACGACTTGATCGAGGAATCGGAAGTTCCCGTCTTTGTGCGCTTTACCAGACGATAGCCGTTCAGATTCACGGGCGTCGCGTTCGGGTTATAGAGTTCAATGAAATCGTCATGCGTCTTTCCCGACCCGCCCGTGGTCTGGACTTCGGAAATCAGAAGCTTCGCCGGCTGCGAATCAGCCGCTTGAGCATCAGGAACGGGATCGCTGACCTGTTGCGCAGGAACAGATCCCGTCGTCGCCACGCCCGGTTCGCTGTTCGCGGCCCGGGGAGTGCCGTAGATCGTAACGCCTTCGCGATTCATGCCGCCGCCGACATAGGTATGCCAGCTCAGATCCGGAGAACGCTCCATTGTTCTCCGCATCGAACCGTCGCCTGCCGGCCAGTTCGGCTGCGCCAGCACTTCATCGATCAGATCGCAGTGATTATCGAAAAGCCGCAGGCCCTCGTCGGTATTGGAAAGCGCGCCGGCATAAATCGCATCTGCGGTCACCCCCGGCACCGATGCGTCATCGGTCCGCTCCAACAGAAGATAGCCGCCATTTTCAATGACATGATCGTTGCCGAACATGATTCTGATCTGCTCGTCCTTATCCAGAACCTGCCAACCGGAAATGTTCAACGGCGCGCCGGATATGTTATGAAGCTCGATCCATTCATCATTCGCGCTGGTCACGCTGCCCATCCACGCGACTTCGTTGATGATAAGTCCCTGATGTGTCGACGAAGCGGAAGTCGCGAAAGAACACTGCGGTACCGGCGGTGGCGGAACAGGCGTCGGTTCGGCCAGCTGGGCATCCGACGTTGTCGCCACCGCAAGAATCCCGGAGGTTGTGGCGATGTCTTCATCCTGTGTATCGCTTGCGAAATTCTGCTCGTTCACCAGATCCGAAATGGTAAGCGTCGTTGAGGCGACGGATGAAACCATTTCCGACACCGGCGGAATTGCAACATCCTGAGCCGCCTCCGCAACGGAAGTCGTCTTTTCAGGGACATCCTCAACCGCATCAATGACCTGCGCGAGCTCGGGATCCGGCTGCGTACTCTGAATCGAGGTGATCGCCGCATGTACGACCGAAGCGCCTACATGATACACAGCCGCCGCGGCATGAGCCGTCGTGGCAACCGCGAACTGTGTCGCGCCGACCGCCATCGCCAACGTTCCCGAAGTCACCGAGGAAACCGTGTCGCCTACCGCATACACGCCAGCCGCCGCTCCGGAAATCGCCGTGCCGCTGACACCTGCCACAAAATCAGCGGCGCCGAGCGCGGCCCCTTCAGCGACATGGATTGTCGAGAAGCTTGGCGCATCAATACATGGTTTTTGCGAATCCTGATCCGTATTGGATTTCAGGTAGCTAAGCGAGGCCTTGATGTCGGAAACCATCCGCGATCCTTCGTATTTCAGATAGACGCCCGCAAAATCATGGCCCCAGAAGTCATCTCCTTCGTGCAGATCGATATGCACATTCGGTTTCAATGTGGAAGTGAACGGGGCGTCCGGAACGATATCGGCGATCACCTTGTCGGTATCGGAGGTGATCCACTTCCCGCCGCCCGCGACACGGGCTGACGGCGTCGCAACCGCGTAGATGCCCAGCGACTCTTTCGGGATGCCGCCCGGCTGACCCGCAACGACATCATAAAAACTGTTCGCATAAAAATTCCCTTGCGAGTGAGGGACGAGAAGGAGTTTCTGAGTCATGATCTTCTCGCTTGCCGACTTGATCATCTCTATCAGGTCGTAATCCTTCACCGCGGTGTTATCCAGATATTTCTGGATCACCGACATCGTCAGGTCCCCGAGCCCGTCAATATGCGATGGATTGAGGAGGTATTCGTAATCAATATTTTGTTTATTATAAAATGTCCCGGCGGCGTCTTTTAAAGCGACCATGTTTTCTCTTGCTCCTCTTTCATTAGTACGAATTCCATTAATTGTCGCAATCGTATATCCATCAGCCGAGCACTTCCCGGGAAGAAAATCAGCGAGGGACAGATTCGGAATCAAAAAAATACCGACTATCAGGAAATAGCCAATATACCTTTTGTATTGATATGGAGTGCGTACACTCATTGCTTGGATTTCTAATTTGGCAACGTGGCTGGATCTATATCGCAACCGTCATTTGATGACGAATAACTCCCTATATATTCATAGAAATTAGTCAGGTACTGATCGCGTTCTTGGGTATTTATTTGTAAATTTTTAACAAAATTATCGTATTTTCTCATATCCGCCAAAAACTTAGTTAGATCTGACCGAGAGCTCAACGTCCACAAACAGACATTTGCCCTACTTTCAGTATCCTCTACCGCGGCCGTAACTGTATCTTTATTTAATATAGGCAAAGTCATTTCCAATTGCATTGCTAGCGCATACTGCAATAGCGGCAAGCGCATTTTCGCCGAGTTCGGATATGCTTTGAAAATCGCAAGTTCAACGTCGTCGCGGATACCGTTATGATTCGCATCAACCCCTGCGATAGTCGTGTCAGCTGCGGCGCCAGGATCGGACGGCAGATTCGTTCCCATCACATCGTCCATCGTCAGTTTCGTCGCGTGGATCTTCGCCACCTCGGCGTCGGTCGCCGGCTTGCTGATTCTGCCGGGGATATCAAGCGCAACGACCACGACGTAGACGACAAAGCCGATCGCCAGCGCACTCAGCGTAAGTTCGCGCACCGGAAAACCGAAGAATTTCTTCCGGAGCCATGCTGACTGCGTACCATCGAAAACGATCTTGTCATGAATACGCCGCGCCCAGACGACTTCGCGTACTATATAGTAGACCGGAATCACCACCAACGCCGTCGGGAGAAACGATCCGATCGCCCAGGCAAGCGGCGAAGTGCGGATGCCTTCATTATAGAAACGCGACGCGTCGCGGAATACCCATACGCCAAGCGCGAGCGGATACCACAAGGCCATCATCAGCAAAGCGGCCCATGACCCGACGGAATACGGACCGATCAGCAACAGCCCGTACGCCATCTCCGGATTCACAACTCGCAGCACGCCAAGGACTAGCGAAGGGCCGATCAGAAACCCGAACAGGACCATTACCGCGATAATGAACTGCCGCACGCCGACTGCTATTAGCTTTTTGGTTTGTGATGTCATGTTATTACTGTACCATTTCAGCCGGTTTCCGCCCCGCTGCCGGATGCGTACGTCCGGCGCGGTGAATGGGCCGAAATGAAAAAAGCCCCGGAGGGACTATGCGCGCGCAAGAATGCCGAGGCCTTCCCGCGCGACTTCTGAAACCTGATTTATGCCTTGCATACAAAACATAATGCCAATATCCTACTCCATCCGACCCTTCCCGTCAACCCCTCTTCTCCTATTATTCGTGCATATGCACGAATAATAGGAGAAAGGAAAACATAACCAATCCTACGGCATATTTTTTACATCATCGCACTTGGAGACCTGCGTCCCCGAATATTTTCTTGAGATGGAGATCGTTATCCAGTTCAGCGACCGTCAATTGCCTGACGTGTGGACGAATACCATACATTTCAATAAGGAATTCTATTTCGTCTTTGCACGGGAACGGGTGCACAAAAACACTTTTCTGATACTGATAAAATCCCATCTTCTTCAGATGAAACCTGAATGGATTTCTGATGTTTTTCTTACTTTTTGGTATATCAAACATCACCAACCTCCACCGGCCATCCCAAGATCCGGGACTTTGAATCCTTATTTCGTCTAATTGATAAGTCAGAGCCCTTTTCTTCCCGCGATCGCTTAATGTAATTTCCAGTCGCCCATCCGCAAGCTCCTTCATGTGAATCAACTTATTCCGATAAAGTGCCGCGATAGCATGACGGAGCGTTTCAGCCCTCACAGCCTCCCATTCCCGATCAATCCGCCGAAGCGTCTCAGCGCGGCGACGTAATGGGAAATAAATACCCATCGAAAATTTATGGAATAGCAGCAAAAGGAATTTTTTCTGAACCCGACCGATCTTTAACGACATAGCGTACTATGACAATTACTATATTTTCTTTAATCTCCTTTTTATACTCCACTTCATTTTAAAAAACAATCAAATAAGCCTCTCTGTTATCTCCTATTATCCATGCATATGCATGGATAATAGGAGATGAGGATTCGATTCCATTGTCTTTGTTTGAAAAGCCGCTGAAAATAACCGGCCTACTTGTTTTTGTGGAGGTAGTCGTTGATGTTGAGGACCGCCTTGATCGCGTCGCCGGCGGAGATGTTGTTCTGCCGGTACGGAAGCGCGGTCACGTCCCCTGCCGCCCAGATGCCGGGCTGCGAGGTCTGCTGCGTGGCATAGTCGACGACAAGCGCGTTGACATCGTTCTTCTTCGCGAGGTCGCCGAGAAATTCCACGTTCGGAACGGATCCGATTTCCACGAATACGCCGTCCAGTTTCAGTTCTTTGACGGCATTCGCTTTCGCATCGATATATTTCACGCCGGTGACGAACTGATCACCGAGAATCTCCTGCACCTGCACGCCGTACATGACTTCCACCTTCGGATCCTTGCTGATCTTCTCGAATGTCTGCTGATCGCCACGGACGCTGTCGCCGCGGACGAAGAGATAGACTTTCGATGCATACGGGATGGCGTCGCGCACCGCTTCCAGGCCGGAATTGCCGGCACCCACCACCGCGACCGTCTTACCTCCGAACAGCGGCGCGTCGCAGGTCGAACACCAGACCACGCCCTTGCCATCAAACTTGTCCTCTCCCGGAACGCCGAGCCGGCGGTGGCGGCTGCCGGAGGCAACCAGTATCGTCCGCGTCTCAAGCGTCTTGCCGCCCTGCGTCTCCACCTTGAATCCGCCGTCTGTTTTTTCCACTTTCGCCACGCGCTCGCCGTCGACGATATCGATTCCCTGCTGGGCGCGGAGATGCGCTTCCAGTTTTTGCGCGAGTTCAAGACCCGAAATGGATTCGGTCCCCACCCAGTTCTGGATGTCGGCGGAAACCGTCGACTGGCCGCCGAAAGTTTCGGCGATGATCGCCGTTTTTATTTTCTTGCGTGAAGCGTAAATCCCCGCGGAGATGCCGCCAGGACCGCCGCCGATGATGATAAGGTCGTACATAGCCGATGAGTTCCGGCCCGCGCCGGACAATGCCTACCGCAAACCGAGCGACTGCTCCAAGTCCTGCCGGTTGAAGCCGACATGGATTTCACCGTCGATATCGATCACCGGAACGCCGAGCTGGTGCGATTTGTCCACCATCTCGTTGCGGGCCGCTTCATCGGCCGCCACATCATGTTCGGTATATTTCACGCCGTTCTTCTTGAAGAATTCCTTCGCCATTTTGCAATAGACACAGGTCGGAGTGCTGTAAATGGTAACGTTGTGAGTCATATATAGGTAGGTGATGAATGATAATTATTTCGCAAGCGCCTGATCGATCGCTGACTGGAACTGATCGTACGGCAATGCTCCTTCGAGCTTG
>JAGWKK010000061.1 GCA_028865335.1 Patescibacteria group bacterium | reverse complement strand
GGGATCACTGAAGCAAGATTATTATAAATTATTTATGCGGATTCAAGTAAGTGCGAAAGGGTTCGATCTGACGCCGTCACTGGCGCAGTTTGCGGAGGAAAAGATGATGTCATTGGAAAAATATCTTTCCCGGTGGGACGGTGACGGCGGCGTCATCGTGCGGGTGGAGATTTCGAAGAATACGAACCATCATAATAAAGGCGAGGTGTTTTATGCGGAGGCGAATATGGACTTGCCGAAACACGTGCTCCGCGTGGAGGAGACTGCCGAAGACATGCATACCGCGATCGATGTTCTGAAGGACCGGATGAAGAACGAGCTGTTGAAACTGAAGGATAAACTGGCCGACCATTAGGGTCGGCTTTTTGAGCCGGGGGGTCTTTAACGCCGGGCGTTTTCGGAGTATAATAGAATTCTGAAAAATAGAGACGCCTATCCATGAAATTACCCACTTTTCTTTTCGATCCGACGAAGGATCTCAAAAAACAGGCGGCGCATATCAGTAGCTTCGAGTCGGATATCGCGGCGCTCGATGATGCCGGCCTGAAGCGGAAAAGCGCCGAGTTAAAGAGCCGCGTCGCCGGCGGCGCGTCGCTGGACGATGTCCTTCCCGAGGCGTTCGCGCTGGTGCGGGAAACCGCGAAGCGGTCGCTGGGCCAGCGGCATTTTGACGTCCAGCTGATGGGCGGTATCGCGCTCCATCAGGGGAAGATCGCCGAAATGGCGACCGGCGAAGGAAAGACGCTGTCGTCCACTTCGCCGATCTATCTGAATGCGCTTTCGGGCAAAGGGGTGCACGTGATCACAGTGAACGAATATCTCGCCAAGCGCGACGCGGTCTGGATGGGGCAGATCCATCATTTTCTGGGCATGAAAGTCGCGTGCCTGGTCCATGACAGCGCGCTGATGTACGATCCGGAATATATCTCCAAGAATGCGGAGAAGCTGGTGGATGCCGAGCGAGACACGACGGGTAGCTTCCGGATCCAGGAGGAATATCTGCGGCCGGTCAGCCGCCGCGAAGCGTACGAGGCGGACATCACGTATGGCACGAACCACGAATTCGGTTTTGATTATCTGCGCGACAACCTGGTCTATGTGCGCGGCCAACAGGTGCAGTCCCGCGGCCGTCATTTCGCGATCATCGACGAAATCGACAGCATCCTGATCGACGAGGCGCGGACGCCGTTGATCATTTCAGCGCCGGACACGGAATCCAGTGAATACTACAAGACCTTCTCGCGCCTTGCGGCGACGTTGACGCGCGAAGAGGATTATACCGTTGACGAGAAGTTC
>JAGWKK010000005.1 GCA_028865335.1 Patescibacteria group bacterium | reverse complement strand
GGCGTCCGGATATTGAGCCGGCCGTCGCGCCGCCTGTATGCCGGATATAAGGATATCCGCCCGATCCGCCAGGGATACGGCATGCTCGTGCTTTCGACGCCGAAGGGTGTCATGGACGGCAAATCGGCGAAAATGCAGAAGCTCGGCGGACAATTATTGTTCGAAATCTGGTAATCTTCAGGCTCACTATAACTAATCCAACGATATGTCTAAAGTAGGAAAAAAACCAATCGCAGTGCCCGCAAACGTCACCGTGACCGTCAACGGGAACGATGTGCTGGTCAAGGGAAAGGAGGGAAGCATCGCGCTTGCCGTTCTTCCGTATACCTCCCTTGAGCAGAAAGACAACGAGCTTCTCGTCACTTCGGAAGGCGGACACAAGCAGGCGAATGCAAACTGGGGGACCATGCGCGCGCTTCTGCAGAATGCGGTCAACGGCGTCGCGTCAGGATTCCTGAAAGAACTGGAGATCCAGGGCGTCGGCTTCCGCGCATCGATGGAAGGGAATACGCTGGTGCTGAACCTCGGTTTCTCGCACCCGGTGAAATTCCAGCCGCCGGAAGGCATCAAGATTTCCGTCGAAAAGAGCTTCATCAAGATTTTCGGCGCAAACCGGAATACGGTCGGCCAGGTAGCCGCCCAGATCCGGTCACTCAAGAAGCCTGAACCGTATAAGGGCAAGGGTATCCGCTACAAAGGCGAGGTCGTCAAGATGAAGGCCGGTAAGAAAGTCGCCGGCGCGACAGGAGCGTAACGCACAACAATCCAAAGCATATGAAAACAGTCCATAAAAACATTTTGCGTGAACGGAGAAAGAAACGGAATCGCGCCCGGATCACCGGCAGCGCCGATCAGCCGCGGCTTTCCGTATTCCGCAGCAACCGGTACATCACCGCTCAGCTTATCGACGACACCCAGCACAAGACTCTTTTTGCGGGATCGACCAAGGAATTCTCCAAAAATGCGAAAACGAAGACCGAGCAGTCCAAGCTCTTAGGGGAATCTCTGGCGGAGAAAGCGCTCGCCAAGGGAATCAAAAAGGCCGTATTCAATAAAGGCCCCTATCGCTACCACGGCCGCGTGAAAGCAGTCGCGGACGGAGCCCGGGCGAAAGGATTGGTATTATAACATCTCTATGAACGAACAAACACAACAACAGCCGGCGAATCCGCAGCCAGCCGGAGCGAATGCGGCTCCTGCGGCAGGACATGGTCGCGATCAGCGCCGTGGCCCGGGAAGCCGACCCTTCGGCAACCGCCGCCCCGGCGGACCTCGTCGCCGCGGACCGATGGAAGCTCGTGACGCCTATAAGGAAAAGGTGCTTGATTTGCGGCGCGTTACCCGCGTGGTTGCCGGCGGTAAAAGAATGCGCTTCCGCACGACTATCGTCCTCGGAGACGAAAAAGGCATGGTAGGCCTCGGCGTCGGCAAGGGACTCGACGTGCAGGCATCGGTTGAAAAAGCGAAAACTGACGCGAAAAAGAACATGATGCGCATTCCGCTGAACGGCAGAACGCTTCCGCATGAAGTGCATGCGAAATTCAGCGCGGCGAACGTACTGATCAAGCCGGCCGTCCAGGGCCACGGTCTGAAAGCCGGCGGCGCAGTCCGCGTGGTTCTCAGCCTCGCAGGCGTCAAAGACGCGACCGCGAAATGCCTCGGACGCACTCCGAACAAGCTGACGAACGCCATGGCTACTATGAACGCGCTCAAGCAATTAAAAACCGAGCGGCGCTCGTAATCACTTCTATGCAACTCTTCCAACACTCTTCACAAAAAGACGGCCGCGAAAAGCGGATCGGACGCGGCGGCAAGCGGGGAACCACTTCCGGACGCGGCACCAAGGGTCAGCGCTCCCGCAGCGGACATCGCATCCGTCCGGCGGAACGCGATCTGCTGATCCGTCTTCCGAAGCTGCGCGGCTACCGCAACAAACCGATCCGCGAAAAAGCGCGGGGCTTCAATGTCGGCGATCTCGCACTCAGAAAAGAGACTGAATTCTCCAAAAAGAATCTGGGCAACGCCAAGATTCTCGGCGGAGGTGAACTCACCAAGGCGATCAAGGTGACGGGACTTCCGGTATCGCAATCGGCGAAGGCAAAAATTGAAAAAGCCGGCGGATCGGTGACTGCGTAATCCACTCGCACTTATGGAAAAGTTCTTTCTCTTATTCGAAACCCCGGAAATCCGCAAGAAGATCCTCATCGTCATCGCGCTTCTGGGCATAACCCGTTTCGTGGCCACGATTCCGGTCCCGGGCGTGGATGCCGCGCGTTTGAGCCAATTTTTCGCATCCAACCAGCTGTTGGGCTTCTTCAATATCTTTTCCGGAGGCGGCCTTTCCAATCTCTCCCTCGCGATGCTTGGCGTCGCGCCATACATCACCGCCACCATCATCATGCAGATGCTGACGATGATCTTCCCGAGCCTGAAGGAGATCTATTACGAGGAGGGGGAGGCCGGCCGCGCGAAGTTCAATCGCATTTCCATGTACATCACCGTACCGCTTGCCGCGCTGCAGGCATACGGCTTCCTGAATCTGCTCATTTCACAGCAGGTGCTGAGCATCCTGTCGCCGTTCGACATGCTGCGCAACGTCCTCGTCGCCACTGCCGGATCCATGTTCCTGGTCTGGATCGGCGACCTCATCTCGGAACAGAAGATCGGCAACGGTATTTCCATCATCATCTTCGCCGGTATCATCAGCCGCCTTCCGAGCACCATCCAGCAGGCATTGGTGACGTATGATCCGAGCAAACTGCCGACCTACCTCGCATTCGTCCTCCTGAGCATCGTGGTCATTGCCGGCGTGGTCTTCATCAGCGAAGGTGAACGGAAAATTCCGGTCTCATACTCCAAGCGCGTCCGCGGCAACCGTGTCTATGGCGGCGTTTCCAGCTACCTGCCGTTGAAGGTGAACCAGGCGGGCGTGATTCCGATCATCTTCGCCATTTCATTGCTGCTGTTCCCGCAATTCATCGCCCAGATTTCCGCGGCATTCTCGTCCGATCTCTCACTGCGCCTGCATGACCTCGTCAATCAGTTCCTGAGCAATCAGGTGATCTACAATTCAGCGTATTTCGTCCTCGTCGTCCTCTTCACCTACTTCTATACCGCGGTAACCTTCGATCCGCAGGAAATCTCCAAGAATCTCCAGCGCACCGGCGGTTTCATCCCCGGTATCCGCCCGGGACAGCCGTCCGGAGAATATCTGGAAAAAGTCATCAACCGCATCACGCTCTTCGGCGCGCTTTTCCTGGGCGTCATCGCCATCCTGCCGGGTCTCACGCAGATCTTCACCGGCATTCAGCTGCTGACCATCGGCGGTACCGCGCTCCTGATCGTCGTCGCAGTCGCTCTCGAAATCATGCAGCAGGTCAATTCGCAGCTCGTGCTCCGCGAATACGACGGATTCTAAATAAACCGTTTATTTCAGAAAGAGCCTGTCGCAGGCTCTTTTTGTTTTATGCTATACTGTTTTTATATCAGCAACCATCATCCATGAAAAAAGCCATCATGTTATTCGGCCCGCCGGGAGCGGGAAAGGGGACTCAGGCGAATCTGCTTGCGGCGAAATTCGGCATGATCCATTTCGATACCGGCCGCTACCTCGAACAACTCGTCCACGATCCGACGTTGCAATCCGATCCTGAGATCGGAAAAGCGCGGAAGATATTCGACGACGGCATACTTTTCGATCCGGCCTTTGTCCTGAAAATCATCACCCGGAAGGCGCGGGAAATCTCCGGCTCGGGATTCGGCATCGTTTTCAGCGGATCGCCGCGCACCGTCTATGAAGCCTTCGGCGACGCCGACCACCAGGGACTGATCGCCTTGCTGGAGTCCGAATACGGGCGGGAAAACGTCCTTCCTGTCTTTCTGGATATCGATCCGAAAGAGTCCATCGCCCGCAACAGGAACCGGAAGATCTGCTCCGTCTGCGGAACCGCTTTATTGTATGACGATGTCACGACGCATAAGACCTGCCCTCTCTGCGGCGGCGAACTCCGTACGCGCACGCTGGACAATCCGGCAGTCGGCGAAACGCGCATCAAGGAATACCGGGAACGCACCGAGCCGATCTTCGCACTTCTTGAAAAGCAGGGATATGCCCTGACCCGAATCAACGGCCACCCGCTGCCGTATCAGGTATTCGCCGAGATTAAGGAAAAGCTCCATCTCGGACTCGCTTAAATGATCAAAACCTCCGATCAGATAAAAAATATCAGGGTCGCCGGGAAGATCCTCGCCAGCGTCGCGAAAAAAGTGAAGGCGGCGGCGCATGAAGGGGTCACGCTCAAGGAACTGGACGCTTTGACGCGGAAACTCATTGAAGAAGCCGGCGCGGAGTCGACCTTTCTGGGATACCAGCCCTACGGAGCGGATGTTCCTTTTCCCGCATCGGTCTGCACGTCAGTCAACGACGTCGTCGTGCACGGCATCCCCACCGGCTACCGACTGCAATCAGGCGACATCTTGTCGTTGGATTTCGGCGTGACCTATAACGGATTCATCGCCGACGGCGCGTTCACGATGGGTATCGGCAAGCTTACGAAGGAAGCACGCGAACTGATTGAGACGACGCATCACGCACTCGCGCTGGGCATCAAGGAATGCAAGCCGGGAAAGACGCTGGGCGATATCGGCTGGGCGATCAGCCACTACGTCACCGAACGGGGATTCAAGGTCGTCAAAGGCCTTACCGGACACGGCGTCGGTATCGAACTGCACGAAGATCCGCCCGTCTTCAATGAGGGTCAGAAGAATACCGGCATGGCGCTCAAGCCGGGCATGGTCCTCGCCTTGGAGCCGATGGTCAGCGCCGGTGACCCGTATATCCGTCAGCTTTCCGATGACAGCTACGCCACGCGCGACAAAAGCTTGTCTGCGCACTTCGAACACACGGTGCTCATCACCGAAAAGGGCCACGAAATATTGACTCAGTAGCGATTCTCCGTTAGAGTGGACACAGGTCTTCAGGGAGGCAACAATGAACCCGCACTGGCTCGCCGGAAAGGCGGTTTGGCTGCTTTTCGTAGTCGGAAACGCCTACTACTACAGGAAAAGTCCCCGAGGGAGCGCATGGAGGCCGTTCCACTTTGCCTCCGCCGTCCTTTCGGCGATATATTTACTGGGGATATGCTGAAGACGCGCATGCGCGTCTTTTTTTCGTCCGCGGACGCTTATGCCGGATCTACCTCGAATAGCGAGAGTGCCGGGCCCTGATAACGGAGATGGGCCCGTTTTTGCAGTTCGGGAGAGAGAGAATACTGGCTCAAAACCTGGCCAGGGACAATCAGAAAGAAACCATGCGGATCGCTTTGCGCAGGAGCGACATCAATCGGACGACCCTGGTCATAATACCGGAGCGTCTCCCAGAAATCCCACCCAAGTGCATAGATCGCCTGCGGCAGAGGATGGTCCGCGAGATAGGTCGCGATATGATATTCATCAACCGTGTAATAATATTCCGTTGAAAAACCGATGCGTTCACCGGCTCCCTGCCAGAATGATCCGGCGATTCCTGTCGCGATCAGCAAGGCGAGACATCCGTAGGATATGCGCCTGACAGCCGTGCTCGAGAGGCGGTCGGTGAACATCAGCACTACGGCAGCAACGAAGATCGCGGCGAACGGATACATCGGTTCGAAATAATAGATGAGTTTGGTCTGGGAACACGCGAAAAGCACCAGGATGAACAGCGCAGACAATCCCGCAGCGACCGGCAGGCGATACCGGGTGTCCTGCGTCGTGTAGCCGTCCCAAAGCAGAACCAGGCCGATGGCCGACAGAAGTACCAGCGGCTCGGCGAGTACGAAAATATACCACAACGTCGTTCCCAGGCTGTTACCGGTGATGGTATGGGTGAAGCGATAGAGAATATGATATCCGAAATACGGGCCCCAGAATTGCATGCCGAATTTCAGCGATTCGTATATATGCCACGGCGCGGCAACCAGCGCCATAACCGCCATGCCAAGCCAGAAATATTTGTCTTTCAGCCATTTCCAGCGGCGGTAGACAGCGGCGAATATCAGCATGATCGGGAAAGCAAGAAATCCGATGACACTTTTCATCAGCACTCCCAGGCCCACCAGCGGCCCGATGACTGCATACCAGCGGTCATCGTCCCATCCGCGCACGAATACATACACCGCCGCGAGAATCGCCGCGGTCACCGGAATATCCATGCGCACCTGCCGGGCGGCATAGACGAACTCGCCGGTAGCCGCGAGCAGAAGTCCCGCCAGCGCTCCGGCACGGACATCCTTGCTGAGCCGCAATGCCAACGCCGCGGTCAGTAGCACACACAGAATACCGAGCAGCGCCGAGGGGAATCGCAAAGCGAATTCCGAAATGCCGAACACTTTCGCACTGCCCGCCATCAGCCAGAAATAGAGCGGCGGCTTTTCAAACCAGTGATTGCCCAGATAGGTGAACGAAAGGAAATTTCCCGAATGCACCGCCTCCGTGAACACGCGGGCGTACGTCGCTTCATCGTAATCCAGGAACGGCGATGCGCTTCCCAAATGCCAGACAAAGGGGAGTGCGGCGACCAGAAACAGTCCGCCAGCGATAACGGCTTTCTTGAATGAAGACATTACCCTTATAGTATCAGCTCTCAAAACACAGGGAAAGGAGGCATCTGGTATAATGGATATATGGCAAAGCCCTTCCTCTCAGTCATCATTCCCGCCTACAACGAAGCCAAGCGGCTTCCGCTGACGCTGGTGGATATCGACCGGCACCTGGAGCAGCAGGAATACTCCTACGAAATCGTCGTCGTCAACGACGGATCGACCGATGAAACCGCCGAAATCGTGCGGCGTTTTATTCCGCTGGTCGAGAACCTCAAACTGATCGACAACGCCGAAAACAAAGGAAAAGGAGCGGTCATCCGGCAGGGCATGCTCGCCGCAAAGGGCACCTGGCGGCTTTTCATGGATGCCGACAACTCAACCTCGGTCGTCGAGTTCAACAAGATGATTCCGTACTTCAAAGAGGGCTACGAAGTCGTCTTCGGTTCGCGCACGATCCGCGGCGCCCGCACACTGCCTCCGCAGCCGATCTACAAGCGTTTTCTGGGCCATATCGGCAATCTGATCATCCAGGCATTGCTGCTTCCCGGAGTCTGGGACACCCAGTGCGGATTCAAATGCTTTTCTGATGAAGCGGCGGAAAAAGTCTTCAGCGTCGCCAAAATCGACCGCTGGGGCTTTGACGCGGAAGCGCTGGCACTGGCGCGCATGTTCGGCTATCCGATCAAGGAGATGCCTGTCTTCTGGTCCAACGATACCCGCACGCACGTGACGATGACGACGTATTTGCAAGTGCTCGCCGAAACTGCTAAAATACGGTGGTGGCTTTGGCGAAAGGCCTATCATATAACAACTAACTAACTCCATCCGTATGGAAAAACAGTACGTTTCCAAGGAAAAGCTGGAAGAATTAAAACAGGAGCTTGCCGACCTCAAGAGCCGCAAGCGCATCGAAGTGGGTGAGCGGTTGAAGCGTGCGAAAGAATTGGGCGATCTCTCCGAGAACTCGGAATATTTCGAGGCGCGCGAAGAGCAGGCGCAGGTGGAAACCCGCATCGGCGAACTGGAGGAAATGCTGAAGAATGTCGAGGTCATTTCAAAATCCGCATCGACCAGCAACGTCACCATCGGAGCGACGGTGGAAGTGGAGAAGAACGGCGCCAAGATGAAATTCACGATCGTCGGTTCGAATGAAGCGAAACCGGAAGCGGGGATGATCTCCAACGAATCGCCGCTGGGCCGCGCATTTCTCGGCAAAAAGGTGGGCGACAAGGTGACTGTCGCCGTTCCCAAAGGAAAAGTGGAGTACGCAATCCTTTCCATCAGCTAACCATGCTTGATGACCTCATCAATGAACGACTAAAGAAACGGTCAGAACTGCAGGAAGCCGGTAAAGATCCCTATCCGGCACTCGTTCCCCGCACCACCACCATCGCCGATGCGCTGGGTCATTTTTTCAGCTGGTCACTCTTCAGAAAGTCCGTTTCCATCGCCGGCCGTGTCATGGGAAAACGAGCGCAGGGCGGCGTGATGTTCCTCGACGTCCAGGATGCCAGCGGCAAACTGCAGGTCGTCACGAATAAAAAGGAATTCGCGGAGTTCGCGCTGTTCAAAAACACCGTCGATATCGGTGATTTCATTTCCGCGACCGGCACATTGTTCAAGACCAAGAAAGGAGAACGGAGCATCAAGGCGCGGTCGCTCACGATGGCCGCAAAAAGCCTCCGGCCGTTGCCGGCGAGCTGGTACGGCTTCCACGACGAAGAAGAGCGCCTCCGCAAACGCTATCTGGATATTCTGTTCAATCCGGAAGTGAAGGACATGGTTGAGAAGAAAGCCAGGTTCTGGAATGCCGTCAGGTCTTTTCTGATCGAGCGGGGATTCCTGGAAGTGGAAACGCCGGTATTGGAAACGCTGCCGGGCGGCGCCGATGCGCGGCCGTTCGTCACGCACCATAACGCGCTGGATATCGATGTCTATCTGCGCATCTCCATGGGCGAGCTGTGGCAGAAGAAGCTGATGGTCGCCGGATTCGAGAAGACGTTTGAAATCGGCCGCCAATTCCGCAATGAAGGCATGGATGCCGAGCACCTCCAGGACTACACTCAGATGGAATTCTACTGGGCATACGCCGATTATGAGAAGGGTATGCGCCTCGTCGAGGATCTTTTCAAATACACCGCCCGGGCGGCATTCGGCACGCTCACGTTCACCATCGGCGAATTCGCCGTGGACCTCGGCAAACCGTGGGAACGCTACGACTATCGCGAGACCGTCAAAAAATATACCGGCATCGACATCCTCAGCACGACACTGGACGAGATGCGCGCGAAACTCAATGAGCTGAAGGTGCCGTACGACACCAAGGGATTCAACGCCACCCGCGCCATCGACAATCTCTGGAAGTACTGCCGCAAACACATCGCCGGCCCCGGCTTTCTTGTCGGCGTCCCGGTTGACGTCTCGCCGCTCGCCAAAAAGGACGTGAACAACCCCGGTCTGACCCAGCGGTTCCAGGTCATCATCGCCGGATCGGAACTCGGCAACGGCTACAGCGAGCTGAACGATCCCGTGGACCAGGAAGAACGGTTCAATCAGCAGATGAAACTCCGCGAGGCGGGGGATGAGGAAGCCCAGCGCAAGGATGAGGATTTCGTGGAAGCGCTGCAATACGGCATGCCGCCCACCTGCGGATTCGGCATGAGCGAACGAGTCTTCAGTTTCCTGATGAACAAGACCGCCCGGGAATGCCAGATCTTCCCGCTGATGCGACCGAAAGAATAGGAAAGCCACCTTTGAGAGGTGGCTTTATTGTGAACTCGCAATCTCCTGATTGAGCGTATTGAACGCGTCATTGATGACATAGGGCCTGCGCACGTGTTCGTGGCGGCACAGGTAGCGCATCATGACGTAGAGGTCGCCGTTCTTTTTCATCCGCACGTGATCACGATAGGAATCCTCGCTATAGAGCAGTGAATACGCCCGGTGGAGCATTTCATGGGCGATCGTGCCGTCAATGGAAAGGCGGTATTCGTTCGGCTTGAGGACGATGTGGTGCTGCAGGGCGATGTCGTGTGCGTTCTGGATGATGTTGAACGTGTAGATCGTGATGACTCCCGAATCATCGCTGTATTCGCCGAACACAATCCACTGCACCTGATGCGTGTCGACCTCGAATTCCTGCTTGTTCGGATCGGTCACGAATACGATCTTCGGCATCGGTGTACGGGGATTCAGGTGCGTTCTCGCCACGACCCGAGGCCAGAGCTGTGTTCGGATAAAGGTCATATTCGCCGTCGAGCCCCAGGGAATCTGGCACTGGACCCGATCGACCGCGAAATGCACATTGGCTGGAACCGCTATCGATTGTAAAAGAAGGATACATGCCGCGAGAAGACTCATTTGACTCTCGCATTTCAGTTGCTTCTATCATAATCCCTTCTTTTTGACCCCTTGTCAATCAATTTCATGCATGATATGCTGGAAGTAATCCTGAAAAGGAAAGGGCAAAGACCTTCCGGTCTGTCGACTCTATCCCTACGGATCAATCTGCGGCCTCATGGCCCCGGTTTTGATCTTTGAGAGATACGAGCGATGGAAACGAAGGTCTTTTTCTTTTCTAACAATCGGAGGTGCGCCATGGGAGAGATGCGAAAGGAAGAAAGGATGTCCAAGCCGAGCGGCAGCTACGAAACAAGCGATCGATCATTTTATGCGAAGTGCCCGTTTCAGCTTACGGAGGATGTAACATTGCTTACCGCCGCATACCCCAAAAGTGGCCGCATTGAAACTCACCTGAAGAAGGGCCTTGGCGTTACGCTTGTCAACGGTCAGCAGGTCCTGTGCGCCACAAAGGAACACGGCTGCGAAAGCGGAACCGCGGTACTGGTCTTTACTGACGAGAATATGCCGCCTGAAAATAGGGGGCTCGCTGGCCAGATCATCGTTGTTCCCAGCAGACTACTTCAGATCCATCCGGATGTTTCCTAAGCTCCCCACGGGGAGCTTTCTTTTTTACCGTAAAAAGCTATAATAAAGGACATGTTAGACGTTGCATTTATTCGGGAGAATCCCGACGCGGTCAAGAAGGGAATTGCGGCAAAAAACACCGACCCTGCTCTTGTCGACCGCTTTCTGGAGCTGGATACCCAGTGGCGCTCGCTGACGCAGCAATTCGACGAACAGCGCGCACTGCAGAAAAAGCTCGGCGCGGAAAAGAAAGTGGATGAAGCAAAGGCCCTCAAGGAAAAAATAAAAGAGGTGGAGGCGAGTCTCGCTGAGGCGGAAAAAGCCCGGCTTGAACTGCTGTACCAGATTCCGAACCTCGCATTTGATGATGTGCCGGTCGGCAAGAACGAAGAGGGGAACCAAGTCATCCGTACCTGGGGGAATCCGCCGGAATTCGATTTCAAACCGAAAGACCACATGGCGCTGGGCGAAGCGCTCAACCTTATCGATACCAAAGTAGCCAGCGAAGTGTCCGGCTCCCGGTTCAATTATCTCAAGGGAGATCTCGCCCGGATGGAATATGCGCTCGTCAGCTATGTCTTTTCGCTGCTGAGCGACCCGGCATTCATCAAAACGATGGCGGCCAAGATCGGTCCTGATTTTCCGGCGACTCCGTTCGTACCGGTCGTGCCGCCGGTCATGATCAAACCGGAAATCTTCACCCGCATGGCGCGCCTGGATCCTTCCACGCAGGACGAACGTTTCTATCTGCCGAAAGACGACCTCTACCTCGTCGGCAGCGCCGAACATACGCTGGGTCCGATGCATATGGACGAAACGATCCCCGAATCGGCATTGCCTCTCCGTTATGTCGGATTTTCAACCGCCTTCCGCCGCGAAGCCGGCAGCTACGGCAAGGACGTGCATGGGATCCTCCGCGTCCACCAATTCGATAAACTGGAAATAGAATCATTCTCGCTTCCCGAACTTTCCCGCCAGGAACAGGATTTCATCGTGAGCATTCAGGAATACCTCGTCCAGAGTTTGAATCTGCCGTACCGCGTCGTGGCAGTCTGCACCGGCGACATGGGCGGTCCTGATGCGCGGCAGCTCGATATTGAGACCTGGATGCCGGGACAGAATGCCTACCGCGAAACCCATACGTCCGACCTTATGACCGACTATCAGTCCCGCCGCCTCAAAACCCGCGTGAAACGCGCCGCAGACGGCAAAACGGAGCTGGTCCACATGAATGACGCCACCGTCTTCGCGATCGGGCGCATTCTGATCGCCATCGTTGAAAACTATCAGACGAAGGAAGGGACCATCAGGATTCCCGAAGCGCTCCAGCCGTTCCTCGGAAAAAAGGAGATCGTCTGACTCTGGTAATTACGCCCCGGGGGGCATATAGTGATAGGAGGATGAATTGACAATCAGGATGGGCCTGATGAGTCCGGCACGAAGCCGCAGGATGATACTCATTGCGCTCGCCGTCATACTGAATGCGGTCATGGTTTTCGAATTGACGAGAGTTGTCCGTCAGCAACGCGCGCTGTTCACCCTGTATATATCCAAAAGCGATTGCAGCTACACTCCCACCAAAAAAGCCGTTGTTTTTCTGGACGACCGTTCGCGGTCGGCGCTCAAGAGATTCGGCCTTACCATCGACGAGATCGTAACCGAAGCGAATGCCGTCATGCGGGAAAACCGCGTCCCGGGGACTTACGATACCAGGCACATCATCGTACGAAGCTGGAATACCGACACGAGTAAGTGCAAATTTTATAATTCGGAATTTGAAAACCAATACTGGTGCTTCACGCACGAGATGGGGCCGCGCGCCGAAACCGTGCGACGACTCTACGACCCGGATGTCCTGATCTTCGTGACCTCCAACGGAATCTGGGACATGACCGGAAGGGCTTTCTGGAAGAAGAAAGAAGGAAACGGAACCATCGTCATGAATCTCGGCAAGACGACCGAAACCTACGACTCGGACGAGAGACTCCGGAGAGTTGCGAAGAAATTCTTTAGGCGGAGATTCGCCCAACTGCTCGTCCATGAGCAAGCCCACCTCTATGGGCTTCCGCACTCGCGGGGACGCTTTTCGATCATGAACCAGGAAACCGATGACTTCGGCGATCGCCGGACCCGTTTCAATCCCGACTCCCGGTCCGCATTGATCCGCCGGATACTCGCACTGGAAGATACGAAGCACGCATGCGCAGCCACACCCTAGGCTGCGTTTTTATTCCGATACCCGCCCTTGCGCTATTTTGTTACTATAAGGAGAGAGGGCGGCACTGCGTATGCCGTCACTTCACACGGCCCTATGGATCAATACCTGTACCGGCATCAATCGCAAAAAAACCGGCGCATGCGCCGCATCAAAATATACCTCTGGACCGCCGGGGCTTTTTTGCTTGTGGTCGGCCTGATGTATACCGTCCTTGATTCGTCGGTCTTCCGCATCCGGTCGGTCACCATCACGGGCGAGAATTATCTGACCGACGCCGACGTCCTGCGCATCCTCGCGCCGCGGGAATTCACCTCCTACCTTTCGCTTTTTCTCGGACAGAACAACCTGCTGGCATGGGGCAATTCACGCCCGGATACCACGAATACGCCGCTTGCGGAGGCGTCAGTGCGCAGGGATTGGCTTCGCCAAAGCGTCAGCATCGCCATTCAGGAGCGCAACCGCTTCGCGATCTGGTGCGATGCGGAGGACGAATGCGCATGGATCGACCGCAACGGCATACCGTTCCAGAGCGCCCCGCAGGCCGAGGGCTCGCTCATCATCGCCATCCACGACATAAGCACGGGCCACATTCCTTTGAACAGCCCCGTAGTTGAACAGCGGTTCGTCGGAAACCTCATCGCCATCATCGACAACCTCATGACGCTCAACATTCCGATCGAGAATATTTCCTACGATCCGCATCTGGAGGAGATCACCGTCCAAAGCTACGGCTGGCCGAAGATTCTCCTGAGCATTCGTTTCGATCCGACGGCGACCATCTCCTCATTGGCGTCGCTCGAACAGAAAGTCGACATCACGAAATTGCGCTATATCGACCTCCGCGTGGAAAACCGCATCTATTACAAGAGCTAGGCCTTTCCGCTAGAGGTGATAGATAAAGATCGAAGTGCCTACGCGCGCCGCGGGCTGATACGGATTATTCAGCCACAGATACTCATCCAGCGGATTACGCGTGAAATCGGGAGCCAATGAGGCCTCGGCGCCCTGGAGCGAATTGACCGAAACGGCGAGCCAATGGATGTTTTCGTCGGCCGGATTGCCCTGCGCCGATGACCATGCGACGTACCGGTCGCCCAGATAATATCCCGCATCGCCGCCGCCGAAGTAGTCCACGGCGATTTTCTCTCCCGGCGCCAGATTCGCGTCAGTCCATGCCGTCAGGCGCTTCAGATCCTGGCCCCAGTCGAAATTGGAATCAGTCGCGAAATAGAATCCGTCCGTATGCCAGCCGAACAGCTGGTTATAGTAGGAGAGGAAATACGGAGAAGCGAGCCCCGCCTCGAACATGACCCAGATCACCAGACAACCGATGGCGATCGCTTTGACCCAGATATTGAATATCGCATAGAGGACGTTATACAGCCGGTCCCACACCGTGAACTCGAAGACGCTCGGCCGGACTGCGAACCATTTCCTGATGGCGCTCGTCCCCAAAATATAAAAGAGGGGAATGGTCGGGAGGATATGCCTGACGCCGATATTCAGCGGACTGCTGATGCTGCTCGCCCAATATAAGGCGACAAAAATGAACATGCCGGTTTCCACGAAATGCACCGTCGCATACTCCAGGAGTTTCTTACCGGCTTCCCGCGCTCCGTGCCGGAACGACTCAAGCATCCGCGAGCAGCCGATCACCACCGCAATCAGCAGCAGGATCAGGGTCGGGAGCGATTCCTTCATCAGATACATGAGCGGGAAATAATAATGCCAGCCGCGCGAGGAAAGCTCACCCAGGAAGAAGGCGCCGTTCCCGCCGGCCTGGCGCTGAAACACCATGATGACGCCGAGGGCGTATTCCGCGAACGGACGCAGTACCGGATTGCCCGCCATCGCGATCGTCAGATGGGATGCGGGGGAGAATGAAAATCCGCCGATCAGCGCCTCGGTGTCGGCGACCTGTTTCACGGCCGGATACTGCCACGTCGCATAGCGATACAGCGGATACACCACCAGCACATAGCCGATCAATCCCACCAGCAGCGTCCCGCCGATGACGCGGTATGCCTCGCGGGAGAACTTGCGCAAACGGCTTTCCGGAGCGACGTCATTCCATTCCTGGGCGATACGCACGCCGAGGAACGCCGCGACGATCAGCGCGAATGCGGGAATCAGCAGAACGGCTGAAAACTTGATGGACTGCGCCACGCCGAAAGCGAGCCCGGCGATGACGAGATTCTTCCGCTGCGGATCGAGTAGGTACCGGATGAACCAGTACAGCGAAAACATGATTCCGAACGCGGCACCGGTGTCAGTCGTCACGTAATGGCCGTGCGCGAGGATCATCGGCGAAAAACCGACCAGGAACGCCGGCAACAGCGCCCACCAGCGGCCCACCACCTCAACCGCGAAGATATACGTCATCAGGATTAGCAGCAAGGTGACGATGATGGGAAAAATGCGCGCCGAAAAGATGATCTGATCTGCGTTGTTACCCGCATGGTACAGGAAATAATTCCCCGCCCACCACTGCTCGTTCACTCCGGTCCAGTAGCCCTGGTCGGTCGGCAGGGAGAGATGCTCGAATGCCAGCGGCACCGCAGCGAGCATCTTCATCAGCGGGGGATGTTCCGGATTGAACCGGTAGTCCTGATGAACCAGATTGTTGTATCCGGCGACGATATGCGCCGTCTCGTCAAAAATAGCCGAATCGCCCCGGGCGGCATTCAGCATGAATAAGGCCGCGCTGAGGATGATCAGTGCGAGAATGAAACGCTGCACATAAACCGCAATCTTTTGTAAAAGCATACGCTATGCTTTAATTATACAATGCTATTCCGATTCCCCAAAGACGACAAAAACTACGCCTGGACCACCCACGTCAAGAACAAGATGCTGCACTACCGTATTTCGGAACAGAAAGTGAAAACCATTCTCGGCAATCCGTCACGCAAAGAGGAAGGCATCGCACCGGATACCTCGGCTGTCATGAAACGCAACGACACGCCGAAACGGAAAGAGGAGCTGTGGGTCATGTATACTCGGAAGGCGAAAATATCGAAGGGAAGGGGCAAAACGACCATCATCTCCACCTGGCGCTACCCCGGCATCAGCCCGAAAGGGAAGGAAATCCCGATTCCGGAGGATATTTTGTCTGAATTGGAAAAATTGCTGTAATGTAAGATGCGCAAAGTACTCGCTCAATCATTTTTCAAAAGCCGTAATACGCCGGCACTTGCGCGGAAACTGGTGGGGAAATTTCTCGTCCGGCGGTACCGCGGGAAAACCCGCGCATATCAAATCACCGAAGTTGAGGCCTATGACGGCTTCCGCGACAAGGCATCCCATGCGCACCGCGGCATGACCAAGCGGAACAAGATCATGTTCGGCAAAGCGGGGCATTGGTATGTTTACTTCACCTATGGCATGCACTGGATGCTGAATATCGTCACCGGACCGGAGAAATATCCTGCCGCCATCCTCATCCGAAGCATAGAAGCGGATATACGCGGATCTAAACGCGGAACAACGCAGATGCATTTGGCCGGCCCGGCGCGGCTCACGAAGGCGCTGCATATAGATAAGAAGCTCAACGGGAAGGTAGCGACGATAAAATCAGGTTTATGGATTGAAGATCGGGGATTGCGCGGCTTCAAAATAAAAATGGCTCCGCGCATCGGCGTCGCCTATGCCGGCCCCGTGTGGAGCAAAAAGAAATATCGGTTTTTACAGATAGTCCATGGTCGAAAGTCCGTAAAGTAAAGTTCACCATACATGAAAAAAACGGCCTACTGGGGCCGTTTTGCGAGATCGCTGTTGGAAAGGCATCCGGTGATTTCCGCCGCAATTGGAATGAAATAGGGCAGCTCGACCGGTTGATCGGGACGCTCCAGTTCGATCTCGAGGATCACGATTCCTCGGGTCCGCTGAGGCGATTGAAAGAAATCCAGCTCAAAAAGCTGACCATTCCAATAGAAACAGATGCGGCGCTTGAATATCGATTCGCGAGTGGGGTCGGCGTCAACCTTCAGTTCTTCGTAACGGGCTTCGGTTATCGAATACTCATTCTGAGGCCTAACCCGCGGATCCGCGCTCCGGTGCTTATGTGTGAAAAGAAAGCTGTTGGTGTTCGTCTCGCCGTCATGTTCGATCCTGATTCTCGGCCTGCCGGACTTTCCCGGCACCTTATTCAGGTATTGCTGGGAAATGCTGAGATGTCTCAGTTTCAGGCACCTGAGCAGATCTTTTTCTGTGAATCCCGGGGTTACCAGAAACCGCCGTTCGATCTCTTCGTCGTCTCCGATCATCGGACTCCTTTTGTTTGTGTCCTGATGATATTCTAATGCATCTCCCTTTTGATTTCAAGGAAGGAATATGCTATTTTAAATCAATATGAAACTCTCCATGGGAATCGTCGGATTACCGAACGTCGGCAAATCCACGCTGTTCAAAGCGCTTACCAATAACGACATCCTCGTCGCCAATTATCCGTTCGCGACCATCGACCCGAATGTCGGCATCGTTCCCGTTCCGGACGAGCGGCTGGACAAGCTGAACGCGTTGAGCAATTCCAAGAAACGGATCCCGGCCATCGTGGAATTCTATGACATCGCCGGCCTCGTCAAAGGCGCCAGCGCAGGGGAGGGGCTCGGCAACCAGTTCCTGACCCATATCCGAGAAACCAACGCCATCGTGGAGGTGCTGCGTTGTTTCCCATCCGATGAAATCATCCACGTGGAGAATTCCGTGGACCCGGCGCGCGATATGGACATCATCAACGCCGAACTCGCACTGAAGGATCTGGACACCGTGGAAAAGAATTTCAAAAAGGCGGAAACCGAAGCGCGGAACAACGTCAAAGGCGCACGGGAAGATCTGGAGATGTTCAAAAAGGCGAAAGAGGCGCTGGAGCAGGGGAAGATGCTTTTCGCTCCGGAATTCGCCGATGTCCGCGGAAACGAAAAACTAAAACTCCTGAATCTGCTGACCGCGAAACCGCAGCTCTATCTGCTGAACGGCACGCCGGAGCATGTCTCCCCGGAATTGATTAAAAAGATCAAAGACCTCGGAGCCGATTACGTCGTGGTGGATCTCGCGGGGAATCCCGATCTTGGCGGACTCATCAAAAAAGCGTACGAGATCCTCGGCCTCATCAGCTTCTTCACGACCGGCGAAGACGAATCCCGGGCATGGACGATCCGCAACGGAGCGAAAGCGCCGGAAGCCGCGGGGGCGATCCACAGCGACTTTGAAAAGAAATTCATCCGCGCCGAAGTCATCAACTGGGAAAAACTGCTGGAAGCGACTTCGTGGAGCAAGGCGAAGCAGAAAGGCACGCTCCGCCTGGAAGGAAAAGATTACGTCGTCCATGACGGCGATGTTATGGAGATACGGCACGGGTAGGAAATAAAGGCGACGCCTGTCCCGTCACTAAAGAAGCCACATCGCTCTTTCCGGCGAAGCCGAGAAGGCATGGCTTCTTTTAGTGCGGGATCATGGAGATCAGGCACGGATAAAGAAAAAGCCCCGATCAGTTCGGGGTTTTTTAAATGTACGACTTAAGACACCTTGCGGACAAACATCAGGTACGACCGGGCTGGCTGATGGCAGGGGACCCAGATCAGGCTCAAACACCGAGACCCATTTGCAATCTTAAAGCAAGGAACGAGCACATTGTCACTCACATACTGAATATCGTCGCCGATGGCCATCACGCATTCTTCCAGCCTCTTCTGCTTCGATGCGAACGCAAGCAAATGCCTGATTCGTGCGCTCCCGAACCCGTCCTTCGCTTGTTCCTTGGCAATCAGCGTGCCTGACGCACCGGCTTCGTACAAAACAAGCCGGTACTCGTACTTCACTTTCCCGGAAACCGCCGAAGGAGGGAAGTTAGCTGAAATAACGCCCGGAGACACTGTATCGAGCTTACACCGACGGATTGATTCGGAAAGAGCGACCTCATAATCAACCTCGACGAATCCGGAAAGGGTCTTTTGAAATGGCACCAATGCCTCGTGAAGCGCTTTCCCGAGCGCCTGCGGATCATTGATCCATTTCTGCCGAGTCTCGGAATCCATGTCTCGCGGCAGCTTACGCAGCACGCTGGCATGAAATTCCGCCAGCTGACCTTCGGCATTTTCCGTCCTCGAGGCGATGCCTTGTTTCATGGCTTTTTCCTCTTGTTGCACCTTAACGGCATTACCGGCGCTCAGTCATGCCGGCTTACCGCTTTCATGATGTCATTCTTAAGGTGCAAGCATAGGATACCGTTTAATTTCCATTTATACAAGATAAATATGAGGCTGATTATGAAAAGGCCCCGATCAGTTCGGGGTCTTTGTTTCTTTGATGCCGGAGAAGGTCATGTAGAAGTTCTGATCGGGGAGTGATTCCAGGGCGATTATCATCAGCTCCATGGCCGTGGAAACGTTGGAGAGCTTCAAGCTCTTCTCCTTGCGAATGGCGTTGGCGAGGTCGACAATCTCCTTAATCGACCGATACACTTCCAAGCGCGTAAAGGCAATAACGAACCGTGAATCCGTCGGATCCTCATAGCGCCTATCGCATGACGCGATGCAATATTCGCGCCTTTTTATGCCGACCATGATATGCGCTATCTCTCTGATCTGGCCATCGCATGAATCGAAGACCATCTTGAGAGCCTGCGCCACATCCAGATCATTCGGCTTGAAAAGACGGCAAGGGTCGGCAGTCGCCTTAGCCTGAAGGAATTCAAGGATTTGCTGCTTATTGTAGTCGATATAACCCTGGAGATTATCCTGAACGAACTCAACTACTCGCGGCTGGAGGACAACGACCTGCTTCGGCTCCTTGGTCTTCTTGGCCATTATTTCCTCTCGCAATGATCCAATAACAGTCTACTCGATAACCTCAGAAACCGCAATATTTTTTAAAAAAAGAAAAGGCCCCCGCAAGCTTTCGCTTGGAGGGGCCTTGGTGCATCTTACTCGAACTGCACGACGTACGATGCGGAGAACGCCAGGTTGCTGAACGTCGGGAGCGACTGATTGGCGACTTTCGCCTCGCTCACCGGCTTTGCGAACACGTATGCGCCGGTCAGCGCGATCGACCCGAGGTTCCGGTTCCGGCTTATCTTGAGCTTCTCGCGCCCCCCGATCGTCAGCCCCGGGATCAGATACGTATTCTGGGACTGGCTGCTCTGGTAGTGCTGGCTCAGGATGGTCACCTCAGAACCGTAGTCCGCGTACTCCGCCTCCACCTTCGTCGTCTTCTGGAGGATGTACAGCCGAGGACCGATGCCGACGGCGAAGGAATGCATGGGTGCTTCCTGGCCCAGCGTGCGCCAGTAATTCACCTTGAAGTCCCACAGCCGCAGGTCCTCCTGGTACTTGAGCGTCACCGGCACGTTTGCGATCAGCAGGTACGAATTCCAGGCGACCAGGTCGCCCTTGTCCACGGTCTTGGTGAAGTAGTCCACCTTGCCGTTGGAGTGGCCGCCCGCGATCGCGAACTCAAGCTCGTTCCTCTTCGACTTCATCTGCACGCCGAGCTGGTAGTCGGTCATGAACATGTTGAGGTTCAGACCGGCGTTGGTGTTGCTGGCGAAATACCGCCTCACCATGCCGCTCGTCACCTCGAACTTCCAGTCCGAATCCGACAGCCCCTCCGACTCGCGGAAGAGGCTCCGGAACTGCTGCTGGTTCGTCTCCGCGAGCCGATTGAGGCTCGTGCTCTGAGCGAACGCCGTAGCCGGCATCGCCAAAGCCAGGAGTCCCGCCACGATCCACCTGATATGCTTCATGCACCCTCCTCTGATTTGATACTGAAAGATCATTGCGAGGGGATTGACCCTCAGCTGTTTTAATATACCATATTCCATATACATTGTCAATATCCGTGCCGCGCGGGTATTGACAATGGATGTATTATATAGTATACTATGCCTATCAGTACCTTGTTGAAATCCCAGCCAGAGGAGGGCGAGTGCAGCAATCAATACTGCAGTCGTTTTACAAGATGGAAGAGGAGCTGGAGGAGGACATCAAAGCGGCGATCGCCCGGATGAAGTACATCCCCAAAGGATACCCGAATCCGTCGGACAAAGGGCAGCTGACCAAGATGCGCAACCGGCTCGCCAAGCTCCGAAAGCAGATCGCCCGGCGCAGGAAGTTCGAACTCAAGCGCGCCGAGAACCCCGAGCGGAAGGCGAAGCGTCCGCGGCCGGTCAGCGGCATGCGGGAAGCGATGGAGGAGTTCGCAAAGATACCCAGCCCGGTATAGGGCAGGAGGACGTATGATCGAAGCGAAGCTGCACACCGGCGTCACGGCCTTCGGGCTCGAGATTCCGGAGCCGATCCTGCGGCCGCTGACCGTCCTGGTCGCCGGAGCCGTGTCCGCCATCCTCGTCATGATCGCGCTCGTGATCTTCGGCATCGTCGCCGCTTCGATCACCGCGATTCTCGCGGGCTACGGACTCAGGATCCTCGTCCGGAAGGTGTTCTGGCCTCAGGGCCAAAAACCCCACGCGTAACAGCGTGGGGTCGTTTTTTTCCGGAAGACGGGGACTACAAGGAAATCGTCATGCTTCCCGGCGCCGGCACCAGATTCTTCGCGTCGTCAGGAGAAAGATATTCGATGTGCTTCGCCGCACGGCTTTCCCTACTGAACGTATCCGTCAGGAAAAGGATCGACTGCAATGAAATCGGATAATCACGCTGGATCGTGCCGCTGGTGCCGGGAACGATCACGTATTTCATCTGATCAACCGGCAAGGCATTGATGCGCTGAGCAGTAACGTAATCCTGATAATCGAACGCGGATTTCACCGCGGGATTCTGCGCCCAGGCGTCAAAATACACCGCACTTACTTCAAAGATCATGACCAGGCAGAAACAGGCGACGATCACATACCTCCAGACCGGCGACACCAGGCGCTTCAGTCGCTCATAGGCATCCATGCCTCCGCGGGCTGCAAGCAGGAATACCGGCGGGACCATCAGAAGCGCCCGGAGCGCATGCGGAATGCCTTCGTCGGAAATCACGACCGGCAAAGTCGCGAATACCAACCAGCTCAGCACCGTCGCGTCGCCCAACGCGGCGGTTTTCTGTTTCTTTACATTCTGAATCGCCAGATACAGACCCCAGAGGAAGAACAGCCCCACCGGCAGGAACAGTTCCGGCCGTCCCGCAAAATTCTGCCGCCAGTTGAAATCGCCGGCGATATTGAACATGCCGACGGTCTTCACCGTGTTCAAGGCAAGATCCTGCAGCGGAGTCGGGGAGTGGAAAATGGAAATACCCGTGGTGCGGCCGAAGAAGTCAGCCGGGTGGCCCAGAAAATAGAGTCCGATCGGTAAAGCGACAACAAATGCCGCGATGAGATACACCGCGCATACCCGCATCAGCTGCCGCCGTCCCGCAGCCGGCGTCTTCCGCCACAGGAAATACAGGATCGCCGCAAGCAGCAACGGAGTGATCCGGTAGGCGATATACGTATAGAAGCCGAGGCCGAACAGAACGCCGCCAACCAGGGCGGAAATCAGCCACCGGCGGTTCCTGGTCGCGCTGATGAGAAAATAGACGCCCCAGACCAAAAAGAACGGCGCGGCGATCGCCCGGAAACCTATGCGCGAGAACAGGACGTGCCAGAAACTGACCGCGAGCAGAAACGACGCGAAAAGCGCGAATGATTCATGCCGATACAGGGCTCGTGCCAGGAAATACATGCCGAGAACGGTCAGGATGCCGAAAAGAGCGCTGGGCAGGCGCAATGCCCCCGGCGTATTGCCGAATTCCGCCACGAAAAAGCTCTGGATATTTATGAAAAGCCCCTCCCGGCCGAAGTTCTCCGGATAGAACACTTTCCAGTCATGGTTCGCCCACGCTTCCACGGCATTATTGCCGTTCATGGCCTCGTCGGGATAGAGTCCCGGAGGCGAAAAAGCGCCGTGGTTATCCGCAGGCATCAAATTGTAGAGGCGCAAAAATGAAGCTATACTTACTATAAGAACCAGCGTGAGAATAACCTGCTTTTTCGTCATACCGGGTAGTAGAAATTTGACCTTTTTACAACCAATGTATAATTCATGATTAGATAAAAGAATCACGGCCAGGAGCGGAATGTTATCCATGCCGTTCGCCTGCAGGCGAACCAGTCAAATTCTCACTACCCGGCATATTCTTATCATACCACGATGATCCATCAAAACTTCGACGCGGCACTCGAACAAGACATTCTGCGCCTTTCGCACGAGGTGCATGAACAGCGCCAGGAACAATCGGCCGCTGAAACACACCCGAAAGAGATCGTCCGGTCGGTGATCGGATCGCATATCCAGGCCGCGCCTGCTCCGGCTCCGAGCGGTTCCGATGACACTACGATGCTTCCGAACTATCTGCAGGCCGAATCGCCGGATGTCCGCCTGAAAGTGGAGGAGTTGGTGGATGTCGCATTCCATAAAGGTATCGACGCCTCCGTCACTGAGGCGAAAAAATACGGTCCGTTCATTCTGGACGCTTTGCACGACACGCTCACGACGAAATTATACGACGAATTGAAAGCGCGCAAACTACTTTAAACCATGGACATTCTGGTACTCAGCTCGCTCGCACTCGGCGCCATCCTGGTCGCCGGCATCGCCTGGTGGGTGATGCGCGCGTTGCGCCACAAATTCCTCCTGACCACGCTCAAGCTCCGTCCGCTGCTGATCCGTCTTTCCCAGCCGGACCGCGAGGAGAAAAAAGAACCGCTCAAGGAAGTGGCGCTCACCGGCCAGCTGCTCAGCGCGCTCGGAGGCCTGAGCATCCCGTTTTCACTCGAAACCGCGGTGCACAGCATCGGCGAAGAAATCCATTTCTATATTTCAGTTCCGATGGATTCCATCCAGTTCGTCACGCGCCAGATCAACGGGCTCTGGAATGATGCGGTGGTGGAACCGGTGGATGACTACAATATTTTCAATCATGAAGGCGTCAGCGAAGGAATCTATCTGAAACAAAAGGAGACCTTCGCGTTGCCGGTGCGCACCTACGAGGAAGCCGGTGCGGATACGTTCCTGCCGATTCTCAGCAATCTTTCCAAAATCCAGGAAGTGGGGGAGGGTGCGGCGATCCAGATTCTCGTGAAGCCCGCTCCGTCATCGATCAAGAAATCAGTCACGAATTTCATCTACCAGCTCAAAAAAGGCAAGAAACTGGACGAAGTTTTGAAATCCACGAAGATGATCACGCTGGGCGATTTCCAGAAAGCGCTCTCGCCGAAAAAGGACGACAGGAACGAAGCGCATCCCGTGCTGGAGGAGGAGACGATAAAATCGCTGGAACGGAAGATCAGCAAACAGCTCTTCGCGGTCAATGTCCGCATCGTGGTGTCCGCCGGCAACCAGATGCGCGCGGATGAACTCGCGCAGAGTTTCGCGGGATCGTTCGACCAGTTCGAGGCTCCGCTCCGGAACGGATTCAAGGCGGTGAAGCCGCGCAGCCAGAAGGAATTCCTGTATCAGTACATCTTCCGCATCTTCCAGGACTCCCAGCGGATGCTGCTCGGCACCGATGAACTGGTCAGCCTGTTCCATCTGCCGACATCCGAAACCGAGACGCCTCAGCTGAAGTGGCTGAAATTCCGCGAAGCGCCGCCGCCGGCAATCCTGCCGAAGGAGGGGACGCTGATCGGCGAAAGCCGGTTCCGCGGAGACAGCCGCCAGGTCATGCTGAGCGATGACGACCGCCGCCGCCATCTCTATATCATCGGCCAGACCGGTACCGGTAAATCCAACCTCATGATCAACATGGCGGTCAGCGACATCGCGCGCGGCAAAGGCGTCGCGCTGATCGATCCGCACGGCGACCTGATCGATTCCGTCCTCGCGCTCGTTCCGCCGGAACGGCAGAAGGATGTCGTCGTCTTCAATCCGGGCGACCTGCTCTATCCGCTCGGCCTGAACATGCTGGAATATGACATGAATCATCCGGAAGAGAAGACTTTCATCGTCAACGAGATGCAGGGCATTTTCAACAAACTCTTCTCGCAGGAAACGATGGGTCCGATGTTCGAGCAGTACATGCGCAACGCGCTGCTGCTTCTGATGGAAGACGCCGCCACCGAACCGGCGACGCTGATGGATGTCCCGCGCGTCTTCACCGACGCGTCGTTCCGCGAAGAGAAACTGGCGCGGTGCAAGAATCCGGTCGTGAAGGATTTCTGGGAACGGGAAGCGGCCATGGTCGGCGGCGAAGCGTCACTCCAGAACATCACGCCGTACATCACCTCCAAGTTCAACAATTTCATCGCGAACGATTACATGCGCCCGATCATCAGCCAGCCGAAATCGGCGTTCCGGTTCCGCGACGTCATGGATTCGCAGAAGATCCTGCTGGTCAACCTTTCCAAGGGCCGCATCGGCGACATCAACGCCGGCCTGCTCGGCATGATCATCGTCGGCAAACTGCTGATGGCCGCGCTGTCGCGCGTGGATATGCCGCAGGACCAGCGCAAGGATTTCAATCTCTACATCGATGAGTTCCAGAACTTCACGACCGATTCCATTTCCGTCATCCTGTCCGAAGCGCGCAAATACCGCCTCAATCTCGTCATCGCGCACCAGTTCATCGCGCAGCTGCAGGATAAGACCCGCGACGCCGTCTTCGGCAACGTCGGGTCCATGGTGGTCTTCCGCGTCGGCGCCAAAGATGCCGAAGAGCTCATCAAGCAGTTCGAACCGGTATTCACGAAGAACGACCTTGTCAACATCGACAACTTCAACGCTGTGGTCAAGCTGCTGATCAGCGGCCAGACCACGAAGCCGTTCAATATCCATACGCTTGCGGCTCCGAACGGCGATTCCCGGGTCAGGGATGCGCTGAAAGAAGCGTCGCGCGCGGCCTACGGATCGCCCCGACATACCGTATAATATAAGAAAGGACTATGATACTTCTCAAATCAGCGAACATCGTCGACGGAACCGGAAAACCGGCCTATCGCGCCGACGTTCTCATCAAAGACGACCGCATCTCCGCCATCGGCACGTTCACGCCGAAACCGGGCGATGAAGTGATCGACGCCCTCGGCATGACGCTGACGCCGGGATTCATCGACATCAACACCGATTCGGACCACTATCTGACCCTCTTCAGCAATCCCGAACAGCAGGACTTTCTCCTGCAGGGCGTGACGACGATCGTCGGCGGACAATGCGGTTCCTCGCTCGCTCCGCTTTTTTACGGCTCGCTGAAATCTGTCCGCAAGTGGGGGAATATCAGCCAGGTCAACGTCGACTGGCACGCCGTCGGCGAACTCCGCGACATCCTCCGGAAGCGGGGACTGGGCGTGAACTTCACCACCCTCATCGGCCACTCCACGGTCCGCCGCGATCTCGTCGGCGAAGAGATCCGCGACCTCACCGACTCCGAATTCGATATCTTCACCCGCACCATCGAGCAGGGGATGCGCGAAGGCGCCCGCGGCCTTTCGGCAGGGCTGGGCTATGTGCATGCCCGGAACGTCTCTCCGGCGGAACTGGAACGCCTGCTGAAAACAGTCGCGCAAAAGAACGGACTGTATACCACGCATCTGCGTGATGAGCGCGCCGGCGTCTTCGACGGCGTCAAAGAGACGCTGGACCTCGCTGAAAAAGTGAACATTCCGACGGTCATCAGCCATCTCCGCCCGATTGTCGGTTTTGAAGAACCGTTCCGCGACAGCATCGCGCTGCTCAATGACACCACCCATGCCCGCAATGTGTATTTTGACGCGAATCCGTTCACTTTCAGCATCATGCCGATTTACACCCTGCTGCCGGGATGGGCGCAGCATAAGAACTTTGAAGAGATGGCGGACGTCCTTCGCAATCCGGATCACCGCGAGCGCATCAAGAACGATCTCATCCAGTCCGGCGCTGATTTCGGACCGATGGTGATCGCCGAGGCACGGGGCAACAATGCGATCGTCGGGAAAACCGTCGGGGAATTCGCGGCATCGCGCGAACTGCCGGTCGTGGACGCGCTTCTCGCGCTCATGGATATCACGAAACTGGAATCGCTTATCACCGAATCCAACATCAACCGTGAGCTTCTGGAGGAGACGCTGTTCCATCCGCGCGCGCTCATCGGATCCAACACCGCCAGCTTCGCACCGCGCGCCGACATCGTCAAATCGGAACGGTCCACCAGCACATTCCCGCGCTATCTCGCGTTGGCGCAGAAACGCGGCGAACCCTTCGAGGAATCCATCGCGCGCATCACCGGCATGCCCGCCCGGCTGCTCCGCCTTGAGAAGCGGGGGACGGTCACGGAAGGGGCATACGCCGACATCGGCCTGTACCGCGACGGTTCGCTCACGCACCTCCTCGTCAACGGCAATTTCGCGGTCCGTGACGGAGCAGTCCAGCCGAAGAAATCAGGTAAGGCACTCTAACCAATTATGGCATCTTTGTTTTCCAAACCGCCGGGCCGCCCTCATGCGCCCGACTACGTCATCATTGTCTGCACCATCCTGCTGATCGTCATCGGTCTGGCCATGCTGACCAGCGCATCCTCGGACCGCGGCCAGGTCAACTTCGGCGACAGTTATTTCTATCTCAAACATCAGATATTCTACGGGCTGACGCTGGGTATCGCCGGCTTTCTTCTCGGTTCCCGCATGTACTACCGGCGCTGGCAGTCGATGGCGATTCCGCTGATCGCCGTATCGTTCTTCCTGCTTGCATTGGTATTCACGCCGTTCGGGCTCCGGTCAGGCGGCGCGGCGCGCTGGATCCAGCTGGGGCCTGTCGCTTTCCAGCCGTCCGAATTCCTGAAGATCACCTTCATCGTCTACATCGCCTCGTGGCTGAGCACCCGCACGAACCGCCATCAGGAATTCTGGGGAGGATACTTTCCCTTTCTCGCGATCCTGGGCGTGACCAGCCTACTGCTTATTTTCCAGCCGTCCACCAGCGTCGCCGCGGTTTTGGTCACCAGCGCGCTGATCATGTATTTCGCCTCCGGCGCGCGCCTTTCGTATATTTTCGGCACCATGCTCATATGCGTAGTAGGACTTGCCGTTCTCGCACTGGTCACGCCGTACCGGCTCCAGCGCATCATGACGTTCATGCATCCGGACACCAACACGCAAGGCTCCGGGTATCAGATCAACCAGGCGCTTACCGCCATCGGTTCCGGCGGACTCTGGGGCGTCGGATACGGCCAATCGACCACGAAATTGAAATACCTGCCGCAGCCGATCGATGACTCCATTTTCGCGGTCATCGCGGAAGAACTCGGTTTCGCCGGCGCCTCATTCATCATCGCGCTTTTCGCGATCCTGGCGCTCCGCTGTTTCATCGTCGCGAAAAAAGCTCCCGACAAATTCGGACAGCTGCTGCTTATCGGATTCGGCAGCCTGCTCACCCTGCAGACCTTCATGCATATCGGAGCGAATTCGGGCCTGACGCCGCTGACCGGCGTTCCGCTGCCGTTCATCAGCTACGGCGGCACCGCGCTCGCCATTTTCATGACCATTTCGGGTATAATGGTTAATGTATCCCAATACAGCTCACTATGAAACGGCTTCATATCGTATTCACGGGCAGCGGAAGCGGGGGACACGTGTTCCCGCTGATCGCCGTCGCCCAAGAACTGAAAAAACAGGCTGAAGCGTTCAATCTGCCGCTGGATATGCGGTATTTCGGATCGGAACGCGCCTATGCGCAGGATATCGTGGATGCCGACATGGATTTCGTCCCGATTCTTTCCAGTAAAATGCGGCGCTATGCGTCCCTGATGAACATCGTGGATGCCGTAAAATTCTGCCTGAGCATCCCGCAGCTGCTCTGGAAACTGTTCTGGTTCATGCCTGATGCGGTCTTTTCCAAAGGCGGTCCCGGCGCATTGGCCGTCGTGCTGGTAAGCCGCTTTTACCGGATTCCCGTGGTGATCCATGAATCGGACAGCGTCCCGGGACTTACCAACGCCATTTCCGGAAAATTCGCCGACAAGGTCTTTCTCGCATTCGCGCCGGCCGCCGATTATTTCCCTCATGCAGATGTTGAAATTTCCGGCAACCCCGTCCGGCAATCATTATTGGATCAGAAGGCATCGCTCGGCGGCACCGAAGACGCCATCCGGACGAATGCGCGCAAAGGATTCGGACTGGACGTCTCCGCTCCGACGCTTTTCGTCGTCGGCGGTTCGCAGGGCGCCGGCAAGCTCAATGACTTCGTTCTGGAAAATCTGGACATGCTGCTGAACGATGTCCAGGTCATCCACCAGGTCGGGACGCGCAATTTCGCCGGTTACGAAAAGGAATATGCCTTCGCCTCAAAGGATTGGAGCGACCGGGAAAAGGGGCGGTATATCCCTAAGGCGTTTTTCGGAAGCGATCTCGCCGACGCGTACGCCGCCGCGGATCTGATCATCGCGCGCGCCGGCTCCGGGACATTGTTCGAAATCGCGGCCTTCGGCAAACCCTCGATCATCGTCCCGCTTGAAAACTCGGCGAACAGCCACCAGAAAAAGAACGCGCGCTTGTACGAGGAAGCGGGTGCTGGTATCATTGTTACCGAAGAGAACCTGCTCGGATCCATCGTCGCCGACCGCATGAAGTCGATCCTCGGCGATCCCGCCCGTTTCGCCGCCATGAGCCAGGCGGCGCAGAGTTTCTTCCGTCCCGATGCGGCGACGGTCATCGCCAAGCATCTGCTCACCTATGTCCGATAAGCCGTCTCCCATCCGTGTCCGCATCGCCCCGTCACCGACGGGTTATTTGCATATCGGGACGGCCCGCACGGCTCTTTTCAACTGGCTTTTCGCGCGCAAGCACGGCGGTTCGTTCATTTTCCGGATAGAAGACACCGACCTGGAACGGTCCGAGAAGCGATTTGAAGACGACATCGTCCGGGGACTGACCTGGCTGGGGCTCACCTGGGACGAAGGTCCGTTCCGCCAAACCGAACGGCTCGACATCTACGAACAGCAGCTCAATCGCCTGATTGCGGATCAGAAGGCCTACTATTGCGAATGCACCAAGAAAAAACTGGATGCCGAGCGCGCCGAGCAGCAAATGAGGGGAGAGGCGCCGAAATACGCCGGGACCTGCCGCGACAAGTACGTGTCCGCTGAACAGGGACGCGTCATCCGTTTCCGCATGCCGGAAAATGAAACGGTCTCATTCACCGATCTCATCCGCGGACCGATCTCGTTCGAAACCGGACTCATCGGGGACATCGTCATCGCCAAAAACACCCGGACCCCGCTCTATAATTTCGCCGTCGTCGTGGACGACGCCGACATGCGCATCAGCCACGTCATCCGCGGCGAAGACCATATCGCCAACACGCCGAAACAGATCATGATCGGCCGCGCGCTCGGATTCCCGGAACCGCATTTCGCGCACCTGCCGCTGATATTGGATCCTGACCGGAGCAAAATGTCCAAGCGCCATTCCGCGACGTCGGTCGATGAATACCGCAAACTGGGATATCTGCCGGAAGCGCTGGTCAATTTCATCGCGCTGCTGGGCTGGCATCCGAGCGATGACGCGGAGAAAATGACCGCGGATGAAATCATCGCGAAATTCGACATCTCGCGCATCCAGAAAAGCGGCGCGGTCTTCGATGTGCAGAAACTGAACTGGCTCAACGCGGAATATATCAAGCAGAAATCCGCGGATGAATTGTACGCGCTTCTGGCCGGGTTGTACGGCGATTCTGATGTCCTATTCGGCACCAAAGAAGCCACGCTGAAATTACTGGAGGCGGGGAAGGTGCGCATGGAAAAATTGAGCGACTATGCCGCCGTCCACGATTCATTCATGCTTCACGACTACGGCCTTCCGACGCTCCAAGGCAAGAAAAATATCCCCGTCGCCGAAATCACCGAAAATCTCTCCAAGCTGCGCGAGATGATCCGCGCGACCCTTCTGCATGAATTCACCGAATCGGGACTGCAGACGGCCATCATGCCGTTCGCGGACAATGCCGGACGTGCCGCCGTCTTATGGCCGCTGCGCGTCGCGCTTTCCGGCGAGGAGAAATCCCCGGGACCTTTTGAAATCATGGCGGTCATCGGAAAGGACGAAAGCCTGCGCCGCATCGAACTGGCCCTTGCCAAACTGACCTCCTAAGGACCGGACATTGGGCTTACAGAGGCTCTTTTAAGGCCTAAAATGGCCTATTTTATGGTATACTAGGGGTAATGAACCAGTTATTGCAGCTATTCGACCTCTTTAACGCCTCCGCCAAGATGCTGGCGGGATATCTGCCGCAATCGGGGCCGCAGCTCCTGGATATGCTTAAAAACGTCCTGGTATGGGGCCGCGAAATGGATGTCTGGATGGGAAACACATTCGGCGTCAGCGTCCAGCTATTTCTGGTCGCGATCGGGAAGATCATCATCGCAATCGCAGGGTTTCTGTTCCAACTGTTGCAGCAGATCGTCGGAAGGATGGGTGGTTGAGTACTATATATGATACGAGGGTGGCGGCGCAGGGCCCCTCATTCTGCACGAGGTATATGTCGCAAAAGGTATATTGTGCGACATATGTAAGTTCTTAACTTGCTCTAATTTCGTAATCCCCTTATACTTGGTTCTAGTCCTCTGACACGCGAGCGGAAATGCCCCCGCAAGAAAATGCCGCTAGTTCCCGAAAGACGATAAACATCGGCCCGTTAAGGTATCTCTTTACCATCTCCACCGTAGACTTCTCTAAAGAACGTTGGCCATTGTTGGATGTCTTCCGTGGGTTTGCAGTCACCAAACTCATTCTCTCCTGCAGCGTCTATGACTTTCTGCACGCCCCGGCGTGGCTACAACATGCTCCAGGTGATGGCTATCGGTTTCCGGACGTCGGAGCTGTCCTATTCCTTTTCGCGACAGGTATGGCGCTCCCGATATCACTGAAATCAAGATCAAAAAAATATGGGTCCGCCGACGCGATTGTCCATATTCTCATCAAGGGATGTAAATTGATCATCTTCGGCACCATCGGAGGCATCTTCTGTTATAACGATCTCCATCTCCACTGGGGAACGTTCGAAATGATCGGCGGATGCCTGCTCATATCAACTCCGCTCATCATGTTTCTCTCCCCCCTCCAACGGTTCAAAGCCAGTTTCAGTATCATCATCGGATGGTTCATCGCAAATTTATTCTGCCCGACACTGGGGTCCATAGCAGGACTCCTTGCGATGGGAGGTCCGACGGCAGCAATCGCATGGTCTCCGATGGTACTTATGGGCTCTGCGATCTCAGAATTCTACCGATCCGATTCTAGCGCCTATGTCACCGGTCAGCGCATAACGGCCGTAGGCCTCTTCAATCTGTGCGTATTCCTTTTCTTCGCGACACGGGGAATTCCGCCGAACAAAACTCTTGTAAATGCTCCATATCTGACATTGAGCGCATTTCTTGCATGTGCGGGCATAATTTTCTTCGAGAGAATTCAGCATTCCCGCATCATCCAGAACGTATTCATTCCGTTCGGCAGAAACTCTTTCGTTATCTATGCGATCTCCGGAGTTTTGAACCAACTCGCATTAGGCATCGCCGGTGATGCAATAGCGCCGCACCGACTCTTCTGGGTTGCATTCGCGCAGATCACCCTTTCGTCGATGGTCGCATTCTGGCTCTACTCCAAAGACCTCGTGGTGACACTCTAACCCCTCCTCTCGGGGGGGTTTATTTTTCCCATACAAACCTCTCTGAGGTACAATGATTCTATGCGACGCAATACGCTTATAGTGGGCCTCGCCGCGGGAGCATATCTGCTCATCTTCGGCATCTTCACCGCCATCCGACAGTATCATTTCCAGACCCAGGCATGGGATATGGGAATCTTCGATCAGCTCTTCTGGAATACCCTGCACGGCAGATTCATGCAGGGCACCCTCGAAGAACTGCCGCAACATTTCGGAATCCATTTCAGCCCGTTCCTGCTCGCGCTCGTTCCGCTATACGCGCTCGTTCCCTCTCCGTATACGCTTCTTTTTCTTCAGACCGGCGCGCTGGCCCTGGGCGTTTTCCCGCTCTATGGCATCGCCTGCAGGAAATTGACGCGGCCGTTTCCGGAGATCATCGCCGGCGCCTACCTGCTGTCGCCGGCGCTTCAATGGGTCAATATCTTTGATTTCCACTCGGTCGCATTCTTCATTCCGCTCTTCCTTGCCGCCTGGTATTTTGCCGAACAGCGCTCCTATCTGCCGGCCTCGGCCTTTTTCCTTCTCGCCGCAGCGACCAAGGAAGATGCGCCGCTGGTTATTCTTTTCGCGGGGCTTTTCTTCCTCATCCGGGGATGGCGCGATCGCGATAGGCGCGTGAAATCATTCGGCGGCATCCTCGCGCTGGCCGCCGGAATCTATTTTGCGGCTACTATATATATGATCATGCCGGCATTCGGGGGCGGACTGCTGAGAATCGACCGCTACCAGGAGCTTGGCGGATCGTTCAGCGCTCTCCTGCTTTCGCCGTTTTTGAAGCCGGCGGCATTTCTAAACACGATTTTCCAATTCCCGAAACTGATGTATGTATTCTGGCTGTTCGCTCCCCTCCTCTTTTTACCGCTCGCCTCCGGATCGGCACTGCTCCTTCTTGCCCCCGGACTCGCGGAGAATCTGCTCACTTCCTATCAGCCGCAATTCAGCGGACTTTACCAGTATGACGCATTGCTTATTCCGGGCCTTTTCATCTCCACAATTTACGGCATCCAATGGCTCGCCGCCCGTCACCCCGCGTATGTAAATAAACTCAAATCGGGTCTTATTGCGACTATTGCCATCGGCTTCCTTTTTCGCGCCCCGATCAGCCCCTTCACCTTCCCGTCCTCACTCTTCTCGTCCAATCTTACTTGGGATACCTATGCTTCCCTGCTGGCCCGGATTCCTGACAATGCCAGCGTATCCGCATTCTCCAATCTTGTGCCCCACCTTTCCGAACGGAAAGAAGTTTATCTTTTCGGAAGCGAAGATTATCGCCCTGTGGACTATTTCATCATCGATGGTGCGGATCTTTCCGGATTCGGGACGCCCGAAGCATTTCAGAGCTACGTTGATTACTATATGTCCTCCGGAGATTACACATATACGGAATTGGATAACCGCTACTTCATTTTGAAACGGATCACGCCCGCCGACGGGGCACAATAAATCCCCTCGTTAAGGGGACTTATCGGTACCTGCTTCCTTTTAGAAGCTCCGGCGGAACGCCGGGCGGCGCTTTTTATTGCAGTCATAGCAATACAGATTGCCATAGGTTCCGTCCTGCCGCTGACTCGGCTGGAACGGCAACTTGTCGATCGGCGTACCGCACTCCGAACACTTCAGATGTAACGCTGAAACGTCGTGGAGCATGGTTTTCGGCCGACTCTGCTGCATGGGATCCATCTCGTCCATGATAAATATTAATTTTTTACGCAATCGGCGGACGGACGACTCGAAATATGTAAACAATAGCGTCTGCCTTCTGCGATATCCTGAGTATACCATATCCGCTCAAATTAAGGACTTGCGAGGTCCTTAATTTTCATGTATCCTTTGTGGCATGCGCGAAATAACCGTTACCGGCAATACCTATCACGTCCTCAATCGAGGAGTGGACAAACGGAAGATCTTTCTTGATGAGAGTGATTATTTCCGGTTTATCCACGACTTATTTGAATTCAATGATCAGAACCCGATCAATAACGTCACCTATCATTTTAACGGCCGCAATAACTCTAAGGACCTCGCAAGTCCTTATATTGGAGCTGAGAGAAAACCGAGGAAACTTTTGGTGGAAATTCTCGCTTTTTGCCTGATGCCTAACCATTATCATCTCTTACTACGGCCGAAGTTGGATAATGGCATTTCGCTATTCATGCGGAAGCTGAATATGGGTTATGCCAAATATTTCAATCAGAAATATGAGCGAAACGGCACCTTGTTTCAAGGGAGATATAAGAGTGTCGCCG
>JAGWKK010000044.1 GCA_028865335.1 Patescibacteria group bacterium | reverse complement strand
GGTGACGTCACCACTTCTCATGCGAAGACACTCGGTGGGCTTCTGCTGAGTCCGTTCAATTTTCTGACCCCCATCGCATACTCGGAACCCCTCCTTATCATTCTGGCGCTGATCGGACTTCTTGCGTTCTTTAAAAAAAGGCGCGGAGTGTTCTATGCCCTCGCTTCATTCATTTATATCTACAGCGGCCTTTTCTACCTCGCATTCCGTTACGAACACCGGTTCACCGCCGGCCTCCTGCCCATCCTGGCCATTATGGCCGCCTATGGACTGACATTCCTTGTCGATCTGTCGCAAAAACGCTGGCTCTATGCGATGCTCGCGATCCCTCTCGCGTTTTCTCTGCGGCTCGCATTGGTCATCTCCCATAACGATTCCCGGATCGCCGCGATTGATTGGATCGAGCACAACATCCCCGCCCATGAAAAAATACTGGTCTTTGCGCGCATGACCCGGCTTCCGACCGAACCCGATGCGATCGCCGAACAGAATGCCATCGACAGCGGGTCGCTGCGGCAAGTGGACGCCTCCGAATCCGTACTTCCCCAGGAAGCCCTCTCAACGCCAACCTTCCATGCCCTCAATCTCTATTCAGTGAATAACGAAGCGTTCTTCGCATCGATTGCAACCTATGCAAAAGACCACCACTATGCCTATGCACTTGTCAGCGATGAGGATTTTCTGTTCGGGGACCCGGCATTCGCCCAGGTTCAGAATTTTATAGCGACGCAGGAAGTCGTCAGAAAATTCGGTTCGGTACATCCGGCATATTCGATATCCAATAGCCAGCTCTGGGGCAGTCCGCTTGCCCTGTTCGACTTCAATAATTTCGGCCCCGGGCTTACACTCTATAAACTCAACAACTGACAGGCCTCAGAGCGCCTGGATGCGCTGTATGATGCGCCCGACATTGCTGATGATGTCGAAGCCTGAATTCAGCAGAATCAAACCCGCTATTGCGGCGTATTTCTTCGGCGAGATCTTTTTGTGGAACATGGCCCAAAAGCCCAATCCGGCGAAAATCGCGAAAAACGGATACGACAAAAACCGGTACCGGGTTTCCACAATGATGAAGATGACCGACAAAGGCATCATCACCAGCATGCCCGAAAACCAATAGGACATCGACTCAAAGTTCTTCATTCCCTTCCACGAAAACGCCAACCCGACAAAACCGAGGAAGAAAAGGATTGCCGCATACACCGATGACGACACGAGCGTCAACGCCTCGCTCAGACCCGAAAGGAAAAACCAGAAACCGGTCGGCCGGGCGAAGCTGAAATAAATGGAAATGCGCCGCAGGGTTATCTGGGCGAACTCAAGGGGGCGCGAAACCATAAAAACGAGCGCCTCCCGCGTGAGGATATGCGTCGCCTCGATTTTCCCGTATTCGGCGACCACCTGATCATTGCGCGGATAGGGCTCAAGCTCTCCGCTTGCTCCGGGATGATTGCCTGCGGCAAGATCAATGCCGTATGCCAAGTTGGTCGGCACAAAAGTCCGGTATACCCCGTAATTCCTCGCGATCCACGGCGTGAATACCAAAAAAGCGGAAAGGCAGAAAAAGAACAGGGGCATGTATCTCTTCCGAAGCAGGAAATATCCCGCCATGGGAACAACAAGGAATGCCGCCGGAGTCCGCACCAGCGCCGCGACGCCAAGCGTAATCCCGGCTGCCAGAGCCCGCCGATACGAAGCGGCTTCGCCCTCCAAAACCCTCAGAAATGCGTACGCGGTCAAAGCGATGAGAAAAACGCCGAGTGTTTCCGCCATAAGCATGGCATTCATCGTGATAAGATCGGGAGACCAGCCGATCAGCATCGCGGCGATAACGCCCGGCAGATCGCCCGCACCGAATTCATTGAAAATGCGGCGCGCGATAAGAAAAACGATGATGGCTGTTCCTGTATGCAGCAATGCATGGGCGATCCAGACCGCCTCATAATGATGTCCGAAAATAAAATAGATGATCGCCAAAAAAATCTCATAGCCGGGACCTACGCGCATGATCGCATTGTCATCAATCAAGGGGCCGGAAAGGGATTCGCGATATCCGTCGCCCGAAACGATATGCTGAGCGATCTCGTCATAGGCGCGCGCGTCAACCGAAGGCTGGACCCTGAAATGAAAAGAATATGCGATCGATGCAAGAAAGAAGGAAAGGAACAGAATTCCCAGAGCCGCTTTTTTATGCCGGGAAAGATATGTTTTCACGTCACGGGAAAATAGCCTTATCGCAACGCCCAAAGAATCAAAAAGATCCCGTGCAGAGCTCTTGGAGTCCCCGGTCCCCCGCTCGAGAAAAGCAATAGGAACCTCCTTGATCGTCGCCCCGTGCCGCACCATCTCGTAGAGCAGGTGCAGTTTATACGCATACCGGCGGGAGAGAATCTCTTTTTCGGACAGCGGAAGATATTCAAAAAAACCTTTCACCCGCGTCAATTTGAATCCCGAAGTATTGTCATTAGTCGGCAATCTCAGCACTATCTTTGCAAAAAGGCTGCCGAAACGGCTTAGGAGTTTCCGATACCATGCCCAATGCGAAGGAATCGATCCGCCCGGTACGTACCGCGAGCCGATGACGTAATCATAACCGTTATCAAATTCCGAAATCAGCCTTTTGATGTCTTTCGGGTCGTGCTGGAAGTCGCCGTCAAATTCAATAAATGCGTCAGCGTTCATGGTCTCTGCCGCATAACGCATTCCTGCGATATATGCCATTCCTAATCCTCTTTTTTCTTTCTCGGTGAGCAGCTCGATGTTGCCGTACTGCTTCGCTTTCTCGCGCACCCGGTCGGCGGTGCCGTCCTGGGAATTGCCGTCCACAATCAGAATATGCACATCATGTCCCGAAATGCCTTTGCATTCCGCCTCTACGGCATCCAAAAGCTGGGCGATGGCGCCCGCTTCATTATAGGTCGGCACTATGATGACGATACGCATTGTTCCAGTATGTTCTTATATGAAGCCAGATATTCGGCTTTATTCCCGTAATCCTTGAGCGCTCTTAGCGCTTCTGTCTTGAAAGCCTCCGTCCTTTCGGGTTGATGCAATAATGGTACTATACTCTCCGCCAAAATTACACCCTTACCAACCGGCACCACTACCCCGTCCAAGTCATCAATCAACAGCTCGCCGGCGAGGCCGACGTCCGTCATCGCCACCGGCAGGCCCGCGGCCATCGCTTCAACGACCGTCCGGCCGTATCCCTCATAATTCGACGTGAGCAGAAAAAGATCCGCGGTCTTGTAATATGAAATCATATCATTCGTCCACGGCTCGAAGCTGACCCCCGCATCTACATTTAGTCTTTTGCTTTCTGCTTTCAACTTTCCGAGTTCGGGGCCGTCGCCGACAATCAGCAACAACGGGTTCCTGTCGGATACCTCGCTGCGAACACGCGCGAACGCCTCGATCGCCATGCCGATATTCTTCTCGCGCGTCAGACGGGAAGCCATCAGGATGATGAAATCATGTCCCGGATATTTCTGATGAAGATCGGTTTTGATCTTCGCTGATTGTATTTTTTTCACGTCAACGAAGATAGGCAATACCGAAATTTTAGCCGAAGGTCGAAGGTCTAAGGTCAAAATGGATTTCCTGATCCGCTCGGAAACCACACGGATCCCGTCGGCGCGGCGGAGCAGGAACTTCGCAAGCATGACCCGGAGACGGTTCAGCAATGATTCTTTTGCGAAATACGGACTGAGAAAATCGGTATGCACCTGTATCTGGAGCGGGATACGAAGTCGAAGCTTCAGCAGCCAGCCGGCAAATCCCGCCTCAAAAGGATCCTGGGTGGTGATAACCGACAACCGGCATCGGGAAGCCGCCGACCGGGCTATGCGAAAAACAGAGCCGAGATACAGAAAACGGTAACTATGCCCGGTCGGGTACACCCATACATTCTCGTCCAACTTCAATTCGGTCAGACCAAGTTTCTTATCCGCAAAGACAATAACATGAAGCTGATCAAACAACTTGCCGTATTCCATTATTCTTTTTTGCGCATCCGAACCTTTCACAAATAGATTGCGGTCGGAGCCGATGACCAGGACGTTCATACGTTTGAGAGTGAATGGAATAACGCGAGATATTCGTCCGCCGCCTCTTCCCATGATTTATGATATCTGATACCGGCGATGCGTCGGATATACGCCCGATAGAAATCGCCGTCATCAATCAGTCGAACAACGGCATCACCGAATTCTTGCACGCTCCGCGGATCTGCATACAGCAGCTCCGGAAGCATCTCGCGGATCCCGGTCTCGGCAGTAATAACCGCCGGAACCCCCTCAGAAACGCATTCTAAGGCGAAATTAGGGCTTATCTCGGTCAAGGAAGGGAGAATGCCGCAATACGCCTTCCGAATAGCGGCAGCGAGCTCTGACGGACTCATCGTATCCGCCAGCCTGACTTCCTTCTGAAGCCCTCGCTTTCGGATCTCCTGCGCGATCGACTCTTTCTCAGGACCGTCTCCCACCAGCACCAATTGCGCCTGTCTTTTCGCACGCACGCGGACATACCGGTACACCTCGATAAGAAAAGAGATATTCTTCAACTTCAAAAAGCGGCCCGCCCACAATAATCCCGCCGATGAGGCGCCTCCGGCTTGACCGATCTTTTTGACGAAGACATTCTGCCGGACGGCCGTACGGGACCGCTCAAGCCGGTAATACCGCACGAACAGTTCCCGCTGGAATGACGTGGTGAAAACCACCATCGTGACGCGCCGCAGCACGAAAGCAACCAGCGCAATCAACGTCCGGCTTGAGCGATACCGTTTCCGTTCATAAAATTCCCGCATGGTGCATGGCACCCCTCCCCGTTCAATGTATTTTTCCCACACAAAATCACCGCCCAGCCGCATGACGACCGGAATCCTTCTTATCTTTCCCGCCAGCATCGCCGGCAATCCGGCTCCCAACGAGTCAAATGCGATGATGCCGTCCGCGCCGCGCGCTTCACGCATCAGCATGAACCCATAATATGCCTGTCGGATTATCTGCGGGATGCGGCGGGAAACCGGGCGGACCGGATACTGCTTCTGTTCCGACGACTCACCATAAGTGACCACTGACACCGCAATTCCGCGCCGACTGAACTCTTCCGCAAAATGGTAGCAGTAGGTCGCCGGCCCTCCGATATCCGGCGGATAAATACCTGTCGCAAGGACTAGTTTCATGGCTATAGATTGATCAGTTTATCAAAAATATTCCGCATCATGCGCGCGACGGTCTCCCAGGAATAATTCCGGTGGATGAGCGCCTGCGCCTGGCGGACGACGTGGTCGGTCTGCTTCCGGTTTTCCAGGATTTCCGCCATCTTCAGCGCTACGCCGTGCGGATCCTCCGGTCGGGCGACGAATCCCGTCTCACCGTCCTTCAGAAAATCCACGATGCCGCCGACCGGCGTTCCGATCACCGGCACTCCCGCCGCCATGGCTTCCAGAAACGAACTTCCCAACCCCTCGGACCGCGACGCCCGGACAAATATGTCCGCCACTGCGAAATACAGCGGCAGATCATGCTGGGCGACCTGGCCCGCAAGCACCACCTTCCCCTCCAATCCGCGCTTACGGATGAGCTTCTCCAGCCGTTTCCGCTCGGGACCGCCGCCGGCGATGATGCATTTGATCAGCGGATTCTTTTCCGCAAATTCCGCGACCGCATTGATGAGGATATCGACGCCGTTCTTCCGCACCAGCCGCGACGTCGTCAGTACCACATATTCATCCTTAATATCGAGATATTCACGGAGGGCTTTTTTCTGCGCGTCGGTATACTCCGTCGCGAACAGTTCCTCATCCACGCCGTTCGGAACGATCTCAATCGGCACCTGCGCGCCCTGCATCAGCGCGAAGTCGCGCAAATATCCGCTGATCACCTGGATATACTCCGCATTGCGGATCAGCAGCCGGCCGAACAGACCGACCAATCCCAATTTACCCCGCGTCAGATGTTTTTCCGAATCGCCCTCCTGCAACGTCACCAGCATCGGGATCCGCGGATGATTCATCTTGAACAGCAATGCGGCGATGCCGCCGTAGGACGCCATGACCACCCAGATCGCCTCGAACCGCTCCTGCGCATGCAGCGCCTCGGCCGCACGCCACGCCCGGAAAACATATCCGATCTTCTTGAACAGTAGTCCGTAGCGCCGTTTGGTCGGGGATCCGAGACGGACGATGCGCACATTTTCCTTCGCCTCGTCAGCGATGCTCATCGGCGAAAAACGGGCCGTCAGGACCGTGAAGCGGAACATCGGCAGGCGATGGACGATCTCGCGGATCGCGATTTCAGCCCCGCCCTCGAACGGTTCATAGGCGAACGAGAATACGGCGATTGAGGTAGACTTTTCGGGCATCATGCGTGTTATAGAGTATAATGAAGAGGCGTTGCGCCTCCTGCGAATATCATTATTTTACCGTATATAACCCCTCGGAAGCCAATAAGGATACCGAGGTAGTCATGGGTCATAAAGTCAAAATCACTAGAGCAGAAATACAGATCACTATGCGAAAGATAAAAGTTCTCTTCCTTCTGACGAAAAGCGATGTCGGTGGCGCGCAGAAATACGTCCGCGACCTCGCCGGACATCTCGATCGCGACCGGTATGAGGCCCGGATGCTTTACGGCGGGACGGATATCCGCTGGCTTTCCAACCGCGTATGGCCGTGGGCGCTTTTTCTGAACGACTGGCTCGCGATCGCGGAACTGGTCCGCACATTCCGGCGCGAACAGCCCGATGTCATCCACCTCAACAGTTCCAAGGCGGGCGTCCTCGGCGCACTCGCGGCATTTATTTATCGTATCAGGTATCAGGCGTCAGGTACCACGACTCGCTCGGTTAAGGTGGTTTTTACGGCGCATGGCTGGGTCTTTAATCCGACCAACCATCTTGCCGCGCCCGTACGCTGGGCATATATCGCCCTGCACGCGTTCGCGGCGCTGTTCCAGGACGCCATCATCTGTGTTTCCGAATATGACCTCGCGCTTGCAGTCCGCTACCGGATCGCCCCGGCATCAAAACTGACCACGATCCACAACGGCATAGATCCGAAGATCACTTTTCTTGACCGAACCGCCGCCCGGGATAAGCTCCGGTATGCCCTCTCCGCCGCGGAAGGCAACCTCAACGCCCGTCGGCCCTGGATCGGTTCCGTCGGCCGACTCGTCAAAGAGAAGAATTACGAAACCTACATTCAGGCCGCTTCGCGCATCGCCGCGGCGTTCGTTCATCATAAAACGGAAGAACAGCCGCTCTTCTTCCTGATCGGCGAAGG
>JAGWKK010000043.1 GCA_028865335.1 Patescibacteria group bacterium | reverse complement strand
TTCGGCGAATCGGAGATCGGGAAGTTCCTGTTCGCGAAACATCTCGCCGCACTGCTGGAGACCGGTACATTCGAACGCGGAGATCGGCCGTTGCAGGACACGCTGATTCTCCCGGACGCCACCGGCATTGATGCGATGCGTGAGTTGAAGAGTTTTTTGTGGCAGAAGCCGGCGATCGCGTCCAAACGCACCGTGGTCATCAATGACGCCGATGCGCTTACGCCGCAGGCACAGAATGCGATTCTGAAAATCACCGAAGAACCGCCGGAGCACGCGTTGGTGATCCTGATCGCCCAGCATCCGGAGAATATCCTGCCGCCGCTGGTATCGCGTCTGCAGAAGATCTATTTCGGGCGATTGAATGTGAAAGAGATGGCGGAGATGTGCGCGGACAAGGAAATCGCCGAGGCGGCATTCGGCCGGCCGGGACGGGCGGTGCGTCTGCAGTCGGATGAGCGGACGAAGGAGGCGCGGAAGGCGGCACTCGGTTTTTTGAACGCTTCGGGACCGGCGCGGTCAAAAATGATCAAGGAATTCATTGAGGAGCAGAAAGAGCAGCCCGAGCTTCTGGATCTGTTCTTCGAATCGCTGATCCTGACGCTGGCGAAGGATCCGGTGAAGAACCGGGCGCTGCTCGCCGATACGCTGCATAGATTATTTCTGATAAAGAGTTATAATACGAATAAGCGGTTGCAGCTGGAAGCGATAGGGTAGTCGAAAGGTGCGGAGTCAAAAGTCTCTAAGGAAATCGAAGAAATCATTTTTATGGATAAAGCATTCGTCCTGTTCATACTCGTGGTCCTCGCCGGTATTCTGGTGTATTTCCTGCCGCTCGTCTGCCGGGTGGGATAATCGAATCTCCGTATGGATCAGAAACAAGTAGAACAAAAACTCAAAGCGGCCGTCGACGCCCTCAAGACCGAACTGCAGACGATCCGGTCGGGCCGTCCGTCGCCGCGCATGGTGGAGGACATCAAGGTGGACATGTACGGCCAGCAGATGCCGGTGAAGGCACTCGGTTCCATTTCGGTGATTCCGCCGCGCGAGATCGATGTGATGCTGTGGGACAAATCGGGCGTCGCGACGGTCGCCAAAGCCATCGAAGAAGCATTGAAAGTGACCGCCAATACCGACGGGGGACTGATCCGCATCAATCTGCCGTCGCTGACCGACGAACGGAAAAAGGAATTTGAAAAACTCATCCGCAAGATGACCGAAGAGACGCGCATCCGGGTCCGCGGCGTCCGCGATGATGCGAACAAGGAAATAAAAGCCGCCGAGGCGGGCGGACTTTCGGAGGATGCGGCGTTCAAGAAAAAGGAAGAGGTGCAGAAAGCGGTGGATGCGACGAACAAAGACCTTGAATCCCTGCTGGATCAGAAGCTGAAGGAAATATTCGAATAAAGAGAAGCCCCCGTATTACCGGGGGCTTTGCGCGACGGCTTTGACCGTCGGCGCGAACAGGAGCGGTTTGGATTGCGGCGGTCTGATCAGCAGCAATACCAAGCTCCTTAACCATCGTCTTTCCACCAGGAGGCCTCGGCCGTGCAGTTTGCGCTGGGAGGCCTGATAGAAGGTGATCACCTTCGGGGCTTCCTGGCCGGAACGTTTTGCCTTCTTTGGTCCCTTGCGTTTCTTTCGTCTGTTTTCGTCCCGGTACGGCGCGATCCTGATTTGTCCGGTGCATCTGATCGTACTGAACTTGCTGTCCGTTCTTTGCACGTTCACGCCGCGAAGGTTCGCATCCAGGTTGCCGAGGCAATCCTGAAAGATGGCGAAGATGCGGCAGTGTTCCGATCGGGGAACGTCTTTGATCCACGACCAGTCCTGTTCCGCCATGGCTACCTCCTCCGCTTCGTCAGGAACGGGACCACCTCCATCTTCCGGAAGAACTCGTCTCCGACCCGCTTGATCCTCAGTTCATCCTGCAGTCTGAAGAAGACATAGGCGGGATTCTTGAACGAACGGTTCTTCCGGCATTCGTCCCGCAAGGTCACGCACGCGATGCTTTCGGCGCGGACCTGGACGATGCACTCGACTTCGCGCTTGCCGTCTTCGCCGGTGCTTATGCGGACGATGTGCACCATGACGCCGTCGCAGTGGACGTCGCCGTAGGGGACTTTGATCTCCTGTCCGTCGTGTGAAAGAGCGACGATGTCGTATCCGGTCATCGGAGCTTCTCCGAGCCACGCCTTTTTCTCAGCGACCGCTTCCATGATCCCTCCTCAGGGAACGGCATACCGAATCGTTATGAATATACTACCATAAATGCCAAACTAGGTCAATATTTGGGGGGCTGGACAACCGCGCTTATGTATGGTATAATAGGCGTAACCTTGAAAACCCAATATGGATTAGGAGTTTTCGAATGGAGGAGTAATGAAACGGGCAATCATCGCCGCGATGCTGGTGACGTTCGTGAGCGCGGCGGCGAGTGCCGACGATCTCACGATGCGGACCGAATTCGGTTCGCCTCAGTACGGAACCCTGGAAGTCCATGACTCTTCGGGGATGACGGGAAAGCTCACGGTGGCGTCCGAAGCGAAGAGCTTCGACCTGGTGCTGGGATCCACGGAAAGCGCGTCGCGTTTTCTCGGCGGGTTCTTCACCAAGGATGACGGTCATCGCCGGGCGACTGCGCTGCATGCGAAGTATTCGTTTGCGCCGTCGGTCTCATTCGGCGGCGGCAGGCGGATCTTCAGCGAGACGTCCCTGGCGTCGGGGTACATGGATGCCGCGTACCTCGATCTGGGCGGACATGAGCCACAGTTCAGGTTCAAGGAGCTTCTCTACGGCTACCGGCAGTACATCGGATTCGCCTGGAGCATCGGAAGGGATATCTCTTTCGATGCGAAGGGCGGCGGGAGCTGGAGCGGCTCGACGCTCATGGACGACTACGGGAGTCAGGATAGGTGGGACAACTACAGCGTGGGGGTTTCGGGAAGCGGCTTCGTTCGTTTCTCCCGCATGCTTCGGCTGAGAGTCGAGGCGGAGGGAAAGCGGACGCGCTACAACCCGGACCGGTATTTCTTCGTCGATACATGGGCGAGGGATTACGAGTTCCGCTCGGAACTGACGCTCGGCGTCAGTCGCCGGGTGGACATCGCGCCGTTGTTCAACTACACCCTGTTCGATCTGGAAAGGAACGGCAGGGTTGACCTGATTCGGCCGGAGTTCGGCGTGAAGCTGACGATGAAGGATCTGATCCCGTTCGTCTCCACTGCGTACGTCAAAGGCGTATACGCACCGTGGAGGCAGCAGGAGGGTTCCGAGTCGCTGGTTTCGGTCGGAGCGCAGGTGCACGAGTGGAACGCGGAGCTGTATGCCCGTTCCATCCGGCAGGCGTTCTCGGACTTCGAGCTGGACAATCGCATCGTCGGTTTCCAGCTTGCCTGGAAATTCGGCGAAAGCCGGCCTGACCACAAACTGCATTCGATGGATGACTACGGACATGCCGCGGACCAGTGGGCCCAGTTCTATCGGGACAATGGTCTGAAGGACATGCCGCAGCTCACGCGCGTGCAGCAGGCGGAACGGCTCGGGACGCTGCGAAAGCGTAACGAGTGGTCGAGTCTGAATCTGACCTGGAAACAGGCGCCGAACGGAGGTTCGGGGTTCCGGTATCCGGATCAGACGTACAATGAGCGGGGCGGGGACTGCGACGAGCAGGCCTGCCTGGATGGTTCGATGGATCGGCTGAACGGGTACACCAACTTCACCATGGGGTGGTGGGACCTGAACAAGTCGTACACGGGCCATGCCATCGAGCTCGCCCAGGACCCTTGGACGCACGAATGGTTCTGGAATGAGTACGGGCAGCAGTACAAGATCAGAGGTGTTGGTGAAGGATCGACGAGGGATCAGGTGGCGAAGATCTCGCTGGCGCAGAACCAGCGGTTCTCGGCGCTGCCGGTGGACACCAAGTCGAACAACATCAACTACGAGCTGATCGACTGCAGCATCCCGGGGACGTACAACACCGGGGCGGGGCTCATTGCCTACGGCGCCATGCCGTACATATATGAGCGGCCGAACGTGGAGTACGGCTACGAGCTGTTTACGCAGCGGAACTTCCTGTTCGGAGAGTAGTACCGGGGCCAGCACACGACGTTTGTGTGCTGGCCCTCTTTTTTTACTTATGCGATTTTGTTTTTTTATACGATGGTATACTAAGAGCATGTTCGGCATCGTTTCATTTCTGGTTGTTTTCATTTCGCTTTCGCTTCTGATCATTCTGCACGAGGCGGGGCATTTCATCGCGGCGAAGCTGGCCGGGATTTTCGTGGAGGAGTTCGGATTCGGTTTGCCGCCGCGCATCACCGGAAAGCACTGGGGGGAAACCCTGATATCTCTGAACTGGCTGCCGTTCGGCGGATTTGTCCGCGTGTACGGTGAACAGCATGCCGAGGAAAATGCCGCGGTGCCGATCGACCGGAGTTTCAGCCACAAGCCGTTCCTGGTCCGGATAGGCGTGATCGCCGCCGGCGTGGCGATGAACTTCCTCCTGGGCTGGTTTCTGCTTTCGGCGGTGTTCATGATCGGCATTCCGAAGACGTTGCTGGTGGATCAGGTGGCGGACAACAGCGTCGCGGCCGCGGCGGGAATCCATGCCGACGACCAGATTCTCGGATACGCGACCGTTGCCGACCTCACCTCGTTCTTGGATGCGCATGTCGGGGAGCCCGTTGAGCTGCAGATTCTGCGCGACGGCTCGAAGATAAACATCACCGCCGATTTACGGTCTTCTTATGCGCCGGGCGAGGGAAAGCTGGGCGTCTATTTGGAAGAAGCGGGCGTGGAACCGACGGGATTCTGGCGGGGCATAACCGAGGGGCTTTCTCAGGCGGCGCAGATCTCCGCGGCCATCGGGTCCGGCTTTCTGATGCTGATCGGCAGGTTACTGACCGGAAAGAGTGTGTTGGATCTGTTTGTCGGTCCGGTGGGAGTGGTATCCACCGCCATGCAGACGACTAAATTGGGCATCGCAAGCTTCCTGCAGCTGATGGCGCTGATTTCATTGAACCTGGCGGTGTTGAATATCCTGCCGTTGCCTGCCTTGGACGGCGGCAAGCTGCTTTTCCTGTGCATTGAAAAGATAAGCGGCCGGAAAAATGAATATCTGGAAGGGATGGTGAATGCGATCGGCTTTCTGATCCTCATCGCCCTGGCGCTGATCATCACCGGGCACGATATCTTGAAATTGCTCTGATATCCGCGTACCCTGAGAGCAGTATCCAGGGGGGGCGACATGATCAAGGAAGGCATTCTGATCTTCATTGCGGTCCTCTGCGCCGCCGCGGTGGCGTATCTGGATTTCAAAGAGTTGCGTGAGGGCAATTTCGACGGCTACCGCAACCGGAACTGGCTGCTGGCGCCGGGGACCTTCGCGGTTCTTTCGCTCCATGAGTTCTTTGAAACCTGGCACCTTTCGGACACGTTCTTCGTCTTTCTCGCGGTCATCTACTTCGGCGTTTTTCTCTCGCTGCCGAAGGTGCTCAAGATGTATTTCGCCCCGCCGCCCGATCGCTGATCGGGCTTTTTTATTTTCCAAAATGGTGTACTATAATGAAGTATACTTATGCGCCAGTCGGAACTTTTTACCAAGACAACCAAGAACCTTCCGGAAGGGGAGGAATCCAAGAACGCCCAGCTGCTCATCAAGGGCGGTTTTATCAACAAATCATCGGCGGGCGTCTACACGATGCTTCCGCTCGGTCTGCGCGTGCTGGAGAAGGTGAACGCGGTCATCCGCGAAGAAATGAACGCCATCGGCGGACAGGAGCTGCTGATGCCGACGCTGATCCAGAAGAAATACTGGGAGCAGTCGGGTCGCTGGGATGTGGACGTGATCTATCGGACCGGTGAGGGTGTCAAAACCGAAAAGGATTTCCAGTACGGACTCGGTTGGACGCACGAAGAAGTGATCACGGCGATCGCCAAGCATTTCATCAGCTCCTACAAGGATCTGCCGAAAGCGGCATATCAGATCCAGACGAAGTTCCGCGCCGAAGCGCGCCCGCAGGCGGGCATACTCCGCGGCCGCGAATTTCTCATGAAAGACCTGTACAGCTTCCATACCGACCGGGCGGATCTGGATGACTACTATCAGAAGGCGATCGGTGCCTACAAGAAAATCTTCGGACGGCTGGGTCTGCAGGCGCTGGTGACCGAAGCTAGCGGAGGCGCCTTCACGAAAGAATACACGCATGAGTTCCAAGTGTTGAATCCGGCGGGCGAGGATACGATCCACTACTGCGAGACCTGTGGTTTCAGTCAGAATCAGGAAGTGTACAAGCCGGAGGCGCATGTGAACTGCGATGGCGAGGTGAAAAGCGGCCGGGCGATCGAAGTCGGCAACGTCTTCAAGCTCGGGACTAAGTTTTCCGAAGCATTCGAACTGCGCTATACCGATGCGTCCGGCGCGAAACAGCCGGTGGTCATGGGCTCCTACGGCATCGGCCCGACGCGGGTCATGGGAACGATCGTGGAGGTCTATAACGACGCAAAGGGGATTCTCTGGCCGGAGGCCGTGGCGCCGTTCCGGGTGCATCTGGTGATGCTGGGGGAGAGTCCGGAGGTGCGCGCGGAGGCGGACAAAATTCACGCGGAATTATCTGGACTTGTCGGTGAATCGGAGGTATTATATGACGAACGGAACGCATCAGCAGGCGAAAAGCTCAACGATGCCGATCTCCTCGGAATTCCGATGCGGTTGGTGGTCAGTGAGAAGACGCTCGCAGCGGGAAAGATCGAAGTGAAGAAACGCTCCGATCCGAAAGCCGAACTGATGACGTTCGCGGAGGTTAAGAAGATGTTCAAATAATATGCCGGAAAAATTTCCGCGAAAAAAAGAAGATATGCCGGAGCCGGGATTGACCGCCGGAAAGGCGATGGCTGAGGCGCTTCAACACGGACGGAAACACCGACGGATGAAAGGCGAGACAATCCAGGAGAAGGTCGTCCGGGAACTGGGAGAAGAATACAACCGGATGCAGGCGGAGAAAACGAGTAAGGACTCAACCGATCCCGAGGAAAAGCTTAGAGCGGTGAATGACGATATGGTCCAGGACCTCGCTGATTTTGAAGATCAGATCGAAGCGGAGGATAGCAATAAACGAAATAAGAAATAATGAATAAATTCCTTTCCTATTTTACGAAAAGCATCGGTGTCGATCTCGGCACCGCCAATTCGCTGGTTTATGTGGCCGGACGCGGGATTGTGGTGAACGAACCGTCCATCGCCGCGGTTAATAACAAGACCGGGCAGGTATTGGCGATCGGGGACGAAGCGAAGAAGATGGTGGGTCGCACGCCGGCGCATATCACCATCATCCGCCCGCTGATCAACGGCGTGATTTCCGATTTTGATATGACGCAGGAGATGTTGAGGTATTTTTTCCGGAAAGTGGGGGCGTCCA
>JAGWKK010000004.1 GCA_028865335.1 Patescibacteria group bacterium | reverse complement strand
GACGGTGATCGGGACGACGGCGAGGTTGCCGATGTCCACGCCGAACGCGCCGGTGCCTGCCTTATCCAGAATGCCGATGACCTGGAAAGAAATGTCTTTCAGCCGGATCGTTTTGCCGAGCGGATCGACATACGGACCGAACAGCGTCTTGGCGAGATCGGGTCCGATGACCACGACGTGGTTCGCCGAATTCACATCCAGCACGGAAAAAGTCCTGCCTTCGGAGACCTTGGCGAGATTGCTGATGACGAAAAAGTCGGCGTTGCTTCCGGTGTACTGCACCGTCGCATTGTTGTTGCCGTACACCGCTTCGGCCTGACCGCGGACTTCCGGAACCACCAGGTCGATGGACGGCTCCCGCTGGAGCGAATCGACGTCCCGCTGCTGCAGACTCGTGATGACGATCCCCTGCGCCGATGCCGGGGCCTGGAAGCGGCCGTTCGTCGGCGCGCCCGGCGTGATGATCACCAGATTGGAACCGACGCTCTGCACCTGGTTCAGAATCAGGTCCTGCGCGGACTGGCCGATGGACATGAGAATGATCACGGACGCGATGCCGATGACGATGCCGAGCATGGTCAGCACCGAGCGCATCTTGCCGTGGCGGAGGCTGCGGGTTGAAGTTTTGAAAGCGTCGCGAAAAAGCATAGGTGTTATTTCAGGTCGCCGTCCACGGACCGGCGCGCCGTGATCTTCTTGTCGCTTTCGACCACGCCGTCTTTCAGGCGGATGATGCGGTTGGCGAATTCGGCGGTCTGCGTCTCGTGCGTGACGAGAATGATCGTCCTGCCTCTTTTGTGCAGTCCGTCGAGGATCTCCATCACCTGCAATCCCGATTTTGAATCCAGGTTTCCGGTCGGCTCATCGGCGAAAATGACGTTCGGGCCCACCACCAACGCACGCGCGATGGCGACACGCTGTTTCTGTCCGCCCGAAAGTTTCCCCGCTTCGGTATGCAGTTTGTCGGCAAGCCCCACGGCCGTCACCGCGTCCTCGATGAATTCCTTACGCTGCGCCGGAGGCACGGAAGAATACAGCAGCGGAATCTCCACGTTCTCGTACACCGTCAGCCGCGAAAGCAGGTTGAAGGACTGGAACACGAATCCCATGTCCTTGTTCCGCACATGCGCAAGTTCAAGATCGGTCATGTCATCGATGCTTTTCCCCTGGAACGTATAGATGCCGCCGGACGGCCGGTCCAGAAAACTGAGGATGTGCAGCAGCGTTGACTTGCCCGATCCGGACGGGCCCATGATGGACACGAATTCGCCTTTGTCGATCGTGAACGTCACTCCGCGCAGCGCCTGCGTCGGAGATTCCGCGTCGTGATATTCCTTTTTCAGATCCCGTACGTCGATCATTATGACTTCAAGCCGATATTAAGCACCTGCTCCCCTTCGGTGACGCCCGAAAGCATTTCCACGTTCCCCTTTTCGTCCTGAATGCCGATGGTCACCGGCACCTGCGTCACGACATTGTTCTTGAGCACTTCCACGAAGCTGCCCTGGTCGTTCTGCAGGAGCGCATACTGCGGGAGAATAAGCACGTTGTCTTTCGTAGCGGTCCGGATGACGACATTCGCCGTGAGTCCGCTCTTGATGCGCGGATCGGCCGTATCAAACGAGATTTTCGCCAGATAGGTTATCACGCCCTGCGTGTTCGTCTGCGCCGGCGCGATATAGAACACAGTCCCGGCGAAGGTCTCGTTCGGAAACGCGTCCAGCGTCATCGCGACCGTGTCGCCGACCGCAACCTTGCCCACATCCACCTCGGAAATCCCCGCGTCCACTTCGAATCCTTTGTTTCCGATGATGGAAACGAGCGGCGTTCCCGCCGTGGCGATCTGTCCGATCTTCGCATCCTGCTGGGTGATCACGCCGTCGATCGGCGCGACGATTTTCGCGTTCTGCAGTTTCGCCTCCGCGCTGGCCAGCGCCGCCTGCACTTGCTGCACCTGGGCCTCCTGCGCGGCGATATCCTGCGGCGTGGAACCCGCCTGTTTCAGCTGGAGCTGCGCCTGCGCCTGCGCGACGGTCGCCTCCTGCGAAGCGATATTCTGGCTGATCGTATTCAGACCGCTCATCGCCGCGTTCACCTCGGTCAGTCCCGTCGTCACGTTCGCCTTATCGGCTGCCAGCGCGGTAGCGCCGAGGTCGATGTTGCCGTCCAGCGCGGTCGATACCGTATTCAGCAGATTCCGCATCGAATCGAGATAGACCAGGTCGTTCTTCAGCGCCGCGGCGAGTTCGTCCTGCGGCGAGGACGGCGTCAGGGTCGCCAGTTCCTGTTTCCACGCATTCAGTTCGATACTGGCCGAAACCCGCAGATTCACCGCGTCCGTTCCCGCCTGGGCGTTGCTCGTTTTGAAATTCAATTGCGGGAGCGTGGTTTCCGCGTTGGAGAACAGCGTATTGAGCTGGGTCCGCACCGCGTCGTTCGCCTTGGCATATCCGCTGACGGATGAATCGCTGATGCTGGAATAATAATTCGCGAGATCCTGCTGGGCTTTCTGGAGTGCCGCCTGCGATGCGGCGATATCCTCCGGCTGCGCGCCGGCCTTGAGGCCGTCGAGCTTCGCCTGCTGGATCGCGACATTCGCCTTCGCCTGCTGCACCGCCGCCGAAAGGTCGGCGAGGTTCAGTTCCGCGACGACATCACCCGCGCGTACCGAGTCGCCTAACGCGCGGAACACCGAAGCGATGGTTCCCGAATCCTGGAAGCCGAGTGACACGCTCTGCGTCGGTGTCGTATTGCCCGTGACGGAAACCTCTTCCGCGATCGTGCCGCGCTGGACGGTGATGAACTGATAGGTCGTCCCTCCGCGATGGGTCAGCCAATACCCGCCGGCGATGACCACAAGCACCGCGACCGCGATGCCTGTTTTTGTCTTCAGAAAACTCATGACCCCCCGAAAAATAGCCGCCATAGGATAGGTGTTATTTCCCCGCTCTGACACGGGATGCTTTTAATAATATTTTTTTATGCAATGCGCGGTAGGTTTCCAACTCCCGGTCGTCCAGGGCGTCAAAAAGCGTCTCCATAACCCGCATGCCCTTGGTACGGACCTGGCGCATGCATTTCCGGCCCGCGGGTGAAAGCGTCAGATACAGTGTCCGACGGTCGCGCGCGCTCGCCTTGCGGCGGACATATCCTTTCGCCGCCAGACCGTCCATGAGCTGGGTCACCGCGCTGGACGAGATGTTGAGTTGCTTTGAGATGCTGCCGACGGTCATTTCCTTGTGCCGGGCGATCATCGCCAGAATGAAAAATTGGGACTGCGTCACCTTGCACATGCGCGCTGGCGCGATCAGCCGGGTGTGCATCTTATTGCGGAGCGCCTGGAAATTCTCCAGAATCTCCCGAATGACTTTCTTCCGATCAGCCATGATGCGAATAGTTTAGATACTAATATATCAGTATCTTATCGTACGTGCGCCGGAGCGTCAAACGCTATTCGGCTTTCAGCGGCATCACCAGCGCCGCAAAGAAATAGATCAGAATACCCGGCACAAACCCGGTGATGACCGTGAGAAAGATATAGAAAACGCGGAGCAGTGTCGGGTCCACCTCAAAGTAATGCCCCAGACCGGCAAGAACGCCGGCGATCATCTTATGCTGAGGGTCACGCACCAGATACTTCATATATATAGTATAGCACTTATGCGGCCTTCCGGTTCTTCACCCGGCGCACATGACGGAAAAGACGGGTCGAGTTGAATAACGGGAAGAAGTCGGTGGCGAAATTATAGAACGCAGCGAATGCGGGACCCGCGATACCGGTCAGTACCAGCGCGAAGCCCACGAGGTTGGATATGAACCAGATCGCCATATCGCCGCGGATGACGCTGCTGGTCCGGCGTCCGAGTTCCACCATTTCGGGCAGGCGCTCCAGCCGGTCGGTCAGAATCACCACATCCGCCGCCTCCACCGCGACCGCCGTTCCGCCTTTCCCCATCGCAATGCCGACACTCGCCCGCGCGAGCGACGGAGCGTCGTTGATGCCGTCACCCACCATCGCCACCGTCCCCCGCTTCTCGAATTCATCCAATCCCGCCAGCTTGTCTTCCGGTTTCATGGATGCGCGATATTCATCGATACCCAGCGCCGTACTCACCCGCGCAGCGACCTCCGCATTGTCGCCGGTGAACATCACGATCCGCTGAATTCCCAGTGTTTTCATCTGCGCAAGCGTCGCCTTCGCGTCAGGGCGCGGAACATCAGCCACCGCAATCATGCCCCAGAACACTCCGTCGCGGACCACCAAAGAAACCGTTTCGCCATATTGCTTTTGCATCGCGACATACCGGCTGCGCGCGGCTTCGGGGAACAGCATTTTCTCATCATCAAAAACCCGCTCATTCCCGACAACGATCCGATGACCTGCCGCCATCACCGCAACACCGCTTCCTTTATAAGTCGCCACGTCAGCCGGATCGGGAACATCCGGAGCATGCTTCAGCGCCTCATGGAACAGCGATCGGCCGATCGGATGTTCCGAATATTTTTCCGCGCTGCCCACCGCACCCCAGAACGCCTCCGGCGTCACCAGTGACGCGATTTCCGCGGCACGCACTTCGAATGTTCCGTAGGTCAGCGTGCCCGTCTTATCCAACACCAGCGTATGGATTTTTCCGAGCGCATCAAGCCAGGCGCTTCCCTTCACGATGAAACCGCGCTTCGCGGCATATCCCACCGCCGCGGTCACCGCCAGCGGAATCGCGACCGCCATATCATCGGCGCACGCCACCAGAAAGATAGCGGCAGTCATGGAAATGTTCCGGGTCAGCGCATACGCTCCCCCGGCGATCACAAGCACGATCGGCAGGAAGATCGCCGCGAACCGGTCGGCGAGTTTTTCCGTGCGCGATTTGTTCCTGGACGCCTCCCGGATCAACGCCGCCATCCGCTCGATGGTCGATTCCTTGCCGACCCGCGTGGCGCGGACCTTCATCGTTCCCGATTCATTCAGCGTCGAACTCAGCACGTGATCACCCGTCACTTTCGCCACCGGCACGGATTCTCCCGTCACCGCCGCCTCATTCACCGATGCGCTGCCGAATACCACCACGCCGTCGACAGGAACATACGAGCCGGCCTTGACCACCACCACATCGCCCTGCGCGATCTCGCCGATCGGCACTTCCTCCATCGCGCCACCGCGCTCGCGCACGGCGGTCGTCGGTTTCAGCCGCAGCAGTTCGCGCACGGCATTATGCGTCCGCGACTCCGTATACCAATCCAATCCGTCCGCGAACGTCAGCATCAGGATGATGAAAGCGGCGGATCGCGCGTCCACCACGATAAACGATGCGCCGATGGCGAAAATATTGAATGTGTCGATGGTCACGTGCCGGTCGCGGACGGACTGCACGGCCCGTACGATCGTCGGGATAGCTCCGACCGCCGCGAACAACAGCATCGCCGGTTTCACCTGCGGCAGGAGCAGGTCGGCAACCAGAAGAACCAGCAACGCGCCGCCGATGACGTATTCACGCCTCGGCGATGCGAACCACGGGCCGATCGTTTTCTTCACTGCGTGCATAGTTCCGGTTATTTTTGATTCATCTGCTCCTTCAATTCGGCAAGCTCCCGCTTCAATTCAGACATGCGGACCTCCCGGCCGATCATCAGCTGATTCATCCGTTCCAATTCGTCCACCTTCTCCTGGAGGTCCAACTCGATCTGTTTCCGGTTCGTGATATCCTGCATGGTGCCATTGATGCTCAGCGGTTTTCCCGAAGCATCCCGGGCGATGTCATAGGGATTGACCGACACATAGCGGACATCCCCATCAGCCCGCACGATCCGATATTCGATCGCCGGCGGATTTCCGCTTGCCGCTTTGGCGTATTTCACGAATCGGTCCTGGACCATCGGCCGGTCATCGGGATACACGAATGTATTCAGAAACATCTCAAGCGTCAGCGGCTTCTCCTGTTTCTCGACGCCCAGGATGGCGCGCGTCTCGTCGGATGCGCGCAGTTCTCTCCGGGAAACATCCAGCGTCCAGCTCCCCAATTTTGCGGCCTCCTGCGACCTCTTCAGCACCACCTCGCTTTCATGCAATCTGGTTTCCATGGACCGCTGTTCGGTGATGTCCTGTAGAATACCGCTCAGACGGACCGGCACTCCGCCGACGCCGCGGATCAAGTCGAACGGCTTCGCCCACATCACATGCACCGATCCGTCCGGCAATAGGGATCGGTACTCCATATTCTCCATTTGGCCGGTCAGCACGAAATTCGCGATCGATTTCGTGACCCGCACACGATCATCGGGATGGATCGTCTTCGCGATCAGCTTCTCGAGGTTCCCGTCAAACTCCCCCTTCTTGAGGCCGAAAATATGGTAGAGTTCATCCGACCCTTCGATTTTGTTATGCAAAATATCAAAGGTCCAATCCCCTAATCGCGCGATCTCCTGCGATTTTCTCAGCACCACTTCGCTTTCACGAAGACGATCCTCGGCCTGCCTCCGATCGGTAATGTCAAAAAAGGTACCGTAGAAATATTGATTGCCGTCGTCATCCTTCTGCACTTTGACCGACGACAGGATCCAGAAATCCGTTCCTTTGAAATTCCTGAGCTGCATTTCCTCATTCTTGATGAATCCCTGCCGCTCGATCTTGTCGCTGATCCGCTTGCGGTCTTCAGGATTGGGATACAAGTCGCTCGGACTGTGTTTTCCCAGCTCATCTATGGACGAAACGCCGAAAAGCTCCAGCGCAGCAGGGTTCGCATCAATGAATTTCCCCTGCGGCCCCGGCGTCGTCACGAAGATCGCCATGCTGCTGTTTTCAAAAAGCTGGCGGTATTTCTTTTCCGACTCCACCAGTTCGCGGCGGAGATTCTCGCGTTCGGTCACGTCTTCGGTCACGCCGTCGAAGTAGGTCTTGCCGTCATTTCCTTTTCTGGCGACCACAGTCGTGAGAGCCCACACTTTCTTGCCGCGCAGCGTCACCAGCGGCAGGATCTCATCCTTGATGAATCCCTGTTTTTTGATCCGCTCAACAACATATTTCCGCGTGGCGGGATCCTGATATACCTCGCCGATATTGTGCGCGAGCAATTCATCTTTGGATTTCGCCTCGGACATGCGGATCAGCGCCGGATTCGCGTCCAAAATCTTCCCCTCCGGGGTGCTGGTATAGAGGCCGATATTGATATTCTCAAAAAGCTCCTTATAGAGCTGGTGGCCTTCGGGAGTTTCCTGAATCGGAGAATCCATGCATTCATTTTACCATGTCGGCCCCGAAGACGCTTTTGGACAAAACAAAAAACCCGCGGGGTTCCGCGGGTTTTCAGTGAAACGTTACCGATTAAAACCGGTCGCGTCCATAGCCTCCGTTGCCACGCGGTGCGCGCGGTTCCAACGGGCGAGCTTCGTTGACCGTTAAGGTACGGCCGCCGAACATCTGGCCATTGAACATTTCGATCGCTTTCGCGGCATCATCATCAGACTCGTATTCCACGAATCCGAATCCTTTTGAGCGGCCGGTCATTTTATCCATGATCACCATTGCTGATGTCACGGCACCTGCCTTCGAAAATTCATCTTTCAATTCGTCCTGGGTTGTCGAGTACGGCAATCCACCGACGTATAATTTCTTTGCCATTGAATTTGTTTGTTTATCTTGTACGTAGGGCCGACCTGCTTCTGCAACGTCAACGGGTTACAAATTTCGAAACCAAAACTTATAAACTCCTCGAGCAGACTTACATTGAAACCTACCTGAGGTAGTATACACCCCTTTCGCGGAAAAGTCAACCCCGTCACTAGATCGAGCGCTGCGACGCCTTCCCGCTTTTCTTGGAGTCATAACCGCAAAGAAACAGTCCTGATCTGCGAAAACCTTATATATCTGGCGCGCTGACGCCGTGAAAAGCGCTGCGCTCGGCTCAGTGCGGGGTCAAGTGCCCTCAACGTCGCAAGTCCCGAGTCCCGAGTCGTCAGGTATCAGTAATTAGGCATTAGAAATTGGCCTCATGGATTTTTGCTCCAGGGACCTTCGACCTTATGGACCTTCGACTTTAGAGCCTACTTGCTTTTTTCGCCTCCAAAACCGCGAGTTTCTGCCGGAGCAGTTCGTTTTCTTTTTTGAGCTCGGCCATCCGGACCTCTCTCCCGATCATGACCTTGTTGAGATCTTCCAACTCCTTCATCTGCCCCGCCTTAACCCGCGCCGCCTCTCTTTCTTCGGTGACATCCTGCGAAGTGAACAGAACCAGCTCGACATTCCCCTCTTCGTCATTCACCGGAATGATATTGGAGCGGCACCAGGTTCCCGTCGACGTTCCCGGAACATGCTTGATCAGAAACGGCCCGGACGCCTGCCCCTTGAGCGCCGCATCGATCTTCTCATCGATGGTCTTGCGGTATTCCGGCTCGATGCATTCCATATAATTCCAGTTTCTGACTTCGTCTTCGGTCATGTCTTCCAAATGATGTTCTTCGCGGCCGGCGCGGTTCACCGAAATCAGTTTCCGTCCCCCGTCAAACCATTTGATGCAGAGCGGGTTCGCGTCCAGCAGCAGTTTGAACATCCGCCGTTCGCGCTCCAGAATCCGTTCAGCCTGCGCATACGTCGTGAAGTCCAGCGAGGTCATGGAAATATATTCCACGTCACTCCCTGACCGAAGCACCGGCGCCAGAACGCTGAAACACCACTCCTGCCGCGACTTGCCGGGGATGTGTTCGAATTCGGTGAAGACGGTCTCGCCGCCGAACGCCTGCTTTGCCGTTGCACGCACCTTCTCCCGGTCGCGTTCCACGATCGTGGAAAGATAATTGAATTTTGAAAGATCCATTTCGGGTGTCAGCAGATGCTCGCGCATGCCGCCGGCGTTGATATAGACGAGATTGAAATCCTTATCGAAAATCTTCAGACAGATCGGCAGCGACCCCATGATCTGCGAAACAAAACTCGGGTGCTTTTCCGCAAATTCCTTTTGTGCGTAATAGGATTCATTCATGCGTAACCATGTTTACTTTTTGCATTTCGCCACTTCATCGCGAAGATCCGCAACTTCTTTCCGCAAAGCGATGATCACCAGCTCCCGATTCACCATCACCGCATTCAACCGTTCAAACGCCGCACACCGCTCTTTGAGCCGCAACTCTTCCTGTTTGCGAGCGGTGATGTCCGGCTCAAGCCCGATATAGAATACGACATTCCTCTGCGCATCCAGCACCGGATATATCCGCAGTTCCTGCCAGTATTCCGTGCCGTCTTTTTTGATATTATGCACCTCGCCGACAAAGGAATCCTTCTCGTCTTTGATGGTATGCCACATCCGCTGATAGAATTCTTTCGGCATATGCCCGCCCCAAACCTTGCCGGGATTACTTCCGAGAATTTCTTCAAGCGTAAAGCCCGTTCCCCGCACCACGCTTTCGTTCGCATACACGATCGCGCCCTCGGGATCGGTAACCACTACATGGTCGCCGATCAGATCGAAGCTCCGGCCGACCTGGTCCATTTGCTTTGCAAGCTCTTCCGTTGTGCGTAAATCCGTCATTTTTTTATTATATCACATGATTTCTGTGCTATCATACGGATAAGCTCATTGAAAGCAACCGAGGCGCCATGAATTCCGGCCTGCTTCAAAAAGCGATCTCCCTGATCGAGCAGAACATCGCCGAACGGCCGAAAGACCAGCGGGCGATCGCCAACACGCTTCTCTCGCTCATTTCCGTCAGCCCGAAAGACGAACACTACCTCAAATCAACGGCATTTTATGCGATCGCCTCGCTGGAAGAGGCGCTGGACGGCAAGAAAGGACAGATCGAGCGCACGGAAAAGGAGATTCTCGTTTCCTTTCCAACGCTGGAAAAAGCTGTTGCCGCCGCAATCCTTTTCGAAAAGCTTACGCCCGAAGAAACCGCTTCCGCTTCCCGATACCTCAGAACTCTGATCGATGAGATCCCTGATTCGCTGGAAAAGTACCTGAGCTCTCATCTCAAGCTCGCCAGCGAACCGCGCTCCTGCGCATCCGCCGGGAGCTGCATCGGCGGATACCTCGCCGCAACCTCCGCGTACGCAAACCAGTATTATGAAGATTTCCGGATTCTCACTCCGACGCCGCTGCGGCTCTCCGACGTCGTCTCGCTGGTCATCAGCTACTACGAAGAGCGCGGCTATGCCATCCGCATTTTCGGAGAAAATTCGCTCATGGCGCAAGGCATGGAATACCTCCATTTCGTCTCCATGACCGCCCGGGATGAAGATGTCTGGGTCTCCATCACCAGGCACGACCGATAGCGCACCGCTTCATATGCGGTGCTTTTCTTTCCCGAAATAAAAACACTCCGCATGCGCGGAGTGTTTTCAGGAAAACCTACTGAGACGAGGAACTGGCGGACTGATCCCAGCCCCACATCATGTTCCAGCCCGGCGCGGTACCGTTTGACGACCAGGTGCGCATCATGACCGGAGCATTCGAGCCGTAGCCATAACCCCACTGGGTTTCAAACCGCGATTTCAGTTCGCCGATCTTCACGCCGCACCAGAATACGAACGCGAGCAGCAGCAACGCGACGATCCAGCGGCCGAGGCGGGATTTCCCCCACCAGCAGCGCATGCACATATGCTCATGGCACGATTCGCACATGCCTTCTTTTTTATTTTCTTCCATATAAGTTACATTCGTTCTCTAAAACGACCTTTGAATATCAGTATAGCTAATTTGTAGGGGCAGGAGAAGGAGCCGGCGCAGGCGCGGGACTTGATGGCGGCGGAGGTGGTGACGTCGCACTTCCACTCGGCGGAGGCATTACAGTTCCGGTTTGCGGAGGTGGTGGCGCGCCGTTCTGCATATTTTGCGGAGGTACCATCATCGTTCCGTTTTGCGGAGGCATCGGCGGAGGAAAAGCACCGGATCCTTGCTGACCCCCTTGCGGCCCACCGGGCGGAGGCATGCCCTGCGCGCCGCTTGCCTGGTTTTGGTATGGCGGAGGCGGTGGCGGCGGAGGAGTTCCGGTTCCATTATCAGGTTGATTCGGCTGGCCGATCTGGCGCAACGCATCTACCGGATTCTGCTGAAGCTGGTTTTGGAACTGACTCTGCATATCGGGAAATTTCGGCTGGATACCCGGCAACATTCCCTGCGGAGCGCCATTCTGACCGGTCGGCGGGAATTGGCCCTGCCCTTGTGGCGGCTGATTCGGAATCTGAGCCGGATTGAATTGTCCGCTCTGCATATTTGGGGGCGGCGGCATCATCGTTCCGTTTTGCTGAGGCATCGGAGCGCCGTTCTGCGGATACGGTTTGCCGGTGGCGTTCATTCCCTGCGGCGGATTTCCCGGAGCGCTGAATCCTTGCTGTCCCTGCGGCGGCGGATTCTGATTATTTTGCGCATTCGGCTGAGGCGGAGCGCTGATATTGCCGCCCATCGGTCCTCCGTTCTGAAAACCGCCGAAGAACTGGTTCTGCTGTCCCGGTTGCTGGAAAGTGCCGAATCCCTGCTGATTCCCCTGAGGCGCGCCCAACGGAAACATTCCTTGCTGAACATTTCCCTGATTCTGGCCTGACGGCGGCTGATTAAGATTCTGATTCATATTGAATTGTCCGCTCGGCGGAGGCATCTGAGGCGGTGTTCCTGAAGCAAAACCTTGCGGCGGAAACTGTCCCTGCGGACCATTTCCCGGATTTTGATTCGGATTGAATTGTCCGTTCGGCGGAGGCGGAGGCATCTGACTCGGCGTTCCGGAAGCGAATCCCTGTGGCGGCGGAGGCGGTGTCGGCGGATACTGCTGCATGCACGCGCCTACTTTATTCCCGACCTCGGGACCGCCGAAGAAAGGAGAGGATCCGGTTTCGATCTGCTGCACCGCATCGGCGCCGCCCACGGCAGCGGTCAGACACGTCTTCAGATCCCCGGTGGAATTCTCCAGCGCCTGCTTCATCCGCTGCTGGCCTTGCTGCATCTGCTGGATCTGTTGCGGTGAAATCAATCCGTTCTGCTGCGCGAATTCAAAACAGGTCTGCTGATTTTCAGGTTGCTGGCAATACGCCTGGCACGCGCTCCCCACGCATCCGCCGGGACCGACGCCGCCGGTTTTCTTGAATGCCGCAATCTGATCCGGTGTCGCAAGGCCCGCCTTCTGCGCGAATGCCGCGCACTCATCGACGTGGCTCTGATCACTGCAATAGGCCTGGCACGCTTCCGGCGATGCGCAACCGCCCGGCGCCTGGCCGCTCCGGATGTACGGCATGATCTTCGCCGCCTGCTGCGCCTGATCGCTGCTGACAATGCCCGTCGACTGGGCAAACGCCAGACATTCGCTTGCATGGCTCGGATCGTTGCAATAGGTCTGGCATTGATCCTTAGTGGTGCATCCGCCCGGGAACTTCACATTATTCTGAACCGCCTGCTGGACTTTTTTCGCCTGATCAAGCTGCGAAGCGCTCATCAGGTTATGCTGTTCAGCATATGAAACGCATTCGTTGATATGCGTGATATCGTTGCAATAGGTCTGGCATGAAGCGAGCGAATTGCATCCGCCGGGACCGTTCGTGACATCCTGCATCGCCTGAACCCGCTGCGCATCGGCGGAAGAAACCAGGCCGTGCGCCTGCGCGAACGTCAAGCACGCCGATGCGTGGCTCGGATCGTCGCAATAGGTCTTGCAATCGGCGGCGCTGGCGCAGCTGCCGAGCTCGGCGATCGGATATGAAATGGTCGCCGCGTTGGATGCCGCATGCGCGCGCGCAAAAATCGTCAACGAAAACGCGGCGATAAGGATCGCAGCCGATGCCGCTATGCTGAAACGCAGTGCCGTGCTCATTGATTGAACGGATTATACGTGAATGGATTGGTCTGCGAGACCGGGTTCGTGTTCGGCAAACTCTGCGTCACCGGATTTTGCGGCGTGACAACTGACGGAAGCGACGGCGCTTGGGTGATCGCCTGCACGGTCTGTTGATCCTGCGTCGGCGCAGTGCCCCGCGCCCACAGCCAATATGCGCCGCCCACGAGCGCGCACACAACAACTGCGATAATGATATATATAGTAAGCTTCATATATATTCAGTATACCACTTACGACTTCGGGAATAGTTTGTGCAGCTCGCCCTTCGCGTGCTCCAGAACCGCCAACTGCTTCCTGCTCAGATTCTTTCCCGCGCGGTTGATATAGAAATTCAGCATGGACATCGCGGACTGGAGCGGCGATCCTTTGCGGCGCGTGCTTTTCTCCGCGGAACGCTTCAATGACCATGCAATCCTCTTCGGATCGGACCAGGTGAACACGCCGCGATCCAGATCGAGCGCATTGCTTTCCCGCGTCGCCCTCCCCGACCACTTTTTCTGTTCTCTCGCCATATGACTCCATTCTAACATCGCGCAACAAAAAAGGCCGGGTTTCGACCTTTAATTCTTACTCCAGTATGCACTCCAGCTTTGCGTCTAGCACACCGTCGCTTTCATCGCCATTCGGGATTTCCAATCTGAACTGATTATCCTTCAACGCCTTCGCGGTCGTGGTGACAAGCCATTTATGGCATTGACCAGATCCCCGGAATGAAGAAACTCTTTTCTCGATACTCATGCGTCTGTACTTCTTTTTATCTTTCACCAATCCGATTGCAACTTGGATATGTGATATAATTCCGTTCTGGTACCAGACATTCACCGACGTGTCGAAGATTGGATGAGTTCTGCTGTAGAGGGGGTTGCTCTTCAATTCAATTAGCTTCGGCACCAACCTCCCCACTCTTTCGTAGTCTTCCTGGTTATGTAGGTGCGCTCTCATGATGTTGCCAAAATCCATCGCGATGGACCAGTAGCCTCGATCATGTATCGGAACCCCGTTATCATTGGGGTAATAATTCGATGGCTGTAGCAATATCCACTCGCCCGCACGCCCAGGTTCCATATAATACGCTGAGCATCTGAGTGAAGTTGCGGTATGACTTGAAGCGTTGGCGCCCTCCGTGGCCAGGGCAAAATGACAAGACCCGAAAAACATGACGAGTGCCAGCAGCTTATGCATCTCCCTCTCCTTTGGTTACAGTTTTAAGTGCCAATGAGCAGTGTATCAGACGCAAAAATAAATGTCAATTTTATTTACGGACTATTCTTCATCCAAAACTTTCCAATCCTCGATCTCCTCCGGCAAAAAACCTTTTTCGTGCTTGAATCCCGCCTTCCATTTATATCCCTTGCCGTATTCAAGCTCTTTCATGAGGTCGGTCACCGCGTTCCGGATATGGAGCGGCACCTGCAGATCCGGCGTTTCTTCGGCTTTCTTCAGCGCCGAGGACATCGCATCAGCAACCGTGCGGTCTTTTTTCGCGCGCACGAGATACAGCGCCGCGTGGAACAGCGCGTACTGGCACTCCGGCATGCCGACGTTCTTGGTTTCCTCCAAGACGCTCTCGGCAAGCAGGGTCGCGTACTTGTCCGCGAGTCCGATATCTTCCGACGCGAAGATCACCATCCGGCGCGCGATAAAAAGCGGATCCTCACCCATCTTCAGGAACCGCGCGAGATAATAGAGAGCGGCGCTCTCGTCGCTTCCGCGGAGGGATTTGATGAACGCGCTCGCGAGGTTGTAGTGGCTCTCGCCTTTCCGGTCATGCCGGCCGACTTTCCGTCCCAGTGCCGTTTCCAGTTCGGTTTCCGTCAGTGGTCCTCCATCCGAAAACAGCATCGCCACATCCAGCGTCCCCAGCGCCACACGCGCATCACCGCCGGCGGCATGGACGAGAAATTCCAGCGCACCAGGCGCCAGCGCATCCTCGCCGCGGCCGATTTTCGTCAGCGCGCGCAGGACGATCTCCCGCACCGCTTCATCCGAAAGCTGATTCAGCACCACCACGCGGCTGCGGCTGAGCAGCGGCGAGATCACCGAGAAGCTCGGGTTCTCCGTCGTCGCGCCCACCAGCGTGATCAGTCCGCTCTCCACGTGCGGAAGCAACGAATCCTGCTGGGCTTTGTTGAACCGGTGGATCTCATCGATGAACACGATCGTCGGCTTTCCGAACCGCTTGTTCATCTGCGCTAGTTCGATCACTTTCCGGATATCGGCGACACCAGCCATGACCGCGGACATTTCCGTGAATTCGGCCTTCAGTTCATGCGCGAACACGCGGGCGAGCGTCGTCTTCCCGCTCCCCGGCGGTCCCCACAGGATCAGACTCACCGGCGAATTCGTGCGCACCATTTCGGCGAGCAGCTTCCCCGGCCCCGTCACCTGCTCCTGCCCGATCACCTCCGAAAGTTTTTCCGGCCGCACCCGTTCCGCGAGCGGCTGATTGATTCCCGATGCCATAATACCTCCAGTATAGAAAAAATCCGCGGTTGCGTCTACGGATTTTTGAAATTTTCCTTATTCGCCTATTCGCGCGAATTAGAGAAGTAAAAGGATGGATTTGACCGGGGAGGGTTGGGAGTTGGCGAGGCGGTAGAACATCTGCAGGCTCCGCTGCTCGCGGTCGATGATATCGAGCGAGGCGAGAATACCGAGATGCTTGGATGTCGCTTTGAATGACAGATGAATCGCGTGGGCGATGTCGGTGACCGACGCCTCCTTATGCGTCTTCAGATATGCGAGAATGGCAAGTCGCCGCCGATTCGCAAGCGCCTTCAGTGTTTTCTCAAGATTTTTCATACACCACGATCCTACCACATATCCGCAAACTATTCTACTATTCGCGCGAATTAGAGAAGTAAACGGATAAAAAATCAGCCCCGGAGGACTGATTACTTACTTATTCGGTGCGTTCCACACGACCGCGGTAGCGTTATCGCGCAGGCCCCGTCGCACTCTCCACTTCATCACCCGTTCGGCTGTGGCGCAATCCCGATTCCAGCGGCTGCCCATTTTCACGAAAGGAAAACCGGCTTCCTCGTGATTCGGGTCGGAGATGCCGTCCGAAGCCACAAGCACCCATTGCGGATCGTCAATCGTGAAGATCTCGGGTTCGCGGCAAAGAACATGCGAAAGCTCCCTGTCTCCGAGCGCCCGACTCATCTGCAGCCCATTCGCGAGATCGCTCCGCTCCTGAAAGAGGTAGCCATTCTCGCAAAATCCGCCGCGCCGGATCGCCGCTTCGCGCTCGGCCAGGTTGGATCGGACATTATGCTCAGGGCTCAGCCACACCCGATTCAGCTTGCGGACCACCATCACCGGCGAATCACCCAGAATCGCGATCGTCGCACGGCACATCTTGCGCGTTTCGCTACGCATGATCAGAGCCGCGGAGAATGTCGTACCGCTCTCACACGATCTGGTAAGCCTATCCAGCTTCCCGACCAGGTCGCGGAGCGATTCCTCGCCTTCGTCGAAGGGCCGCGGGACGAAAAGGTTCTGCAGCTCCTTCGCGCACAGATCCACCGCCTCGAAGCCGCTATGCCCGTCCATCACCACCAGCAAGCATCCGTACGGATCGCCGTCGATTCCGACGAGAATCTCATCGAACCGATCCTCCTGATGACTTCGCGGTCCCTGCTCCTGCGCTGTCGTGACCGTGCCCCACTTCTTCATTTCCGCCTCCTATCCGCTTCTTGAATAACTGGTTGGATTATAAATGCTTTAAGCGAGGGAGGCAAGGGTTTTATATCGAGGTCCGACCTCGATACAGATCCGGAAACTATTCTACCATTCGCGCGAATTAGAGAAGTAAAGAAATAAAAAATCAGTCCTGAAGGACTGATGTGGATACGCTATCTCCCGAACTGCTGGAGGATCCACGCGAGATCCGATTCGGTGACTTCGCCGACGTTCTTGTTCGGCGCCGGCCTCCGCTCCTTACCCCACGGATTCAGGCTCTTCCAGCACCACTTCCAGACATCTTCGAGTGATGCGAAGGATGTCTGCGGACAGAGATAGAGTCCGTCATGGTACAGCCGCGAGAGCACCCGATGCAGAAGTTCATTCGTGGGCTCCACCTTCTTGAAAAGCTTTTCTCCCGCTTCTTTCCGCGCGGAAATCTGGCGGTAGAATTCGTATTCCTTATACCAGGACTCAAACGATCCCACCTCAAAAGCGTCGAACAGATACCACTCGGACCTCTCCTCGTCCTTCACCAGCACAAAGCGGATGCTTCCGACATAGACGATCCGGTACATGACCCCTCCTTATTCGCCACTCGAACAACTGGTTGGATTATAGGGGTTTTAGAATGAACTCGCAAGGGTTTTCTCGCGAGGTCCGACTTCGATACAGATGCGACCGAGTGCTATACCATGGTATAGCACTCGGCATATTGATTTTGGAAGTTAAAAATCTTTGAAATTTCCTTCAATACGGTTAAACAACATAATAAATCCTCCTGATATCGTTAGACCAAAAACAATTTTCCCAAGTAAGGTATCCGGCATGAATAAGGTGGCTACTAATTGCATTATGCCAATTAGGGCCAAAACAATAGTCAGGAAAATAAGCGCTCGAGAATACCTCCGCGTTCCCTCATCTAAATTTTTTATAGAGTTTTTCAACTCAGATAGCCTGCGCCTAGTTAATTCATCTGATGCAAGTGGAACAACTCGGAAGTCCCGCAAATTGACCCAACGATATAGCTCCTGCTCAGATGCTTCCTCCAAATTCTTTTCAAAATTACTCATAAATTCAAAATTTCTTTCTTAGAAAGCAAAATTCTGGAGATTATCGATTTCCCTTTGCGCGATTATGCGTCTTGCACAGCATTTGGCAATTTTTGGCAGAAGTCGCGCCGCCCTTGCTCCACGCCGTTACATGATCAGCATCCATTTCAGTCAATTTCCACATCTTAGTCTTATTGACGTCACGCCCGATCGCGCAAAGCGGGCAGTTTGATTCGCCTTTTTTCTCCGCTTTCGCAGTCTGTGTCGCATACACGGATTTTTTCGTCGCATCATCAAAAACCCGGACCTCAAGCAATTTTGTGTCAACGGAACCGCCAAGAATATATTCAAAAATGCCCCTGCGATTTTTGATATACGGATCGCCATAGAGCTTATGCACCTCGGCAGATACTTTGGCGGGATTATAGGATTTCTTGTGGTATTCTTCGTACAGCCGTCCCCATTCCAATCCGCGCATCTCGCTTTCCACATCGGTAAATACGCCGGACACCCAGTCAATGACGCTGTTGAAATATTTTTTCAACTCCGTGATATTTTTTTCTTTGCGGCGACTTGTCATATAACCCTCAACATTTCCACGGCTTACCCATTCCAACGCTCGTTCCAAAAAATCTTGTCGATTTACACTACCCGCTATATAAGCACCCCATTTCTGGATATTGGCGTTTTGGCGATTGCTAAATTCCTCTCTTGCCAGCGTCACAAATGGTCCGGAGTACACGGCATTAAGCAGCTCTTGATTCCTAAGCGGAATCCCGGCAATATTAATTGTTTTGAACCAATCTTTTATTTCGCTTTCTTCTCCTTCACATTCGTAAATGAGCAATTTTGTCTCCCAAATCTTGGCCTTCTTATCTTTTGCCATACCGCTAAAATTCTGCTGCAAACCATTTTCGTCTACGATAGCAAATTTATCAGTTACAAACCGTCCTATACTGGTGATTCGCTGTTGGCCATCTAAAACTTCAAATTTATCTTTACTTGGCTTATGGAAATAGATCAATCCAAGAGGGTAGCCCTTAAGAATTGAGGTAATTACAGCGGCCTCCTTTCCTTCTTCGGCATAAATATAATTGCGCTGATACTCCGGCTGGATAGTGAGCTTGCCGGACAAACCGAACAAGCCCTTGCCTTCGAGTTCGTTATAGACGAACCCTTCGCAAATATCATTAACGGTGATGTCGGTCTTTAGAGTTGTTTTCATAGAATTATTTTTTGGGCTCTATATAATTATTTTCTGATTGTTGTGATGATTTGTTCTATTGCCTGATTAAATCTTTCAGATTCTTGTTTATTATCAATTTTCCAATTGTCAAATAGCCTTTTGCCGCCCCACCCCCAACACGTACGCTCCCTATTAAACCAATTTTTCATTTTTTTCCGGTCGCTTATTTCCGGCTCCTTTCTGGCTAAAAACATCTGTTTCGTGTACCTATTTTCAGATTTCCAGAAATCATCAGTAGCGGGAATGGTATCTAAAAAATCCATAATCATATTCTCTGGCCGTTTAGCGCCGGGTAAAAAAACAAGGTTTTTATAATTATCAATTTCACTTTTAGCGTCACCATCTAGAACGACAAGCTTATCAAATAAAATGCCTCTTTCTAAGAGTTGTTTATAATTAGCGCAACCTAAAGTTACTTTTTTAAACTCAAGTTGCTTTTTTATTTTTGAATTTGATATGCCCTTGGCCACGAATACCGCTTCGTCATCCTCACAAAGAACCATAATCTTTTTATTTTTAGCGGCTGCAGCCTTAGCTCTTATTCGATGTCTTAGATCGGCCACTATCTTCTCAATATCCTGCCCTTCTTTCTTATAAAGAATAATGTCATCGCTTATTTTTTCTAAAAAAACATATTTCGAGTGCGGTTTATAATCTTTGTGAGATAGGGACTCCAATATTTCTAAAGAATGCGTTGTAAAAATAATTTGCAAATTAAATTCTCCAGCCAATCGATGTAGGTATTTAATTAAATTTATTTGAGCACCGGGATAAAACGAAACATCAATTTCGTCAATAATCAAAGCTCCTCCAAAATATTCATCGCCAAGCTGATCCTTTAATTTTTTAAAAGAATAAATAGCGCTTAATATCTGACTTAAATTATCTTGTCCAGCCGAACTTCCATAGCTGTCATAATCATCTGTAATAACACTGAGAAAGTTTTTATTTTCAGACTTATAATTTTCATAATTAATAATTTTCTCTGTCGGAAAAATAGCTTTATAATATTTCTCAAACCAGTTTCTATATTCACTATCTTGTCTTCTGGTTGTGTTAATTCTTGGATTTGTTTCTTGTGCTAAAGGGAAAAATCTCCTTAGCCCTAAATAGATAATTGGAAATTGAATTTTTTTCTTATCTTTTTTATCTCCTGACGATATATCAATTCTAAACAGCCTACGCTTATCACTCGCTGAATATCGAAAACCGCCGAATGCTTTTTGTCCATCGCTCAAAGAAATTTCGTATTTATATAAATTCACCTTTTCTCCTTCTTTCTTTTGAGAGAATGTAAAGATTTCGCTAAAATCCGCAGAAAAACTTTTTTTATTAAATAGTGTCAGTCCTTTCGTTTTGTCAAAAGCAAATGCCCCAGCTATTAACCCAAGTAAAGAGGATTTGCCAGTACCATTGGTTCCTGCTATTGCAGTAATTCTAGATCCAAACTCAATGTTCAAATCTTTTAAATGGCGAAATTGCTTTATTTTTAAACTATTAATTTGCGTATTCATACATGCGATCAAGTAATCATTGCTATCATTTCGTCACCTTCTTGTGCTTAATAAAAATTCTTTGATAGGCGGATTGAACTATTCGGCCATCTTTGTTTATAAAGTAATTCTTTTTCCCATCATTCCCAACTAAATTGGCATTTTCATTAGTTTTTCCACCAGACGATCCTGTTTTCTCACCGTTCTGTCTTACTTCCCAGTAATCATCATATTTTTTTGTGTCAGGAACCTCATCATGGCAACCTCTTTGAGTCGCTCCTAAAATTTTGAACTGGTCGGGGTTGTATTTATCCAAAAAACTAATGGGCACGCCCATCACGCCTTTATAATCGCTCGGAATGGCAGCAACAGACGGCACTTCTATCGCGTCATAATTATCATATTTCTCGTATGTAGTTTTACCCTTCAATTTCTTATTGAATCGTACATTTTCAGCCATTGTCATTTGTTCAAGCGGCTGATGACGACGCCCATGGTCGATATTAGTAAACCAACATGAGTTTCCTAACCTTGTATAATTGCCGACATAACCGAGACGCGCAGCTTTTTGCTTATATCTTTCATCAACTACTACACCCTTTGGGACAGCAAAAACCATGTCCACTCCGTTCCCGGTTGCGCCTAACCACATCCTATTTTCTTTTATTAGCGGAAATATTTCTTTGTAAGTGATTGCATTCATGTTACCGATGATCAAAAACTTTTTACCATACTTCACAAGTTGTTTTATGTACTCGCGGAAGAGACTGAATGGCGGATTAGTTATGACGATGTCGGACTGTTTCAGTAGATCTATGGATTCATCACTCCGAAAATCGCCATCGCCTTCCAGTGGCGCCCATTCATTGTGCTTATTTGCCTTTAATTGCTCAGCAATATCTTTCAGATTAAACTCGCCGTCGCCGTCTATGTCATGCACTTCGTTGATGATAAATTTGTTGGCGGTTATTTTAGGCCGGCCCTTTGATTTCGTAAGAGTCTTGTCATTACCGAACAATCCCAGTTGCGTATTGGCTACGGGCGAGGGTTTGTAGCTCGTGGTGATAAGCTGTTTCAACCCAAGCTTATTGAAATTGAGTACAAAATAGCGGAAAAAATTGCTCTCGTACGGATCGTCGCAGTTGCAATACACTACCTTGCCCCGAAATACCTTTGGGTTGTATTCCAGATAAGCCGCAATCTCTTTCTCGATATCGCTGTATTGGGTATAGAACTCGTCATTCTTCACCCGTTTTGCATTTGTGAGATTCTTGTTTGCCATAATTATCTAAATTCTACCTCAAAACTAACCATTATCAAGGCCTCGGGATTAGCACAGCGCTTTTGCTTTAATGCCCCAATATGACATTCGGATTCTGGTGGTCCATCTCGCTAAAGCTGGGCTCTCTGGGGTCTCCCGAATTTTTAAGCCTCTATTTATTAGACCACCTTCTCGTACTGAATCTGATCACCTACAACATAGGCTATATAGGCCTCCGCAGAATGTTGTCTAGCGATGGCTATTAACTTATCTTTGTCATCGCCACTAGCACTAGCGGCCGCAAAGGTAATCCTAGAAGATTTAACTTGAACCAGAATAAAATGCCCATCTTCATAATTTCCAAAAACATCGAATGGTCCCCTACTGCCTTTGGTAAGTTGAACATTTCTAAATCCGCACCTAACCAGGTCATTTGCGACCAGCACCTCTTTAGATCTGCCGAAATTATAGTTATCCATGAAAGTAATTCGCTTTAATTATCCGACCTTTAATAAATAAAAATCTGGACACAAAACGCCGCCAGATTATTGGGTAAGGGCTTATTTCAACCCTTCATGAATCAGGAGCGATAGACGCTTGAGAACTCCCGATGACGACGTAGTTCGTATTCAGTTTTTATATACTTATTATACCGCGCCCTCGATCGTCGGTCAAGAAAAAATGTGGACAAATTCATATCGTAAAATAACTCACCCAACCCGCTCCCACGGGAGGTCGGGTTTGCCGAAGTGGCCGTACGATGCCGTGCGGAGGAAGATCGGGCGGCGGACAGATTTCATTTCAAAACTGGGTCAGAGGGAGCCGCAAACTGGGTCAAATGGTGGAAATGACCCAGTTCGGTTTTCAGGGTGCCGCATGGTATCGGGAGCCGGTTTTCGGACCGGTGCGGACTAAACTTCCCTCTTTCACGAGTTGGGAGAGGTATCGCTCGGCGGTTTTGTCCGAGACCTTCAGCAGCTTTTGAACGTCTTTATTTTCTATTTCGTCTTTCGTTCTGGCGAACTCCACGATCTTTTCCAACTTCTTCCGCTTGTTGGATTGGATTTTTGCCTGCGCCTTTCTCAAAAGATCAGTTATAAATGATGCAGGTGTTGTAATTGTTCTAGATGTTGAAGATGCCGGAGGTGCGGGTTCGGGCGGAGGCGCCGCCGTTTCGGATTCGGCAGGCGGAGGCGTTGTCGTTGTGGATGCTTGAGGCGCCGGCGCGTCTGCTGAATTATTTTCAGAAACTTGCGGCGCAGGAGCGGACGCTTCGGGCTGCGCAGGCGAATCCGCTGCATCGGGTTGAGCGGATGCATCCGCTGCCGGCGCGGGAACAACAGGAGAAGAATCAGGCGCGACATCGGTCGCCGGAACGTCAGCCGGCGCGTCCGGGGCCGGTGTTACGGTTTCCTGCGGTTGGATTTCCGGATTGTCGTCGGGCATACGAAATTTTTATTTCTCCGCAATAAGATTCATGATCAGCTTGATCACTTTATCCTTATGATTCGGTTCACTCTCGGCCACCAGGACGGTAAGCGCAGTCAGGGCGGAAGGAGTGAGTTTTGCGACATCCAAAATTCCCGCCTGGCGCAAGAACCAGACGAACGCAAAAGCGCCCGATCGTTTGTTCCCGTCGGTAAACGGATGATTCTTCACCATGAAATACAGCAGGTGCGCCGCCTTCTCCTCCGCCGTCGGATACATATCGTTGCCGCCGAATGCCTGCATCACATTGCCGACAATGCCGGCAACCGATCCCTTGCTGCGCTCGGCGCCGAACATATCGGTCGCCTCTTTTTTGCGCACCAATTCCTGTTTGAGACTTCCCAAACCGCCGGCAATCCCCTCCGCGGTCAAAGAAACTTTCTTTTTGGTCAATTTCCCTTTCGGCAAAGCGCCGCGATCATACGCATCCAGCGACAACCACGTATCCGCAAAAAGCGAGATAAGCTCCACGGCATCCTTCGGGCTGACCGACGTCCCCGCGGGAAGTAATTTTCGGATATCGTTGACCACTTCCAGAAACCGATCATAGTTTTTCGCGATCCGGCGCTTATCCACCACGAAGCCGTCGACAATATAGCCCTTCAGGGTTCTGGTGGCCCATTGGCGGAAAAGCGTAGCACGCTTGCTGTTAACGCGATAGCCGACCGATAAAATCATATCGAGGTTATAATGCTTCACTTTTCGATCGACTTCCCTCGTTCCTTCTTTTTGAACTATCCGGAAATTCCGGATAGCTGCCTTTTCTCTCAGTTCCTTAGTTTTGAGAATGTTTTGGATATGTTCATTTATAGTCCGGACATCAACTTCAAACGCTTCGGCTATCTGAGCCTGAGTCGCCCACAATGTTTCGCGCGCCAAATCACCCCGGAGCTCGATAGCGCCGGATTTCGCCTGATAGACAACCATTTTCTTATCCGCTTTGCGTTTTGCCATAGATATGCGTTTAAAATATCAGAAAATACCGCTTTTATCAATCTTCACCGCGCCTTGGCGGAGAACGGCAAGGCGGCCGTTGCGAAGGGCGACGAGGGTTGAAGGCAGGGAGCGGGTCGTGCCGGCATTGGCGTAGAAATCCACCTTCCCCCCGAAATACTTCCGCGCCTTCGCGATAGTCAGCGCCGGCGGATGGCCTTCCCAGTTCGCGCTCGGCGCGACCAGCGGCCCCGTCGCGGCGAGCAATGCGCGCAGATCCTTTTTCGCCGGCAGACGGAACGCGAGCGTCTTCGTCCCGCGATGCAGATACGCGAACTTCTTCCGCGCGCATGGCAGAATCACACTCACCTTCCCCGGCCAGAGCCGGCGCAGGATCTTTTTCCGCGCGGCGGTCAGCGGGATATGGAACAGCTTGAGATCGTCCACCGATCCGATCAGGATGATCAGCGGCTTCTTCGGATTCCGCCGGCGCACACGGTATACCCGCTCCACCGTCTTCCGGTTGAGCGCCGTACCCACCACGCCATAGATCGTGTCCGTCGCCAGCACGCCGATCCCTCCGGATTTGAGGATGGAGTCAATAGTCATAAGACATTAGTCATTGGGTATGAGTCATTGGTCATGAGTCGAAAGTCCATAAGGTCAGAATCAAGTCGAATACTAGAGTTTGCGATACGTGGTTTCCGAGCGGCGTTCGATGGTCAGGACAAAAACTTCCCGATCCGCAACCCGATATACGATCCGCAGATCGCCTTTGCGGATTCGGTAATACTCCCGGTATCCCTTCAAGCGCTTCACATCCAGACCGGTCCAATCAAAAGAAAGAATCCTTGTCAGCAAGGACCCGATCTCCGCCCGCTCTTTCGGCGTGAAGCGGGCAAGCAGTTTCTTCAGGCGTACCATAAATTACTTCCGGAGCGCTTTCAGGATATCCCGGGCCGATACGCCGCCATTCTTCACTTTGGTGAAATCAACGACCGGCTCCCACGCGGATTCTTCCTCCACGGGAGCGATCCTGAACACGGGCCTTGATTTCCGGACGATGAGAAACGACTTGCCTTTCTCTACTTCAGTCGTATAATGACCCATCCGCTCACGCAACTCTTTCAAACCGATTATCTTTTCCATATCACAAGTTTAACATAAGATAAACTTACGTCAATGGGTAGTGAATGGTACTTGGTACATGGTCGTAGGTCACAGGAATGATAATCGCAACCAAAACCCGGCGAAGTCACTGCTTCGACCTTACGGACTTTGGACTTTTGACCTTGGACTTTCAATTAGTTATCGCCGCCGCCGGATTGCTGGTCGCCGCCCGATTGCTGCTGATCGCTTGTAGTCGATTGCGTCTGGCCTTCTGATTCCGCCTGGCGCACATCAGATCCCTCGGTCTGCTCTTCGCCTCCCTGGATCTGGAACTGATGCTGGGTCGTCGTCCCCTGCATTTCAGTTTCGCCTTCGCCGCCCTGGACCTGGAATTGGCGCGGAACGGTCGTCTGCAGCGAACGGCTCTGCTCGCCTTCCGAACCCGACTGCTGCTGATCACCCTCGCCGGACTGCGTCGTGGACGCATTCATGTCTTCGCCGTATTTCTTCAGCAGGCCCTCAAGCGACTTCTGGTTCGCTTCTTTCTCCTTTTCCGCATTATTCTTCGCGCGCTCCAGTGAGTTCTCGCCCTGCTTCACCAGCTCAATCGCCGCCTGTGCGTTTCCTTTCGCCAGCATGTTCTGCGCGTCGGAGATCGCTTTATCCACAAAGATGAGATCGGCTGCGGTCAATGTCGGATACTCGTTCAGCAATTCCGCGCGGGAGTTCTGCAGATCCGCGATATCGTTTTGTGCCTGGCCGGTGAGATCGAGATTCTGACTCGCCTGATCGCCCGCATCAGTCAGATCGGTTTCGCTGTCATCTTTGTGCTGCTGCAATGCCGCCTTTTCCGCCGCGAGTTCGCTCAGTTTCTTCGCCGCTTCCTGCGCGACCGTCGTGCTTCCCACGCGGTCCGCTTCCTGCAGCTGCGATTGCGCCTCATCTTCCTGCGAAGTGATTTTCTGCTGCGCATTGTTGAACACGTTCTGCAGCGCCAGTTTCTGCGCATCGATCGTCGTACTCACCTGCTGGGCAAGCGCGGAGACGTCTCCGCCGGATGCCTTCACCTGATCAACGGCGCTGGTCGCTTTCGCAAGGTTGTTCGCGAGATCGGTTTTCGCCACGGTGATTCCCGGATCAGTCGCTCCGCTCGTCGCCAACATGGACTGGATCTCCGAAATACGTTCAGCCGCGAACTGCAGCTGCAAGCGCGCCTTCGCCGCCGGATCGAACGTGAAGAATTCCTGCAACGCTTCAGTCACCCGGTTCAGGAAATAGAACGGGCTGTCAGGCGTCAATCCCGCGCTCGGCAACGCAGCCGGAGTCGTCGTTCCCGCCGTGCTCGTGGTGCTCGTCGCGGCAGGAGCGGTCTGCCCGAACGTCAGCATCGGCACCAGCAACGCCGATACCGCAATAATTCTAATGGTCTTCATATATATGTAAGATTTGAGTTAATAATATTCGCTACTTATCAGTATAGCACCTCCGCGTCCAATCAAAAAAACCGCCTCGGCAGGAATGCGTCGTCGGTTTTTCTACTCCGTCGTCTTTCCGTCAAAGTGGTCGCTTTCATCCGCTTCGGCGACGGCCTTGGTCGGATGGATCACGCCGTCCTTGTGATTCGGCGGCGCATACAGCGTGTACAGCTTCATCGGCTTGTCCGAGGTGTTGATGATATTGTGTTCCGTTCCGGCCGGCACCAGGATCGCGAAACCGTCTTTGATCGCATGCTCGACGCCGTCCAGCACGGCCTTCCCCTCGCCCGCATCCACGCGGATGAACTGGTCCAGATGATGCACTTCCGCGCCGATCTCCTCGCCCGACTTCAAACTCATCAGCACGAGCTGGCTATTCTTGGAGGTATACAGAACCTTGCGGAAGTTTTCGTTCTGCAGGCTCAGCTCCTCGATATTTCCGACGAATCCTTTCATGCACTCATTATACCATTTCCACGCCGATCATACCGGTTCCCCGATCCGCCGGCGATTGCACAAACGGATGATTTTTATTAGAATGAATCCGGTTCCTACTCATGGAGAAACAATGATCAGAGCATGCCTTTTCGATCTCGGAAACACGCTCATCGAATACCCGACACCGGCGCAGCTGCGGGACAACTATCTCGCTACCGCCGGCCACATGGCCGGGGCGCTGGATCCGAAGCTGCTGGACCGGATGCAGGAAATCCTCTCCGCGGAACGGAAGTTCGGCATGGAGACCCACGACGAAGCCACGATCAAGAACGCGCTCGTCAATGCGGCGCGACTCGAACGCCTGACCTTTACCGACGCGGAAATCATGCGGATGATCTCAGAGATCTATTACTACGGCTTCGGGAAATTCACCCGCCCGGTGGAAGGCGCGCACGAACTGCTGTGCTTTCTCCACGCCCGCGGCATCAGGATGGGCATCGTCTCGAACACTCCGTTCCCCGGCTCCCTTTTCAGGAGCGAGATGGAACGGTATCTGCTCGCCGGATTCTTCCGGACCTTCGTCTGGAGCTCCGAATTCGGGAAACGCAAACCGTGTCCGGATATCTTCAAGCAGGCGATCGACGATCTCAAAGTCTGCCCGAGCGAAGCGATCTTCGTCGGAGACAAGATCGATCGCGATGTCATGGGAGCTCTCGGCGCAGGCATGAGCGCGATCTGGCTTGACCGCGAAGGAAAATCGGTCCATCTGGCCCGCTTCCCGCATAATGATCCGCATGCCTATCGGGTCCTCTCGCTGAAGCAGATCATGTCCCTAAAAGTCTTCCAATAGAAACAGTCCGCCGGATCTATCCGGCGGCTTTTTCATATCCGGCGGCGCGGGCGAGGAAACTTCTCCCCACCACGAGGCCGATGACGGTGCCGATGATCGCACCGGCGACGAAGTCCGAGAACCAATGGATGCTCATGGATACGCCGAGTCCGACATACCACGCGTACGCGAGCGCGGCATAGCGCACGGCGCGTTTTTCCGGATACAGCGTCAGCAGGGCGAACGCGGCGGCAAACGCCACGGTCGTATGCGATGACGGCCAGCCCCAGAAGACTCCCCCGCGCAGAAAGCCGAAGTTAAAATCCTTGCTGATATCGATCATGGACGCCGTGCGGAACAGCGGATGCGCCCGACCGGTGAATGCCTTGTAGGTTGATGAAATCAGAAACCCGAGCAATGCCGCCTGGCCGGTGCCGAATGCCGCATTCAGCATCCGGGCATTTCTGCGGACAGAAGCATAGGCAAGCATCCCGAGCGGAACCGCCACCGGGAGCAACGCTCCCAGAATCACCGCCGGAAACAGGAATGCCTCCGTCACCGTGCCGCGGAAATAGTTGAACCACAGCCAGTCAAAACCGGACACCGCGATCGCGTACGTCGAAACGATGGCGAGCAGATGCCACCAGAGATTCCTGCCCGTAAAGATGCGTTTGATGTTCCCCCGGAATTCAGAAAATAACGGTTTCCAGAATGAGATCATATCCTTATCATATCAGACTCCCAGTTCGCCGCGGACCAGCGCGGCAACCTGATCATGACTGTCCCCATACGCTTTCCATACCGACGCGCACCAGTTCCGGATCGCCGCATCGCGCTCGGCCCCCGGCGCCGCGCTCATGACATCCGCCACCGTCACCGTTCCGCGGCTTTTCGGCAGATCGAATGCCGGCCACATCTTCCGCTTCTTCCCGAGCTCCATATGCGCGAGCTGGACTTCCCTCCCCGAATATCCCTTCTTCAACGCGAGATACAAGCCGATCAGCGCGAACGCGACGCCGATGCGTTTGGATTTTTCATCCGCATGCTGGGCGGCATAGGCGTCCACCGCATACTGATGGATGAATTTCGGATCCGGATGCGCGAGCGTATAATACAGCAGTTCGTGATATGCTTCGCGATTGTCTGATGGCGACTGAGTCATATGAAAAATGCGGCGCAGAACCGTCCGCCGTCTTCCGATGCCCGGAGTGTCCCTGCGTATCGGCTACGGCTGTGCAGAACCCTCAGGATTCTCAAAAAGTTCCCCTACCTGCCACGGCGTGCCGAGTGCGGGAAGAAGATAGCGGTCCAAACCGATCCAGCCGGCGGTGCGCCATGCCAGAATCAGGAACAGCTGCAGCAACAGCATGACCGGGTTCGTACTGACCGTCCCGGCGAACAGATAGTTCAGATTCATGAATGTTCCGAAAAACGCCGCGATGCCGGTGAATGCGCCGAGAACAAGCCCGATGCCGACGGCGATTTCTCCGTACGTGACCAGATAGGAAAAAAGGACCGGATGGACCAGCGCCACATGCTGCACGAAATACGCATACCAGCCGGAAACGTCAGGATGGCTTCCCGAAGCCTTCTGCAAAGCGCCGTCCAGAAAACCCTTGATCGCCGTTCCGGCGGATGTTCCGATCCATGCAGGGCTGGTGAATTTCTCCCAACCGGCCATCAGCCACTCCCAGCCGAGATAGACGCGGACAATAAGCCAAAACCACGCCAGGCGGGTATCGGCGAACAATACGCGGGACAGCTTCGGTTCGGGAATCTCGATGACCTTCATATATATTCATTATATCACACCGATTCACGCGCCGAGCCGCGATCAAAAAATGAACGGCACGAGCATCCTCGTCTGCGCCTTATATGTCCGGTATGCATCGCCGAACTGTTCCGTCATCGTCCGCTCTTCCATCCGCGCGCTGTAGGTGAAAAATCCCGCAAACATGAGAAATACCGCGAGCCAGAGCAGTTGCGAAGCGATCGCGGTGCCGAGCATCGCCAGCAGAACGCCGCTGTAGATCGGATGGCGGACATACCGGTACGGTCCGGACGTCACCAGTTCATGGCCGACACGGAGCGTCATCGGCTGGCCCCAGTTCGCGCCGATAAACATGCGCGCCCAGATCGCCAATCCGATACCGGCAACGGCCAGCAACGCGCCGATCCATGCCGCAGCAGGAAACACCGCCGATATCCAGTTCCCGGCCAGAATGCTCCGCACGCCCGGAAACTGAGCCGCAATCAGAAATGCCGCATAAAGTGCCAGCTGGAACCAGGTAACCGTCCAGCGCCGTCCCACCACTCCTTTTTTCGTGAAAAACCAGCCGACGAACCAGGTTGCCATAAAAACCAGCCACGCCCCGATGATGATCCGTAATGCGAATGTCATATCCCTAGTCTACATCTTCCGGCTGTCGTATGCCCAATGCAGGATCGCCTGGCGCTGGACCGGCCGGCATGACCAATCCCCTTTCCTGCCCGTCCTGAGCGAAGTCGAAGGACAATTCTTTTTGAGCTGCGCGATGTGGCGGGCGATCGCGCGCCATCGCTTGATCTGCCGCGCGTCCTCTTCCGGAATCCGCCGTCCCATGAAATACCGGCAGTACCACTGGAACCATCCCCGCGGATCCTCTTTGCGGATCCATCCTTTCTTTTTCCAGACCGACAGCGGCTGACTGGCGTCCGCTTTGAAAAAATTCAGTTCGGGACTGTGTCCCGGCACGCCCTCCGGATGCAGTTTCGCCTTCGCAAACCACGCCTTCGGAAATTCCTTCCGGCAGTCGCGCATGTACCGCCCGCCGAACACGCCCAGCTTCAGCATCTGCTGCGGCGTCAGCTCCGGCCTGAATGCAGGATCGAAATGCTTCCCGACCGGCTCGGTCAGATCATAGACATATCCCTTCTGCATCTTGTCCCGCACCACGACGCGCTTCTTCATCGGTTCAAAAGCCAAATGGCACCGTTCAGATACAATGCGAAACTGACCCACAGGAAATACGGCAGCAGCAGCCATGCGGCCTTGCGGGATATTTTTGCGAACGATACGATCGTGGCGCTGATCAGATACCAGAGCGCGAACAGCTCAAGAAATGCCGCGCCGGTCAGCTGAGCGCCGAAGAAAATGAAAGACCAGCATGCATTGAGCACCAGCTGTGCAGCGAACACCATCAACGCGTTCGTGCGCAGCTGCGCATCGACATCCCACTTCTCCCATATCATCCAGAGCGCGATGCCCATCAGCAGATACAGCGTCGTCCATACCGGACCGAACACCCAGCTCGGCGGATTCAGCGCCGGCTTCACCAGTCCTGCATACCAGCCCGGTATCGCCGGTGTCGTCGCCAAAACGCCCAGCGCTCCGGCAAGTTCGCATACCGCCACCGCGGCGATCAATCTGAAAATGTTTTTGGTCGTCATACTCTATTTCAAGTCCTTTTTATCATTTTACCAGAATACGCAAAAATCCTCCCGGCGGAGGATTTTTGCGATGCGGCCCGGCATCCGATCAGAGATAGAACGCGGCGATCGCCATGACCGTGAAATTGATCGCGGAGACCACGCACCAGGTGCAATACGCCTCCAGCACGAACGCCTGGACATACATGAAGTATATCGAGAACAGGAATCCGAACCAGATCAGCGCCTGCATCCACATGAACGGAACCATTCCCGCGGCGCCGAGATACGCAAGCACCAGAATCAGCGCGTACATGCCGAAACCCGCAATCGGATTCGGAATGCCGAACGTCCTGCTCTGCGGCGCATGCTGGACTTTGTCGCACATCTCCTGCGGGAAGAAGAGACACTTCACGGGCGTCCCCTTCCGCATGTGAAAGATCAGGTACGAAACATCCAGGATGCCGATACAGGCGAAGATAACAATAACAGTTAAAGCCATAGAGTGATTGACTGACTAATATGCCGGCCTTTTGATACTTTCATTATACCATCGGCGGCAGCGCTATGCTTCCGGATAAACCAGCATGCCTTTTCGCACGCGCAGAAACGGAGTCAGCGTATGGCGCCGCGCGGTTTTCGCGCTCTGGATATGGAGCACCATCCATTTCTTTTTTGTCAGCGCATCGGCAACCAGCGACCGATGGCATCGCCACGGCACCGCTTCGGCGCACATGATCGCCGTCCGCTTTTTACGCGCGATCTTCATCAGCTGCGCCAATCCGTCCGCAAATTCCCCCGTCTGCATATAATCGGCAAATCCGCGGAATGATTTGTTCCGCCAGCCGAGATTCACCGAGACCTTCGTCGTATGACGCAGGCCGCCGAGCTCTTTCAGATGACAGTACCCGATATGCGCCCGGCGGAGCGATGCCGCGATTTTCAATTCATTGAACTGCGGGTTGTGCCGTGAACGCGGAATTGTCCGGATATCCACGAGCTCTGCAACGCCATGCGCCTTGAGGAGCGCGATAAACTGCGCGGCTGTCCGCGTCGAATGGCCGATTGTGTAAATCCGGGGACGCTTCATGTTTCCAGCCGAGCGCAACGACTAACGGTTGCTCAGATAATATTCCAGCGTGTGGATCCAGTCCTCGTCCTGTCCGCCGTCCTCGTATTTCCGGTCCAGCATCCACTGCAGATAGCCCCGGTCGGTCTTCACCACTTCGCCGATTTTCTTATCCTTGTATTTCCCGAAGTTGAACACCTTGAACAGCGACGGGTGGCTGGAGATGTCCATCATTTTTTCAATCGCCTGTTCTTCTCCGATTCCCTCACTCGTCATCTTCGCCAGCAGGCGCTTATAGAGCGCATAGAGTACTTTCACATCTCCTTCGGCGTCGTGCGCCGGAGCATCCTCCACGTCCAGATCCAGAAAATACCGCAGATACTGCAGGCTGTATTCGGGAATCTGGCTTTCCGGATCCAGTTCGCGCGCGACGCGGAACGTGCAGATGCGCCGCGGAATGGACATGCCTTCAGCTTCCAATATCGCGCAATCAAACTTCGCGTTGTGCGCCACCAGAATTCCTTCGGCGAGCCGCGCTTCCAGATCTTTCATCATAGCGCTCCCCTTGAACGGTTCCTTGTCCGCCAACATCTTATTGGTGATGTTCGTGATACTCATCGCCTTCACCGACATCGGCACCGGCGGCTTGAAATAGCCCTTGTAGATCCCGTCGGACGTCTTGTAACACACCTGCGAGAGGCGGTCTGTCGCGACATCGTTGCCGGTCGTCTCCGTATCCAGAAAAATAAGTTCGTGCATAGGCAAAAAATGAAACGGGAAACCCCATCGGACCTTCGGGCTGGATGGGGCGTCTCTGTTTCCATGATATACCAAAATATCCATTTTTGCATCATCCCTCAAAACTGGCTTTCCCCATGCGGGGATGATACGCTAGAGACATATGAAAAAAGGAGGGAACAACTTCGCGTTTATCGACAGTCAGAACCTGAACCTCAGCATCCAGGATCAGGGATGGAAACTCGATCAGATAAAATTCCGCACCTATCTGCGGGAGAAATACGCCGTCACCAAAGCATATGTTTTTATCGGCTATATGGAGGAAAACAAGGATCTCTACAAATCATTGCAGGAATACGGCTATGTGCTTATCTTCAAGCCGACCCTGAGATACAAAGACGGCACGACCAAAGGGAATTGCGATGCCGAGCTCGTGCTCCAGGCGATGATTGATTATCGCGAATATGACAAGGCAGTCATCGTATCAGGTGACGGCGATTTCCATTGTCTCGCCGATTATCTCGTCAAAAACAACAAACTGGAGTGCGTCCTGATTCCGAACCGCCGTAAATTTTCGGCCCTCCTGAAGAAAATAAATAAAAGCGATAAAAAGTATCTCAATTTCATGACCGATCTGCGCGCAAAACTGGAGCTAAAAAAGAAAAAGGCCCTTTAGGGACGGAACCCTAAAGGGGCTTTTTCGTGGTGATCTTATCACCATAGTACCATACCAAAATCCGAAAAGTCAATCGCGCGGTCCGACGGTGAAGCTCCTAGCGCACCATCTTCTCCAGCTCTTCCATAATCCGGACCATGGCGAAGGCGTCCATCTTGCAGTACTCCAGCATGTCTTTCTTAAGCTGCGCTTTTTCAGACGGCTTCAGGTTGGTGCCGATCAGTTTCAGCCAGCTGGATGATGCGGTGCCGCCTTCGCGGATCGCCAGCTCCTTGTACGACAGCTCGGGCACCAGCACCGGCAGGACTTTCTTGATGGAGGTGCTCCCCCGGAAATCCTTATGCACATAATACTGCTTCGTGAAGATATCCATCAGATCGTAGGTCCGGGCATTCACTGAAACGACGAAGTCGCCGGTCTCGGGGATCCGCTCCGCGAGTTCCTTGTTGCGCCCGCACTCAAAATTCTTGTTCCACACGATGATCGTCCCCGTCGGGCCGATATGTTTCCGCAATGCGTCCGCGAACGCACGGCTCGGGTCGCTGTTCCTATCGTGCAGAAATTCAAAATGCTCCGGCTTCGCGCCCCGTTCCGATACCACGAACAACGCGTACTGGAACGGCACCTGCTGGTACGGCGAAAACCCGTCAAACATCGGGATGGCGGACGGATACGTTTCGTAGTCGATGAAATACAGCGGATATACAAGTCCCTCCAGCTCGCCCGCGATCTCCCCCTTGCTCATGATGATCTGATCCAGCATGTGCACGGTGACCTGATTGCGCTGGGCGGCGGACAATTCAATGTCCTCCGGAATCTCGTTGATATGGAAAATCCCGCGGTCCACCAGACTCGCCAGTTTCTTCTTGCTGGAGCCGATGCGCGTGAGATCATGCACGCCGTACGCCGGCACATGCGGATTCGCATGGCTGAACGTCGTGCAATGCCGCGACCGGCCCTTATAGATGCAGCTGCAGGAACCCGCGGGCTCGGCGGTCTGCGACAGATACGCCAGCGCGTCTTCCATCTCCTGCGTCACCTCGCCGATCATTTCGTTGATCTCGTTCGTCACGTCGTCGCTGATGAACAGTTCGCCGAGATCCAGTTCTCCATCGCGCACGTAATCCGGATTGAGGTGCATCAGATTGATCACGTCCACCTTCAGGCCGCATTTGTGGAGCAGCACGACCTGGAACGCAAGGTCGTGATAATGACGGTCTTTGTCCGCTTCGTTGGATGCCTTGATTTCATAGATCCGGTAGCTGTCCGTGTCCGCGTCGTATTTCAGCACATCCACCGCCGCCATGAAACGGTCCTTCACGAACACCGGCTGGAACAGCGTCGGTTTCTTGCGGTCGATCAGCTCCTGCGTGAATTTCTGCGCTTCTTCGCCGCGGCCTTCGATCAGAATGCCGTCGTCGAAGAATTTCCGCGCGACTTCTTCCACTTCGTTTCCGGTCTCGATGATATGTTTTTCAAATTCGGACAGCTCGTCCCGGTAATAGATCTCCGGCTCGTGGATCTTGTACCAGACATTTTTCGGGCATTCGCGGAACAGGATGTAGTCGGTCTTGGACAACAGCACGGATCCGTCCATCGGTCCGGTCGGCTTCGGCGTCGGCGCGGCGGATTTTTTCGATGCCTTGCCGCGGCCGGCTTTCTTCTTCCCCTTCTCCGGTTTTTCCGCGATCAGGTCGCCGCCGCTCGCAAGGATGAAATCATCCTGCTGTTTCCGCAGTTCCGATTCGGAAAACTTCGCGAATTCCGCTTCCGCGCGGGCCGATGCCGCCTTGAATTCGGAATCCTTCTCCAGCACCTCCGGATGCACGCGGAACACGCGCTCATTCCAGCCGAGCAGATGCAAGCCCGACAGCCGCCGCACGCGCGACAGCGCCACGTAGCCCTGGCCGTACTCAAATACGGTCCGCAGATCCATCACCGCCTCATCCATGCTCATCCCCTGGCTTTTGTGCACCGTGATCGCCCACGCGAGGCGGAGCGGCAGCTGCGTGATGCGCGCGAGAATCTTGTTGTTCTCCTCGATCACCCAGTCCGCCGGTTCCACTTTGATATGTTTTCCGTCGCGCGTCTTCACGAACGGCAGGCCATCATATTCGTCGAATGATTCCACGGTTCCCAGCGTCCCGTTCACGTAGCCGTCTTTCGGACTGTTCTTCGTGAACATCACCACGGCGCCGACTTTGAGTGAGAACTGCTCCGGCGAAAGGCATCCTTTCTTCAGCACCGGCGTCAGCCACTCCGGACCCTGCTCGGTCATCGCGAACGTCCGCGCTTCGCCGGGAAGTTTTTTCAGAATCCGTTCATTCACGCGGTCCACGTCGGCATTGTGTGAAAAAAGTTTCGGGACATCCTCCGGAACGGCATCGGCGGAGATCCTCCGCGCCTCCAGATGGGCCAGCAGGTCTTCATTGAACTCATCGTGGCGGATCGCCGAAAGCACTTTGAGAAAATCCTCGTCATCCTGCCGGTGCTGTTCGGTCAGATAGCAGACAACCGGCTTCGCCGCATCCCACGCCCGCGAATCATACGCGAAGCGCTCGGGTTCTTCCTCGATCAGCGCCATCTGCACCTCTTCATCGCCATCGGATTTGTTCGTCAGAATCGGCGGCAGCTGAAAGAAATCCCCGACCAGCACGATCTGGATTCCGCCGAACGGCCGCGAGCTCTGTTTGATCTCCCGGCACACCGCCTCCACCATCGCGAATGTCCCCGGCGCAAGCATGGATACCTCGTCGATGATCAGCACCTTCGCCTTCCGCACGCGGTGGACGATGCGTTTGTTCAACGCGATCTTGCGGAGATCCTGCGCCGTCAGTTTTTCCTTGATGCCGATGCCGCTCCAGGAATGGATCGTCATCCCGCCGATATGCGTCGCGGCGATGCCGGTGGACGCCGTGATCGCGGGGTCGATATTCCGCGCCCGCAGATACGAAATGTATTCGCTGATCGTGTGCGTCTTTCCCGATCCCGGCTCGCCGGTCAGAAAAACATTCGCGCCGGTCTTCAGTATGGAAAGTGCCTGGGATTGCGTCATATAAATGTATGACAATTTTATCACGGATCAGGCCCCGTCTTCAAACAAAAAGCCGCCTCGGAGTGCCGGGCGGCTAGAGCAGTTTCCTGCGCAGGAAATTCAGATACAG
>JAGWKK010000042.1 GCA_028865335.1 Patescibacteria group bacterium | reverse complement strand
GGCCCGTGATTTTATCATTTACGGTATCGCGGGCGGTGAGCATAAGGATCGGCGTAGTGATTTTCTGCTTGCGCCACTCATTGCAGACAGTCATTCCGTCTTTTCCCGGGAGCATGACGTCGAGAATAACCAAGCCATATTCGTTTTGGTTCATCTCCAGGCGCCGCTGGCCGCTCTCGCCATCCAGCAGATAGTCCGCCGCATAGCCCTGCTGCTCCAACCCTTGCTTCAGCGATTTCGCCAGTTTTGCTTCATCCTCAATAATCAGAATCTTCATATCGTTTGCTATGATACTAAGCCAAAATGAAGCTTTCGTGAAGACGGGGCCGGGCTTCATAGTTCCTTCATTTTTCAATCCTATACTGACTACTTGAGGTACCAAATCCCTTTTCCATTTTTAATATTGCGCTCAATCATGCAAAAGATATTTTATAATCAAATCCGCAAGCCGCATTCCCGCCGACGTTACTATGTTATCGCGATAGGTCTTCTTCTGCTTTGCGTGCTCACCGGATTCATTTTCATAAAACAGAATCTCTTGAAGATATCGCCGCCGGCCCCTCTCCCGACCGCGATAAACCCAAACTTCCTCACGCAGGTGAATAATTGTTTTATTCCCGCTGCCGCGGTCTATGGGTACACCCTGCGTATTACCGCGGGGTTCCGTTCTATCGCAGATCAGACCCAGATGTATGATCAGGGCCGTACGGTTAATGGCCATATCGTAACCGAAGCTCCGCCGGGTCACAGCCTTCATAACTACGGATATGCCGTCGACGTAGTTGATCGGTATAGAGGATATAATATTAATTGGACGCAATTGGTAAAAATTGCCGCGTACTGCAGTCTCGAGTCGGGTGGCGTTGGTGACTTACCTCATTTTGAGGAAAGGGCCGGGCTGACGACCGATCAATTCGCCGCGGGCATGCGGCCGCCGGCGCTTACGCTTCCATGCACGATTATGGCAGAACGCACGGCAACGAGCAGCCCTATGACCCTAAAAGATCTTACTGCATGCGGCGCGCCTAAATTTTAGCGCAATATGAATAACAAAAAATACATTATTGATTTTATCCTTATAGCTACTGTCCTGGTCGTGTTTTGGTGGCAGGCCATACTTATGTTTTTCGGACTCTTTCATTGATGATGCCTGTGGAATAAACTATAATTTTATAAGTGTCCGATAGCCCATCTCTATGTTTATTAACTCTAAAATTCCAAAGGATAATTTATTCAAAAAGAAGGAGTTCGCACCCCCGGGTATCGTCATAGCGGCAGTGATTCTGCTGGGAATCGCCGTTCTTTTTCTGCTGCAGAATCAATCCGCTGATTTGAAGATCGCGTCCGATGCCGGACAAGGTGCCCTTCCGCATGCAGCATCCGCTGCAACGACGACGTCCGTCGGCGCGGCAAATCGCCCCCCGATTTTTGACATCGCAAAACGGTCCGGCGGGCCCTCGGTAACCAGCGAGGCGGATTATTTGAAATGGATGCTGGCGAACAGCCCCGAAACAAAAGAGTACCTCGTGGCAAAATGGAATCGGGCCCAGCAAATCATAGCGAATCAGGACGCTTCCGATCCCCGGGTCATCGGGGCGTTCCTGCGCACGCCGCGCGAATTCTTCTTCGCCGCCGGCAGCGCGTCCAAGGCGTATGCGAAACCCGCCGTGCCGATCGGCTACGGGCAGACGATCTCCGGTCCGCATCTGGTGTCCCGCATGACCCAGACGATCGATCCGCAGCCGGGACAGAAAGTGTTGGAGATCGGCACGGGTTCCGGCTATCAATCCGCGATACTCTCGGAACTTTCAAATCATGTGTACACCATCGAGATCGTGCCCCAGCTGGCCAAGCGGACCGACGCGAATTACACCGCATTATCAAAAAACTATCCTGAATATCGGAATGTCAACCGGAAGAATGCGGACGGCTATTACGGCTGGGCCGAATATGCGCCGTTTGACCGCATCATCGTGACGGCGGGAATCGATCATGTCCCTCCCGAACTCTTAAGCCAGCTCGCCCCCGGCGGCATCATGGTGATACCCGTCGGTCCGCCGTCCGGACAGACCATCCTTAAGATCACCAAGACGGTGCTTGCCGACGGATCGGTCACCTTTACGCGCGAAGACATCTATCACGGAAAGAAAGTCATCTTCGTGCCGTTCACGGCGGCCCAAGGCGTCCATGCAAATGGAAATTAACACGACACGGGATCAATGAACGCGAAAATTCTCCACTCCCGGCTTTCGGCCCTTTTCGTGGTCTCCCTCGCGCTGATCGCCTATGAATTGGCCGTCATGCGCACGTTCGCCGTGGGAAGCTGGTCGAATTTCGGCTCCATGGTGATCAGCATCGGCCTACTGGGCATCGGGCTTGCGGGGACGCTGCTCACCTTTTTCAACGAAAATATAAAACGGAACACCGATGCCTGGCTCAGATCTTCGGTGCTGCTGCTCGGACCGGCCATGGCCGCCGCCCACAGTGCGGCCCAATACGTGCCGTTCAATCCGATCATGATCGGCACGGACTGGCTTCAGACCGTCTGGATCGGCGTCTATTATGTCATTTATGCGGTTCCGTTCTTCATCGGAGCCGTCTTTATCGGTACCATATTCGTGGGATTCCAGGAGGATATCTATGGAGTGTATTTCTGGAACATGATTGGCTCGGGGCTCGGCAGCTTTTTTATTTTGGGCGCCATGTACCTGTTCCCCCCGGACCGCCTCATCGAGCCCTTGATCATTCTCGTGGCGCTTGCTTCGCTGCTTTGTTTCACGGAAGCGGATCCCCGAACGGGCCGGCTCCGGTTGCCGGCCGTCCCTTCTTTGATCGCCACCGCGGTCATGATCCTCTCGATCGGGCTTATGGCGCTGTTCGGAAACATTAAAGTTTCTGAATTCAAACCGATAAGCTATGCGCGGCAGTTTCCCGATTCCAGCCTGGTATACCATGCCTACGGACCCGCCGGCGAATTCCATGTGTATCAGAGTTCCTATCTGCACTTCGCCCCGGGATTGAGCGACAACGCCAGCCTCAACGTGAAATCCATGCCGGAGAATGCGTTTCTGGGACTCTATATCGACGGCGAGGGCCCGATCGGCATCATGCGCAAGCTGAGCCCCGACGAAGAAGCGTACATGAATTATCTTCCGATGGCTGCGCCGTATCTGCTATTCCGAAACCCGGATGTCCTCCTGCTGCAAATGGGGGGCGGCATCGGCGTTTCCGAAGCCCTTTATCACGATGCGCGATCCGTATCGGTCGCGGAACCGGACCTGGCTCTCATCCATATGCTGAAAGATGTTCCGTTTTTCCGGCGATTCAACGGGGATATCCTCAATGATCCGCGCGTGCACCTGTACAACGCCGAGCCGCGGGCGTTTACCGGCGGTACGGACAAGCGGTTCGATCTGGTGGAGATCGGTCTGATTGATTCCGTAGGCCTTTCGCAGACCGGCGGATATCCCGTGGATGAGAACTATACGTATACGGCCGAGGGGATCGCCAGCTATCTGCGCACATTGAACCCCAACGGCGTTCTTTCCATTACGGTCTGGAACAAGCTCGATCCGCCCCGGAATGTCCCGAAACTGCTCTCCACTGTCGTAAAAGCCCTGGAAATGAAGGGCGTCGCCGATCCCGGAAACCACGTGTTCGTTTTCGATTCGCTGCTTTCCACCGCGACGATTCTGGTGAAAAATTCGGCGTTTACGGAATCGGACCTGCGGACGTTGTCGCAATTTCTTGAGAAGACGTCGTTCGAGGCCTGCTACTATCCTGGCATGCCGGACCCGGGAAAGGATTTCAATGCGATCCTCGCGGCGTATACGGATCAGTTCAACGCGCAATCCGCGGAGACCGCCGCCACTTCCAGCGTCGACGCGGCGCCCGATCTCATCCCGAAAGATCTGTATTACTACACGATGCAGTGGCTGCTGAATGGCAAGAGCGCTGGACTGTACGGCAAATATCTTTTCGACATCAGTCCCGCGACGGATAACCGGCCATATTACACCGGCTATGTGAAGCCATCGACGATTCCTCTGGTGCTGAATAATATCCAGGATCTGTCCGAGGAATGGGGCTACGTACTCATGCTGTATACGTTCGTCTTGTCGATCCTGTTTGGGTTGCTGATCATCCTCATTCCGCTGATGGGACGATGGCGGGAATTGTTCAGAAAACAGAAAGGGGCGGTACGTATCATCACCTACTACGCCGCGCTCGGCGTCGGCTATATGCTGGTTGAAATTTATCTCATGCAGCGGCTGGTGTTCTTCCTCGCGAATCCTATTTTCTCCAGCGCCACGGTGATCGCGGCCATGCTCGTGCTGTCCGGAATCGGCGCCCTGGCCGCCGGTCGTTACGATGGCGACAAGCTTCGGCTGATGGCGTACGCCGTCTCAGGCATTGCAGTATCGATGCTGTTCTATCTGGCGATCATGCCGGGAATCCTCGATGCGCTGATCGGCTGGCCGCTTCCGGTCAAGATACTGTTGGCCGTCCTCTTCATCGCGCCCGGCGCATTTTTCCTCGGCATGCCGTTTCCGACCGGACTGGCCGAACTGTCAAAAAACAGGAATGCCCTTGTGCCTTGGGCCTGGGGAATCAACGGCGCGTTTTCGGTGAGTGGAACCATGCTGGCACGCTTGGTTTCGATCTCATGGGGATTTCCCACCGTGCTTATGATGGTCATAATGCTTTATCTGGTATCCTATCTAACATTCTCCGGCAATCGAATTGGGGATTCGGATTTTTAATACAAAAATAGGAAAAGCATCTCGGAATAGAGCCCTCAACGAAGCGAACACTCAGTACTAGGCGGGGCTGGGCGAGCGGATACTCTCATCTTCAAAAAATGAGTTCATATCTGATTTGTTAGCTCCCCGGGTAGGGCGCTGCGCTATCTCACTCGTCGCTCCGCTCCTCCTAGAAACCCAGCGGTTCCCATGCCTCCGCTACGGGGAAACTTCCGTTTCCCCGACTCCTTTCCCGTTCGATCCCTACCCCGCCGAAAGAAAAATTTAAGGACACTGGCATAAACCAGTGTCCTTAAATTTGCTCCACGAGTTAGGGGCTGCTCGAACCGCTCTTCAGGCGATACGGGGCAGATCGCCATTTGAGACCGTGAGGAAATAGCTTCACTTTGAAAGCTTTTTTGAAAATCAGTTACCAACACTATGCGTCCTGGACTCCCTAGCCCCGTTGCGTCATCCCTGTGTGTAGGGTCGATTATTAACCAAATATAAAGAATAAGTATGAAGCACGCACAAGCGGAACAAGGTCCCGAAGCGCCCCTTAAGTACTGCCTGTACTCGAGGAAGTCTACGGAAGCCGAAGATAAACAGGCGCTCTCTATAGAGTCGCAGGTCAAAGAAATGACGGCGTTGGCGGAACGCGATCATCTCATGGTCGTGGAGATCAAACGCGAGGCGCATTCCTCAAAGGAGGTCGGGCAGCGGCCGGTATTCAACCAAATGCTCAAAGAAGTACGCGAGGGGAAATTCAATGCGATTCTGACCTGGGCGCCGGATCGGTTGAGTCGGAACGCCGGAGACTTGGGGTCGGTGGTGGATTTGATGGATCAGGGAAGGCTGATTGAGATAAAGACATACGGCCAGAAATTCACGAATAATCCGAATGAGAAATTCCTGCTCATGATTCTCGGCAGCCAAGCAAAGCTCGAAAACGACAACAAAGCCGTGAACGTGAAGCGGGGGCTGCGCGCCCGATGCGAGATGGGCTGGAGACCGGGAGTCGCCCCGACCGGATACCTGAATGAAAAGCATGTCGATAAGAAATGCCAGTGCCGGATAGATCCGAAGCGAGCGCCGATTATCAAGCAGATGTTTGAAAGGGTCGCCCATGAGCAATGGAGCGGGAGAAAAGTATACCGGTGGCTGCGAGAGATCGACTTCAAAACCCACCGGGGAAAACCCCTGGTGCTGGCGAATATCTATATCATCCTGAGAAACCCCTTCTACTACGGCGATTTTGAATATCCGGTAGGTAGCGGACAGTGGTATACCGGGAAGCATTCGCCGATCATTGATAAGGCGCTGTTCGAGAAAGTGCAAATGACGATCAATGAAAATTTCATCCCAAAAACCGAAAGCAAGGAATTCGCCTTCACGAAACTCATCCACTGCGGCTACTGCGGATCCGGCATATCGGCCGATGAGAAGTTCAAAAAACTCAAAGACGGCGGAGTGAATAGGCATGTCTATTATTTCTGCACCAAAGCGAGGAATATTGACTGCAAAAATCCGGCAATCAACGAGCCGAACTTGATAAGCGAGCTCATCGGGCTGATGGATACGGTTGATCTGGATGAGCTCGGGATCAGATCAAGGATTGAGGATGAGATAGCGCGATTCAACAAATTCAGATCGGGAGTGCTCGGACACAAGCAGGACAAAACTGAGATCGATGTCGACGTGCGGAATTATGCGAAATATCTTCTCAAAGACGGGACTCTAATGGAGAAGCGGGAACTACTGTCGTGCATGAAAAGCAAACTGATAATAAAGGAAAGGAAGGTCTGCTTCGCATAAGAGAGAGTGACAAAAGATCACCGAGTATTCGGTGATTTTTTGTCTGGATACCGCGCTCGGCGGGTGTGCCATGATGGGATTAAGTATCGTATGCGTGTCAGTCACCTGACTTAGCATATGACGGCTGGGGGACAGGGACTCGAACCCCGATACCCGCCTCCAAAGGGCGGTGTCCTACCATTAGACGATCCCCCAGCGGTGCGCGCAAACTTTTAAAATTGCTTTTGTTCTTCCGAGCGAGTGCAATCGGTATGGCCTTGCCATACCATTAGACGATCCCCCAATACCTCCTCTACCCTATCAAAAAAATGACGCGAAAGGAAGGGTCTGTATCTATGAAAATCCCGCCTTGGATGGCGGGAATCAGAACTTCTGTCCGACTCGGTTCCGATACCGGATCACGCCCTGGACCCTTTTGGATCCCAGAATGAGCGCGGACAGGCACATGAAACAGAATATCGACAAAAAGACAGTGAGAAGATGCGGGAACAATGACCCGAGGACAATGAAGATGCAGGAAATCAGAAACGGTATCGCCACGAATAACGCCTTGGCACGCAATGCCGACGGCGACAGATCGTCCTCCTGATTTCGGGGCCAGGCGACAACCGTCAACTTCGCCAAAAAACGCAAAGGTCGTCGGAGTATCTGGATCATCCATTCCCCGCTCAAAGAACACTACCCGTAGTGTATCAGAGTCCGAGGTAAAAGAAAAGATGCGTTGCGCTATTCCGACTTCATAAGCCCCCAGCCGGCAACCGCCGCGACGATGACATACATGAAAAATCCGTAGACGCAGGCGGGATAGCCGAACACGGTACCCGGCGCTCCCGGCGCGGGACAGGTGAACCCTCCCGGCACCGACGCGAACAGTTCCTGATACGAAAGATATCCCGAAAAACAGACTCCGAATACCGAAACCCAGAAAATGATCTGCAATGCC
>JAGWKK010000041.1 GCA_028865335.1 Patescibacteria group bacterium | reverse complement strand
GAATACGCCCAGCGCATCATCCACATCCGCGACGGCAACATCGTCGATGACAGCCGTGCGCATAAGCGAAGGATTTCAAATTACACCTTATGACCTACTCCGACATCCTCGAAGAAACCTACGTCGCCCTTTCCGCAAACAAAGCCCGGTCAGGCCTGACCATGCTCGGCATCATCATCGGCATCAGCTCGGTGATCGCCATGGTGGCAATCGGCCAGGGCGCCCAGGGAACGATTGCGGCGAACATCCAATCCATCGGCGCGAACCTGCTCCTGGTCCAGCCGGGCGTGCAGCGCGGCGTCGGGACCCAGGTCAGCGCGGGACGCGGATCGGCGCGCTCACTCACCCAGGCGGATGCGGATGCGATCACGCAGAACATCTCGCTCGCCAGCGCAGTTGCGCCGGAAATCTCCGGACGCTATCAGGTCACCGCAAAAGGAACCAATACGAATACGTCCGTCGTCGGCACGAATGCCGCCTATCCGCAGGTCCGCAATGTGCAGATCGATCAGGGCGGCTTCATCAGCACTCAGAACCTGCTGAGCCTTTCCAAGGTCGCTGTTCTCGGTCCGACTGCGCGCGACGATCTGTTCGGACAAGGCGCTGACGCGATCGGCCAGACCATCCGAATCAAGAACATCGAATTCAAAGTCATCGGCATCACGGCCGCCAAAGGCGGATCCGGCTTCGGCAGCCAGGATGACATGATTTTCATTCCGCTCACCACCGCACAGCACTATCTCGTCGGCGACGCCTATGTCTCAACCATCAGCGTGCAGGCCCAGAGTGCCGACGTGATGACCCAGGTCCAGCAGCAGATCACCGATCTCCTGCTCCAGCGGCACAACATCAGCAATCCCCAACTCGCTGATTTCAATGTCCTGAACCAGGCCGATATCGTCGCCACTGCCTCAAGCGTCACCCAGACCTTCACCATCCTGCTCGGATCGGTCGCGGGCATCTCGCTCATCGTCGGCGGCATCGGCATCATGAACATGATGCTGACCACCGTCACCGAGCGCACCCGCGAAATCGGACTGCGCAAGGCGATTGGCGCGAAACGCGAGGACATCAACCTCCAATTCCTGACCGAAGCGGTCATGCTGACCTTCATCGGCGGATTCATAGGCATCATACTCGGCTGGCTGATATCGTTCCTCATCACCTATTTCGGCGTCCTTCAGACCTCCGTCTCGCTCTCATCCGTCCTCCTCGCATTCGGGGTATCCGCGGCGATCGGCATCGTGTTCGGCTACTACCCGGCGAAGCGGGCGGCTGCGCTCAATCCGATCGAAGCGTTACGGTACGAATAGCAGGATGGTATCAGGTATCAGGTATCAGGTATCAGGTATCAGGAATCAGGAATCACCGGCTCCAATAAGTGATAACGAGTGACTAATATTAAAAAATAATCATTAAAAATCATATGAACAAAACAGTTGCATTGGTTCTCGGGGGCATCATTATCGCAGGCGTCGCTTTTTACGGCGGCATGAAGTATGACCAGTACGCGGCCGCAAGCGCCCGCCAGGGCAGATTGCAGCAATTTGCAGGCGCTGCCGGCAGTACGGCGGTTTTCCGCGGGACGCGCACGGGAGGAGCAGCCGGCGGGGCGACCGGCGGTAGTATTGTTTCCAAAGACGCGAACAGCCTGACGCTTTCGCTCGCCAACGGCGGATCTGAAATCGTCTTCGTCTCTTCCAGCACGCAGGTCAGCAAAATGACCACCGGGTCACTCAACGACCTCTCGGCCGGCAATGACGTGTTCGTCACCGGCACTCCGAATCCGGATGGCAGCCTCACCGCCGAATCAATCCAGTTGCGTCCGGCGCCGGTTTCCGCTAAATAGAGAGTATATGCAGGAATCCCGTTTACTCATGGGTATGCCGGTCACGGTTGAAATCCGCGACGCCGGAGCGACCCCGCAGGCAATCCAGAAGGCGTTCTCCTACTTCCAGTACGTGGACGAGAAGTTCAGCACGTACAAACCCGCGAGCGAAATATCAAAAATCAACGGTAAGAAACTCGCTGAGTCGGATTGGAGCGACGACATGAAGCTGATCATGCGGCTTTCCGCGCAGACCAAACGCGAAACGGACGGCTACTTCGATATCCGCCGCAAAGACGGCTATATTGATCCGTCCGGCATCGTGAAAGGATGGGCGATCCACAACGTGGCGCTCATCCTCCAAAAGGAGGGCTTCAGGTATTTTTACGTGGACGCCGGCGGCGATATCCAGGTGGCGGCTCCGAAAACCGAAGCGCCGTGGCGCGTCGGCATCCGGAATCCGTTCAAACAGAGCGAGATCGTCCAGACCGTCCAGCTTCGTAACGAAGGCATCGCGACATCGGGAACCTACCTCCGCGGCGACCACATCTACAATCCCCGCGCCGACCACGCGAACGCGACCGCCATCGCAAGTCTGACCGTCATCGGTCCGAACATCTACGACGCCGACCGCTTCGCCACGGCGGCATTCGCCATGGGCAAGCAGGGCATCATGTTCATCGAAAACCTGAAGGGATTCGAAGGATATATGATCGATACCGAAGGCATCGCGACCGAAACCGGCGGCTTTGCGAAATATAAGGCCTAGCGCAGGAAATACACGAACAGCACTGCGCCGACAACGTCGAGTACGAGATCCAGAACGGTATCCCAGAACGTCTGCGGTTCGATCCGCAAACCGAAGCGCTCCGTGATCCGGTGCACCCACGCGGAATAATTGGTGATGAACTCGCCGATCTCCCAGGCGCAGCCGACTCCCAGCGTTCCCATTACGATAAGTGCTGCCGATGAGGTGAATTGAGCTACCAACGCGGCGACCAGCATTCCGGAAAGCAGATGGCAGAATTCAAAAAACCAGTATACCTGGTCATACGGAAAATGATCGCCGACATAGGTCGCAGCGACATATACGATCGCGAGAACTGCCGTCAGAACAAGAACAGTCATGAAAATCCTAATCGCCCAACAGGACATAAATGGCGCACTTGGCCATTTCCGGCAGAACGCCGCCGACGATATTCTCATTGATCGTCTCCAGGCTCACCCGCGAAGAACCGTCCGCGTACAGATGATCCCCTTCCACATACGCGAGTTTCCTGCCGGTGACATCAAATACATGATTCTCGGAAAAATAGCCGAGTTTCTTGCCGTCATGCGCAAACACGTGGTTCTCTTCCGCCCAGCCGATTTTCTGTCCCCCGCGCCACAAGTCGTGGCCGATTACTTTGATCATATATCCAGTATATCAGGCGCAATCAATAGAGGCCAAGGCCGGTGTATGCGTTGAGGTACTGCGTGTAGGTGTTCCAGACATCCTGCAGAAGCACCCATGAAATCCAGAGCGACGCCACCGTGAGAATGATCGTCACCCACGCGATGATCACGCCGTCGCGGGTTCCCAGCTTGAAATAGCGGTACGTATAATAGAGGCCGAGCGGCGGCAGAAAGATGCAGACCAGATACACGCCGATCTGCATCAGTGCCGAAGTCGCGATCGGTTTTTCGCGCAGCTTCTTTCCGCAGTTCGGGCAGAAATAATATTCCGGCAGCACTTCCGCTTTACATTTGGAGCATTGCATATATCCATCATACCACGAACTGTTGCGCAGGATTACGCACGGCAAAATATCGGGAAAAAAGATATAATGGGGATACCTATGCGTATCGGATTTTTCACCGACAGCTATCTTCCCACCGTCCACGGCGTGGAGATTTCCATCGACACGTTCCGCAAAGACCTCGAGAAACTCGGCCACAAGGTTTTCGTGTACGCGCCGTATACGCCGGGCTACAAGGACAAAAGCCGGGAGATTTTCCGCATGGACTCCGTCCGCGTCATCCGGAAGCCGGAAATGCGCCTCGCCTTTCCGATCGTCCACGACGGCAACCTGCGCAAGCTGATCGACTTCAAGCTGGATATCGTCCACGCCCAGACGCCGTTCAGCATGGGCCTGCTCGGCAAATTCGTTTCCGAGCGCCAGAAGATTCCGCTCGTCTATACCCACCACACCGATTATGTGAATTATGCGAAGGCTTATTTCAAAAAAGAGACCTTCCTTCCGCCGATCGCGCGGTCCTGGAGCGTTCTGTTCTCGAATCTTTCCGACGCGATAGTGGCTCCGTCGCCGAAAATAAAGCACGAACTGCTCCGCGACGGCGTCACCCAGCCGATCTCCATCGTCCCCACCGGCATCAATCCGAAACTGTTCGCGCCGACGCACGAACTCAACCATCGCGCACAGCAGCTGAAGAAATCTCTCGGCCTTTCGCCCGACGATGATGTCATCATTTTCGTCGGCCGCATGGGGGCGGAAAAGAACGTGCCCTTCCTGCTGCGCTCGTATCGCGAGCTCATCAGATCAGGCAGCCGGGCGAATCTGCTTATGGTCGGCGACGGTCCCGATCTGAAAAAATACCGGAATTTTGCGAAGAAACACAAACTCGACCGCATGCTTTTCACCGGCCAGGTTCCGCACGACCGGATTCCGTCCTACTACCGCATGGCGGATCTGTTCGCATTTCCGTCGCTCACCGAAACCCAGGGCATCGTCGTTCTGGAAGCGCTCGCCAGCGGACTTCCCGCAATCGTGCTGAAAGACGAAGCATTCGCCGGCGTGGTCGCCGACAACATGAACGGCCTCGTCGTCCCCCGCCATTCCCCGAAACTGTTCGCCGACAGAATGCACCGCGCACTTTCCAACGCAGCCCTTTACAACCGCCTTTCACGCTCAGCCGTCAGAACCGCCCGCGAATTTTCCGAATCAAAAGAAGCGCAGCGTCTTGCCGCGCTCTACAAGAAGCTTCTCTAGATATCAGTTCAGAACCAGCGTCCGGCGCATCTCATCGAACTGCTTGGTCAGGGCGGCATGATCAAACGCCGTCACCATCCCGGGCGGGTAGTTTTCCAGCACGCCGTAATGGATGAAATATCGCACCGCGATGCAGGGATTGCTTCCGGGAATCGCATAAAGGGTTTCTTCGTACCGGTTTCCCACCGCCGCATCCGTTGACGACGCGACAGAATAGGTCGTGTCGCCGTCAGCCAGCGTCACCGGCGCATGGCCGCGCAACGCGCCGGCGTACATAAAAAGATCCGCCGTGCACTGTTTCGCCTGCGGAATTTCCTCAACCGACAAGTACGTATCGTCCGAAAGATTGGTTCCTTTCGCGAACGATTCCGGAATCGTAAACTTCACGCCGGCGATATCTTTTCCGGGACCCAACGCCTGATAACTGTATGCGGAATCAAGTGTATAATCGGCCGGATAACGGATGGAAAAGCCGTCAGCGCCGTTAGTGTAAATAAGGGGTAAATCGCCCGGATTTGGGGCTATTTTGACGCATCCTGAGTAGGTCAGGTCGGTATTATGTTCCAGCACCATCGCACCGTTCCCTTTTGACCAGAAAACAATGCTTTCGCTCCCCTGCACCGAAGGATTTCCATCGGAATACCGGGCCCCATCGGCGGAGATCGTCTGGTACAAATCCAGCGTGCGGCCGTCGCTCAAACGCAGGGCCACCGATCCGCCGGGCGTCGGCGGCTGGCCCGGCGCCGCCGCCGGTTTCGTTTCTCCAGCATAATACGCCGCCTGGATTGTCTTGCCGCCGTCGCATTGATACGAAACCTCCGCAATCGGCCGGTTTTCATCTGATTGCGCTCCCCGATATGACTGCATATTCCACAAATACCAACCACCTACCGCAGTCACCAGTACCACACAGACAAGTATCGCTTTTTCGTGGAGAAATCTCATATCTTTATCGTATCGCAGTTTCTCATATTTCCAAATCGGAAACATTCGCATTCCGGCTGATATTCTGCTATCCTATGCACATATGCAATCATTCACTTCAGGACTGTTCTCCCAACTGGGCATCGCTCCCGCGATTTTGGATATCCTCGATAAGAACAAATTCGTCCATCCGACCCCGATCCAGGAGAAGGCGATCCCGATCGGCGTCACCGGCAAAGACCTGGTAGGCATCGCGCAGACCGGAACCGGCAAAACGCTGGCATTCGGTATTCCGATGATCCAAGGAGCCCTTCAAGGAAAGGGTCCCGGCCTTGTCGTACTCCCGACCCGCGAACTCGCGATGCAGGTCAAGGAATCCCTGAAGATGATCGGCCAGCCGCTCGGCATCAAAACGACGCTCATCGTCGGCGGCGCATCCATGCAGAACCAGATCGCCGAAATTCGCCGGGGTCCGGATATCGTCATCGGAACGCCGGGCCGCATCATCGACCACCTGAATCAGAAATCGCTTTCGCTTTCCGGCGTCAGGACGCTGGTGCTGGATGAAGCCGACCGCATGCTGGATATGGGATTCGCCTCGCAGCTCAAACAGATTCTTCAGCACGTGCCCGCGGAACGCCAGACGCTTCTTTTCTCCGCCACGATGCCTCCCGAGATCATGAAAATCGCCCGGACGTTCATGCAGCTGCCGGTCCAGATCGAAATCGTCCCGCCGGGAACCGCGGCTTCCACCGTATCGCACGAAGTATATATCCTTCCGCGCGAACAGAAACTGCCGCTTCTTTTGAAACTCCTGCAGGATTATAAAGGATCGGTTCTCGTTTTCATGCGCACAAAATTCAGCGTGAAAAAGGCCGTGCGCCATCTCCACACGGCGGGCTTTTCCAGCGGCGAATTGCACTCCAACCGCTCTCCGAACCAACGGCGTGACGCGTTGGAGGGCTTCAAGACCGGCCGCTACCGCATCCTGGTCGCGACCGATATCGCCGCACGCGGCATCGACGTCACCAACATCGAACTTGTCGTCAATTTCGACCTGCCGACGCAGGCGGAAGATTACGTCCACCGCATCGGCCGGACCGGCCGTGCCGGCGCAACCGGCCACGCGATCTCTTTCGCGACGCCCGATCAGCGCGGCGATCTGCAGACGATTGAAAAAGTCCTGCGCAAGTCAATCCCGCTCTCCCGCGTGCCCGAAGGACTTCCCGTCCCGCCGCCGGCACCCCAAAACCGAAACCATCCCGGATTTCGCCATCAGGAACGGCGGTTCCCGCAAAACCGCGGGCGGCAAAATTTCAATCGACGCAGACGCTGATTCTTATTCCTTCTGGAATAGGCGCCTTCATCGCTTTCTCAATAAACGGAAATTCTTCTTTTGCGGCTAATACGCCTGAAAAAAATAATGGTATACTAATAAAATATCTGCCGACATGTACCAGGAAGAGATCTCTATGAAAAATCTTGGAATGCGCATTAAATTATTCTCGGTCATCACGATGGCTGTTTTCGGGTTTCTGATGACCGGAGGCGTTGCCTGGGCGGCGCAGGTGACGATCAGTTCGAGTACCACCTCCGGTTTTTCAAGCTCAGGATCCAATCCCATCACAGAAACTGCAACTGCTGATGGCGCCAATCTGAGCGTTGACGATATCACGAACGCTTTGAACGCAGGCACCGACATTATCATTGATTCCGGAAACAGGGATATCGTTGTCCAGAATGCTATCACGAAATCGGGTGGCGGATCGG
>JAGWKK010000003.1 GCA_028865335.1 Patescibacteria group bacterium | reverse complement strand
TTGGCCTTGTCGCTCTGGCATGGGGAATAAAAGGAATCCTGATTTTCTGGGGATTAGTTTATGTGTTGCTTATCCTGCATTTTATCGGAATGAGTGAAGATCGGCATCTTCTTTTGAGGTCCGGGGAATTGACCGTCGAGGACAAAGAGGTGAAATTCCTGTGCCGCCATGGTTTCCATTTCTGGGATCGGCCTGTCGAGGAAGAGGCGGTGACGGCGATGGCAAAGATCTGGCGGAGCAGTCGACGATTCCGATTCGGTCATCAGAAGGCGCTGTGCTGCGACAGGGAGCGACTGGTCGATACCTTCGTGTCCATGAGTCCGACTGAGAAAGATTACTGGTTTCCGGTGAAGGACGACAGTCTTTGGATGTATCAAGAGTTCCGGGACTACAACAAGCCGCAGTAGTTTCAAAAAATCCCTTATCGGGATTTTTATTTTTCCGGGATGGTGACGGTGAAGGTGCTGCCTTTGCCGAGTTCGGAGGCTACGGTAACGGTGCCGCGGTGGGCTTCCACGAAATTCTTGACGAGATACAATCCCAGGCCTGCGCCGTCCGCAACGGCGGCGATGGCGTTTTTCGCGCGGAAGAATTTGGTGAACAGTTTCGCCTGGTCTTCCGGCGAGATGCCGATGCCGGTGTCCCGGATGGAGCAGGCGACTGCCGGTTCGTTATTGAGCGTGGTCGGCGTGATGGAAATGGTCACCGTATTTCCCGCAGAGGAGTAGTTGACCGCGTTGCGGAGGAGAATGAGGAAGACGCGCTTGATCTTCTGCGGATCGAGCTGGATGGTTTTGATCTGCGACTGGTCACGATTGAATGCGATCTGGATATTCTTGACCTTCGCTTCGTCTTTGATCGAGCCGACAGCGTCATCCACGAGCTCCCAGACCAGTGACGGACGGTATTCCAGTGCGACCTGCTTGCCTTCGATGGCGAGCACGTCATAGATGTCGTCCAGGATGTTGATGAGGAAGACGGCTTTCACGAAGATCGCTTTTTCGGCGGTAAGCATCTGCTCGCTGGTTTCCGGCGGTTTGATATCGGCGCTGGTCTCCATCAGCAAGTCGTTGTTCCAGCGGATCGCGGAGAGCGGCGTGCGGAACTGGTGCGATATGACGTTGATGAAATCTCCCTTCGCCTTGTCCAATGCCTGAAGATTCTGCAGCGCCTCGGCGAGCTTCGCATGTTCGGTTTCCAGATTTCCTTTTTCTTCTTTCAGCTGGGTCAGTGCGAACTCCAGGTCCTCGTTCCGTTTGCGCAATTCATTGATGAGCGTTTCTTTCGGCAGGCTTTCCATGTGTTCCTGCTTCATGATGGACGCCGGGATGATGTCCAGAATCGCCGCGACATTGTCCAGAAATCCGAAGCGGCGTTTCATGAGATCGTAGGCGTCGCTGAAGACGCGTTCGGCACGCAGCGCTTCAAAGTTGCTCTTGCTCAGCTCCAGGAGCTGGGCGATCGCTCCGCTGAAGATCTGCTTCATTGTACGGAAATTCTCGTCAGGTTTTGGCTGGGAGCGGGCGACCTGCTGTTCAAAATCAAGCCAATCGATGTGGTCGAGATCTTTCGCCTTCAGCGTGGCAAGCGCGGGATTCAGCTGCTCGAAATAGCGGAGCATCTCCGCCGGCTGCCAGGTGTGGCCGAGTCGGTCAAGGATTTCCTGGGTGTAGCTTTCAAAAAGACGGACGGCGGCGTGGGTCGGCGGCAGGAAAAGGAGCGGGAAGTCGCCCGCGGCCAGTTCGGGATTGCAGGAGCGGCGGATGTTTTCGCGGAGCGTTTCTTTGGGAACGCGGCGTCCCTCCTGGGTCTCGCTGATGTATTTTTCCAGTTTGAGATACAGCTGGATCAGCAATTGCTCGGTTTCGGATTCGCTGGTCAGCGGCTGAGCGATGACTTTTTCGGCAGCGAGGTAGTCCTGGTTGGTCGAGCTGTCGTTGAGCGATTTCCGGAGTGTCTTGAATGCGTGCGCGAAAAAATCCTTGCGGGATATCCTTCCGCCGCCGAAGAGCGCTCCGACCGATGCCAAAATGCCAGCCATATGTTCAGTTTACCACAAGCTCCGGATCGGGTCTTTCATTTTCCGCCTTATTTTGCCGGTTCGGCAAGAAGCGGTTTCAGCGCGGCATCGGTGAGGGGGAGGGTGTACACGTTGAAGACGGTCTTGCCGTAAGGATTTGTGATTTTGTCTACCGGTGCCTGCGTTGCGGCGAGATTTGCCACAAAGTCGTGAATCGGCCGGAAGGAGTCGGTCGCGGGGTAGGCGTCATTTTCACCTGCGATAATGGTGACGTCCGTGAAGCCGTAGTGTGCGAATTGCTGTGCGCCGCCGGTACTGACGCCGCTGATGAACTGGCCGATGGACGGGATGGTCGCGACGTCGTAGAGCCGCCGCTTTTCAAAAGTCCACAGTGTTGCGAACCAATCCATCCGGTCATCAAATATCAGCAAGTGGGTCTGCTGCGGCTTATCAACGCCGCTGTCGTAGATGTCGTTTATGATTTTCGCCTGGTAGGCGAAGATCTGTGGTGTCTTGGTGAAGACCACGTACGACGGATCCGGGAACCGGGCATAGAAATCCTGCACGTAGTTTTCCAGTTCGGCATATCCCTGGAATGACGGACGGTTTGCCGAAAGGAAGAAGCTGTTGGTCACAATCGGATAGAGCATCAGTTGTGTCTGGACGGTGTAGAACAGCTCTCCCGCCGCCGCAAGCGCGACCAGGATGATGAATATCTTTCTCCGCCACCCCGCAAGTCCGTTCCACGCCGTCATGACTCCGATACCCGTTACGAGGGCGAGGAAGGGGATGATGATGGTTCCGAATCTGTCCGACATACCCATCACCGTAAGCGCAAGCACGGCCCAGAGCAGTCCGCTCCAGAGGAGATACGGACGTTCCAGATCTTTTTTCTCTCGGTAGTCCCGATAATCCCGGACAGCCACAATGATCATACACAGCAGGATGAGCGCCAGAAATCCCAGGCTCGTATTTTCGGCGATCGTACCCGCGATGGCGGGAAGCGCCGCGAATGCATTCGTCACGCTGCCGGCGGTGCGGGTAAGTCCGACGAAGTCGGCGGGATGCATGCCGACGAGCGTGGAAAGCGCCGCGTCAAAATGGCCGCGCGTTTGGAACATCATGACATTATAGATGAGTATCGGAGAAATGAGGACGAAGAAGACGGCGAGTGCGCCGACGAATTTACTCCGCTTCCATGCCTTCCGCCGCCACCAGAAAAGCGGCACTGCGAATACCGGGAACAGAAACAGGAATGAGTATTTGGTGAGCATGCCGCATGCCAGCATCGCCGCCCAGCCGAAATAATTGTTTTCCTTATCCCGCGCCCGCAGGAAAAAATAGAGCGCGAGGATGATCCAGAGAACCAGGAAGGATTCCAGATAGCCGATCCGCGAAATCCACACGTGGTAATTCATGATCGCCAGTGCGCCGGCGGCTACGAGGCCGACAGCGGTATCTCCGAATGCCTGGCCGAGCAGGAACATGCTTATAATGGAAGCGATGCCCGTGAGAGCGAAGGGGAGGCGCGCCATGAATGCGGAATCGCCGCCGATATGGAAAAAGGCCCACTGCGTTGCGAATACCAACGGCGGAGCGTCATGGAATGAAAGCGACTGCCACCATTGCGGTTCCGCGAACCAGGTGACCGGCGTGGACTGCTTGTTTTCCGACGCTATGTAATCGAAATAACCGATGGCCCGGAAGGAATAGGTCGCATCATCGGTCTGCATATCCTGGCGGGCGAGGTCCTTGAGGCGCAAAAATCCGCCGACAGATACCAGTATGATCAGCGTTCCGATCAGGAGTTTGTTACGAGCCGAGAGATTCATCCTTCCTATTTAGTAGGTGCCTTATGTGCCTCCACTTGGAATCGAACCAAGGTCAATTGCTTAAAAGGCAACTGCTTTACCATTAAGCTATGGAGGCAATCTTGAGATAATACTATAACATTACCACATTGGCAAGATTTTTCTGATATTATGAAGACATATGCGCCATCTGGAGGATTGGGTTCCGGAGAAATATATCCATCTCGTTTTTGATGTCGGTGTATGGATCAAGGGGATCGACGGTTTTTTGGAAACGCTCGGCGGAGTTTTGTTGTGGTCGTTCGGATCGTCGGGGAACACGCTTCTGGGAGTGCTGACCCAGCACGAGCTGGTGGGGGATCCCCATGACGTGATCGCGAACGCGATCCATGACGCGCTTGCGCATTCTTCGGCTCAGCTGGATTTCTTCGCGTCGCTGTACCTGCTTTCCCACGGCGTGGTCAAGATTCTTCTGGTGGTGGGATTGCTGCAGAAGCGCATGTGGGCGTATCCGGCATCCATCGCGTTTTTGGCAGGCTTCATTATATATCAGTTGTACCGGCTCACGTACGGCTACTCGCTCGGCCTGGTGGTGCTGACCGTTTTTGACGTGATTCTGATCGGACTCGTATGGCATGAATACCGCTATATCCAGCGGGCGGAGCGCGGAATGGAATCCGCAGTTGCGGCATAGGCCATTGCATTTGCGGCGAGGAGAAGCTTATAGTGATGATAGAACATCGCACATGAGGTGTCCGCATGGCGAAGAAAAGAGATCCCCGATTGCGAATTGTGGTTTCCGCAAGTACGAACTCTGATACCAGAGAGTTCGGCATCCGCACGCTCGTTTCCAAGTGGTTTGTGAAATACGATTACACGGGAACGCCTTTCGTGGAAGACTTCGAAGGTGAAATGACGGTACGACACGATCTTGTCGTTAACGGATTCGATCTTGTGCGGATTCTGTATGCAGTCGAGGGCGTCCAGTTCATTGAATCGGACAGATATCAGGTGTATGTGACTATCGGGACCGCATTTGACTGGGACGGCAAGGATGGCGTGGAAAGGAGGGTTGTTGTCGCAATCAAGGGTTACCTTCTCGCGCAGATATCGGGCAACAGCCTCATCAATGATATCGGCAAGAGATCAGAAGAGCCGCCCAAAGAATAATCGCACTTGCAATAACTCCGCCGAGGAGTTATTTTTATTTTTATATGCCATGTAGTAGATCTGCGGTTGGCATTTAATGTATCCGCAGTGAAACTATCAGGCGATGCCAAGTTTGGCTATAACGAAGAAGTTTAAGAAATTTAAATATAAACATTAAATGCTGCGGATACACCCCGCAGATTCACTACGTGGTATGACTACAGACATTATTCGGGGGCTGGTGGTGGCGGTGGTATTGGTCGGCTTTTTCGCCGGAGCGTATTATCTGACGCGTCATGCGGCTGCGACACCGACGGTGGCGGCGCAGGAAGTTGTGGCGACCGCGACGCCGCAGATTGCGGGCGATCCGGTGATACTGATGAAGACCAGCTTCGGTAATATTCAGTTGGAACTCTATCCGAAGGATGCGCCGAAGACGGTGCAGAATTTCCTGACGCTGACGCAGAAAGGATTCTATGACGGTACCAAGTTCCATCGGGTGATTCCGGGATTCATGATCCAGGGCGGCGATCCGAACAGCAAAGACAACGATTGGTCCAATGACGGCATGGGCGGGCCCGGCTATACATTCGCCGATGAACTGAATCCGCAGACGCCGTCGTATCAGCAGGGCTATACCCGCGGGACGCTCGCGATGGCGAACGCCGGTCCGAACACGAACGGCAGCCAGTTCTTCATCATGCAGGCTGATCAGGCGCTGCCGCACAATTATACGATCTTCGGACACGTGCTGAGCGGCATGGATGTCGTCGATCAGATCGTGAACTTGCCGCGCAACCAGAACGACCATCCGACGGTGGATGCGGTTATCCGGAGCGTGACGGTTGAATAATTTTTAAAGAAAGAGTAGTATAGATTTCATGCGTGCGAAATATGCAATGCTTTTGGCGGCAACAGTCCTTCTCGCGGTAGTGTGCGGGGTTTTTGTCTATCCGCAGGGGAACTTCGCGAAGACCTATCTGCCGTGGAAATTGGGCCTCGATCTGGTGGGCGGCACTCAGCTGATCTATCAGGTGGATATGACCAACGTCGCGGTCACGGATCGTGATTCGGTCATGGCAGGATTGCGCGATGTCATTGAAAAACGCGTGAACCTTTTCGGCGTCAGCGAACCGAATGTGGTGACGCTGCGCACGGGCGATTCCTATCGCTTATTGGTGGAACTTGCCGGCGTGAAAGATGTGCATCAGGCGATCCAGCTGATCGGCGAAACGCCGTTCCTGATGTTCGGCGAAGTGGATGATTCCGCCGCGCCGTCAGCACAGGCGACGACAACCGATATAGGAGTCCGCTTCAAGCCGACCGAATTGAACGGCCGCTACGTGAAGGACGCACAGCTGACGTTCGACAGCGTGACCAATGCGCCGCAGATCGCGCTTGAATTCACGGGCGACGGCGCCAAACTTTTCAGCGACATCACCCAGCGCAACGTGGGCAAGCCGCTTGCCATCTTTCTGGACGGTAACCTGTTGACCGCCCCGACGGTCCGGGAGGCGATCACAAGCGGTAAGGCGCAGATCACCGGCAACTTCACGTTGCAGGAAGCGCAGCAGCTCGTACAGCGGTTCAACGCAGGCGCGTTGCCGGCTCCGATCACGCTGGTGAACCAGCAGACCATCGGCGCGGCGCTCGGCCAGGACTCTTTCAATAAGATGCTGCAGGCGGGCCTCTGGGGAACGCTCGCGGTCATGCTTTTCATGGTTCTCTACTATCATGTACTCGGCATCTTCGCGGTGATCGCGTTGGCGATGTATATCGTGTTCGCGATGGCGGCGTTCAAGCTGTTCTCGGTGACGATGTCACTTGCCGGTATCGCCGGTTTCATCCTTTCCATCGGCATGGCTGTGGACGCGAACGTGCTTATCTTTGAGCGTACGAAGGAGGAATTGAAGCGGGGATTGCCGAAGATGGCGGCTATCGACGCGGGCTTTGAACGCGCCTGGACATCCATCCGCGATTCGAACTTCACGACCATCCTGACTTCCATCATCCTGTTCTACTTCACCTCCAGCTTCGTCAAAGGTTTCGCTCTGACCCTGTTGATGGGTGTCGTGATCAGTATGTTCAGCGCCATCACGGTGACCCGGACGCTGTTGAAGGTCTTTATGAGGAATCCGAAACCTAAAGAGGACAAATAACATTATGGACGTCATCAAATACAAATTCGTTTTCATCGGCCTCTCCACGGTCCTGACGGTCGCGGCAGTCGCTTCCATGATCGGCTTCGGTTACAAACAGGGGATCGATTTCGCCGGCGGCACGCTCTGGCAGGTTCAGTTTACGCAACCGGTGGATATGAACTCCCTGCAGAGTTTTCTGGCCAGCCAGGGCGCCCAGGATGTCACAGTCCGCACCGGCGCGACAGCGAATGAGGTTTCCATCCGCGCGAAGGAAATGACCGAAGACCTGCACACCAGCATCGCGACGCAGATGAATCAGCAGTTCGGCTCCTTCCAGGAAATGAGCTTTGCGAGCATCGGTCCGGCGATCGGATCCGAGCTGCGCAATAACGCATTGATCGCGTTCGTGCTGGTGCTGCTCGGCATTTCATTATATGTGGCGTTCGCGTTCCGCAAAGTTTCCTATCCGGTCAGTTCCTGGAAATACGGCGTGGCGACCCTGATCACCCTGTTCCATGACGCTTTGATTCCGGCCGGCGCCTTCGCGTTCTGGGGCTGGAAATTCGGCGTGGAGATCGATACGAACTTCATCGTCGCGCTGCTGGTGGTCATGGGATTCTCGGTCCATGATACGATCGTCGTCTTCGACCGCATCCGCGAGAACCTGCTGCTTTCCAAGAATAAGGAGAACCTCGGCCCGATCATCAACGCCAGCGTGAGGCAGACCTTCGCCCGCTCGGTGAACACCTCCTTGACGCTCTTTCTCGTATTGATCGCCATGTATCTCTTCGGTGCCACCTCCCTGAGCTGGTTCACGCTGATGATCCTGGTGGGAACCATCGTAGGTACGTACTCGTCCATCTTCGTAGCGAGTCCGATGCTGACATTCTTCCACCGATCCAAGAGCAAATAGCGGAAAACAGCCCCACACTTATACGTAAGTGTGGGGCTGTTTTTTTGCTCCAGAGTCCCCGGGGGAGTTGACCCCGCACCTTTTGTGGAGCAGGGCCGAATCCTATTACGCGGCCTATATTGACATACATTGAAGGAAGTTCCTCCATTTGAAATTCCTCAGATTAGATAATCACTCCACAAAAGGTGCGGGGTTGACCCCCACACATACCGAAGACTGCGAAATCTATAGATTTCGTAACCCATATGGTCTTCAGTATGTGTGGGGTTGACCTTAAAATCGAACTGTGATATTATATAAACAATTAAAAAAGAGCAGTGTATCGCAGGAAACGGCCTCCGTAGTGGAGGGGGGTTGACCCAAAGAACAGAAAGTGATATACTATCCCTATAATAAATATTATGAATATCAGCGTCGGAAAGCTTGTCAGCCAATTACTCACTAATCTCGATGCCCGCCAGCGGACCGTTATTGAAGGTCGCTACGGCATCAAGGACGGCAGTCCGAAGACCCTCGCCGAAATCGGGGAGTCCATGGATGTCACGCGTGAGCGTATCCGCCAGATTGAGGCGGGTGCTTTGCAGTCCCTGAAGCCCCTCATGAAGAAAGGGGAGGCGGCGCAGCTGGTGGACATGGTGAAAACGCACCTCAAGAACATGGGCGGACTTCGCCGGGAAGACCTGCTTCTCGCTGATCTGAAGCTGATGGTCACTGACGCGAATGTCGCGAATTTCGGCAACAAAGTCCATTTCCTGCTCGATGTTTCGGGCGAGATGAAGTTCCTGCCGGAGGATACGAATCTGTTCGCGATCTGGTATCTGGCCGAAGAGGACCGCAAGAAAGCCCAGGCATTCCTTTCCCGCCTCGTGAAGACGATGGAGGGCAAGCGCGACAAGATCGTTTCCCATCAGAACATCGACGAGGTGTTCGCCGAAGTGGCGAAGCCGCACAATCTGAAGGATCTCATCGCCCTCAACTATATTTCCGCTTCCAAGCATTTCCACGTCAACACGTTCGGCGATTTCGGCCTTGCGCATTGGCCGGAAGTCAATCCGAAGACCGTCCGTGACTGGGCGTATCTGGTGCTCAAGAAGAACACCCAGCCGATCCATTTCGCGGATATCGCGGATATGATCAACAAAGTCCGCAAGGATTCCAAGAAGGCGGCGCACATGCAGACCGTGCACAACGAACTGATCAAAGACGAGCGCTTCGTGCTCGTAGGCCGCGGGCTGTATTCTCTCCGTGAATCCGGCGCGATGCCGGGAACGGCGCGCGAAGTCATGGCGCGCATCCTGAAAGATCACGGGCCGCTCAATCCGGAGGAGCTTTTGAAGCTTGTTTCCAATGAGCGCCTGCTCAAGCGGAACACGGTTCTGATCAATCTCCGCAATCGGAAGCACTTCACCCGCATGGATGACGGTCGCTACACGGTGAATCTTGCCTAGTTTCTCGGGTGCGTTTTCGGGTAGGTCCTTTTTTGTTCTTTTAACTAATTGTTCTAGAATAAACATATATGTCAGGTAGTGAAAATTCGAGTGGTTTCCGCCGGTATTCATTAACGTTGCTTCGGCTGACATATGTCCTGAACATGATGACTACTATTAATCGCCAAATTCGAAACGCGTAGCGCTCGAATTTCTACTACCTGATATGGTGGACTGGAATAGCGTCGCGTTGGGCATTGCGCAATCGATTGCGCGGGTGTTCAGTGTGAGCTGGTGGATCGTCGTTCCCGCAGCCCTCTTTTTCATTTGGAGGGATTTTTGGGTATGGGGGAAAAACCGCCTGTGGAAGCTGAGCATTCCGTGGGTTCTGCTCGAAATCAAGATCCCGCGGAACATCCTGAAGACGCCGAAAGCGATGGAGAATATCTTTTCCACGCTGCACGCGGTGTACGCGTCCGACCCCGGCTTTGAAGACAAGTATTTCAAGGGATCGGATCTGCTGTGGTTCACCTTCGAGCTGATCGGTTACGGCGGCGGAGTGCATTTTTTCGTCCGCTGCGCGAAGCCGCACCGCAATCTCATCGAATCGGCGATCTATTCCGAATATCCGGACGCCGAAATCTCCGAAGCCGAGGATTATACGGATCTGATGCCCGAAGTCCTGCCGAACCAATCCTATGATCTCTGGGGGAGCGATTTCGTGCTGGCGAAGCCGAACGCGTATCCGATCAAGACCTATGAATTCTTCGAGGCGAACGTGGATGAACAGCGCCTGGATCCGATCGCGGCGATCACCGAAGTCATGTCCCGCCTGAAAGAAGGCGAGGCGATCTGGCTGCAGTACCTGATCAAGCCGGTTTCCGATAAGTGGAAGGCCGAGGGCGAAGCGCTCCGCGACAAGATCATGCAGCGCAAGAAGGTCGCCGAGAAAAAAGGACTGGAGGCGCTGGTCAGCGGCCTGCGGGAGTTTGTGCTGAACCTGGTTTCCGCGCCGCGCCAATATCCGGCATGGGGCGGTGCTCCGAAAAAGGAAGAGGGCCTCAAGATGGTCAATCTTTCGCCGGGCGAAAAGAATATTCTGGAAGCGGTGGAACGCAAGATTTCCAAGCTGGGCTTCGAGTCCGCGGTCCGGTTCGTCTATATCGATCATGCGGAAAGTTTTACGCCGGCAAACGTCGCCGCGGTCAACGGAGCGTTCAAGCAGTTCAACACGCAGGACATGAACAGCTTCCGTCCGCTGGGGGATACGATGACGCTGGTGACGTCCAAAAAGCTGACGACGAAGAGCTGGTTCCGCAAGCAGAAGATCCATGTCCGCAAGCGCGCGATCTACGACCGGTACCGGCTGCGCTGGTTCCCGCCGAGCGCGTCAATTTTGAATACCGAAGAACTCGCGACGATCTTCCACTTCCCGTTGGTCACGGTGGAGTCTCCGCTGCTGCGCCGCTTGGAAACGCGCAAGGGCGAACCGCCGTCCAATATTCCGTTGGTATAGCCGGCATATTTTCGATTTAGCCTTTTAACTTTAACTTCCTAGCTTTTTCCTATGGGACTTGAAAATCAGGACATTACGCCGTTTGGCATCATCAATTTCCGCAATCAGCGGAAGGAGTTCGGCATCAAGGTGGATGACCGCCGCCGCCACATGTACGTGGTCGGAAAGACGGGTATGGGTAAATCAAACCTGCTGGAGAACATGGTGATCGCCGACGTGCGCGCCGGCAACGGCGTTGCGGTCATCGATCCGCACGGTGAATTCGCCGAAAAAATCCTGGACTACGTCCCCGAGGAGCGCATCAATGACGTGATCTATTTCAATCCGTCCGATACCAAATTCCCGGTGGCGTTCAATCCGTTGGAACAGGTCAATCCGGAGTTCCGGCACCTGGTCGCTTCGGGTATCATGGGCGTGTTCAAGAAGATCTGGGTGGACGCATGGTCCGGCCGTATGGAATACATCCTGAACAACACGCTGCTCGCGCTGCTGGAGTCCCCGGATTCCACGCTGCTCGGCATCATGCGCATGCTGAATGACGCCAAGTACCGCAAAATCGTCGTCTCCAACCTGAACGATCCGGTGGTGAAAGGATTCTGGATCAACGAATTCGGGAAGTGGAACGAGAAATTCCAGACCGAAGCGACGGCCGCCATCCAGAACAAAGTCGGCCAATTCGTCACGAATCCGCTGATCCGCAACATTCTCGGCCAGGCGCATTCGTCCATCGATCCGCGCAAGGTTATGGATGAGGGGAAGATCCTGATCGTGAACCTGTCCAAAGGAAAGATCGGCGAAGACAATTCGGCGCTGCTCGGCGCGATGATGATCACCAAGCTGCAGCTCGCCGCGATGTCGCGCGTGGACATGCCCGAAAAGGACCGGCGCGATTTCTATCTGTATGTCGACGAGTTCCAGAACTTCGCCACCGATTCGTTCGCGAACATCCTTTCCGAGGCGCGCAAATACCACCTCTGCCTGATCGTCGCGCATCAGTATATCGGCCAGCTCACGCACGACACCAATACCCGGGTGCGCGATGCCATTTTCGGCAACGTCGGCACGATGGTGGTGTTCCGTGTCGGCGCGGAAGACGCCGAATTCCTGGAAAAGGAATTCCAGCCCGATTTCATGGCGAATGACTTCGTCAATCTCCCGAAGTACAATTTCTATACCAAGCTGCTGATTGACGGCATTTCTTCGCGGCCGTTTTCGGCTTCGAGCATTCCGCCGTATCTGCGCGGCGAGCATCTGTATACGGACGTGATCATTGAAAACAGCCGCCGGGTTTTCGGGACTCCGAAAGAGGCGGTAGAGGAGAAGATCGCGACCGAGTGGCTTTCCACCGGCGCGGAACCGGCGGCGAACGACAGGCCTCCCCGGAGAGCTGAGCAGCCGCTGGCGGCGGTCTTGAAGCCGAAAGTGGATTCCGCTTCGCGAGACGGCGTAAAAGACATGCGCCGTGATTTTCGCCGTGAGCCGCGACGCGAGCAGAAAATTGAATACCGGCACGGCGAACGCCAGGACCAGCCTCCGGTTTCCGACGGATTCCGGCCGCTGCGTCCGCAGACACCTCCGCAGCAGGCTCCATCCGCTCCGCGCCCCGCGTCTCCCCGCGTCACCGAATCTCCGCGCGTGCAGGAAGTCCGCGCTCCTCGACCGGCAGTAGAAGTCGATCTGCGCAGTGCATTGAAACCCGAGGAGCCCAAGCCGGCTCCCGCGAAACCCGCTCCGCCCGTCAAAAAGAAAGTGGACATCAACGATCTCCGCGCGGCGCTTGAGAAATCGCTCAGTGCGCAGGCTGAAGAGAATGGACCGGATGACGGCTCCGATGAGGAATAAGATGATTCTGAAAAACACCCCGCTGATGTGCGGGGTGTTTTCATTACATATCCGGAGATGAGCGGCTACTTCGCTTTCTCCATCCGTTCCACGTACATGCCGGTATCGGTGTTGACGCGGACGATGTCGCCGTTATTGACGAAGAGGGGAACCTGAACGACGGCGCCGGTTTCCAGCGTCGCGGCCTTCGTTCCGCCCTGCGCGGTGTTCCCGCGTTCGCCCGGCGGCGTTTCTTTGACCGTCAGATCTGCCTTGATCGGCGTCTGAACCGCGATGATCCGTCCATCCTCCAGCTTCACGGCGGTCACTTCGGTATTCTGTTTCAGGAAGTTGATCGCGTTTCCGATTTTGCTTTCCTCCACCTTGAACCGGTTCGCAGGTTTCCCTTTTTCGCAGAACCAATGCTCGCCGCGGTGCGAGTACAGGAAGATGACGGGGACTTTCTCCACTTCGATTTCCGTCAGCGCTTCGTTCTGGTGGAAGTTGCGTTCCGTCACCTGCCCGGTCAGGAGGTTCTTGATACGGGTCTTCGCCACCGGCTTACGCTGCTGCATCCGGAGGAATTCGTACTCAAGCACTTCGTACGGCGTTCCCTCGAACTCGAACATCGTACCGATTTTTAATTCGTTATAGCTTAACATGTACTTTAGTATACCTATTTTTTCCAGTTTTGCAATACCGTTTTGTTTCTGATAGCATAGAAGTGGTTATTTGAACTCTTGAGAGGAGCGGGAAATGCTTACGCTGAAGGAAGTCCGGAGGTGCCGGTTTCTGGAAAGGGAAGTCGCGAAACTGAGAAAAGCGGATGAAGAATCGAGGAAAGAGCATCGGCGGAAACGCGAAGCGATCGAGATGGAAAAGATGCGCCTCCGCTCGAAATATTCCAACGCGATCGGTTCCGATCAAGTTGAGTTTCTCAGAGCATTCCGACTGTTGGACATCAGGATGGCGGAGCTGATCTTGGCGGGCAAAATCTCCGATAATCAGCGGCTGATCCCGATTGAGGATCTCCAAAGCGAGCTCGCGGAACTCCGGAGAAAATGCGGTCATAAGAATGTGAAAAGGCGGAAAGCGCTTGTCTCGAAAAGCGACTGCAATTATGCCGTCTGGACGGAAGAGGTTTCCACGACCTCTTGTCGGGACTGCGGAAAGAACGATCTTTAAAACGGCCTCAGGCCGTTTTTACTTGCTTCAGTTGCCAATTCAAAATTAAAATTGTACAGTATTGAGGTTATGAAAAAAGGACGCGGAAAAGTATTTGTGGGCATGTCCGGCGGAGTTGATTCGTCGGTCGCGGCGGCGCTGCTGAAGCAGCGGGGTTTTGATGTGGTCGGCGTTCATCTGAAATGTTACAACGTCGACGGCTGTGCCGAGCAGGATGCGGAGGATGCGCGCCGGGCAGCGGAAACACTCGGAGTGCCGTTCTACGTTTTTGATATGGAACAGGAATACAAGGACCGGGTGGTCGCGTATATGGTGGAGGGGTACCGGAACGGCATCACGCCGAATCCGGACGTGATGTGCAATAAGGAGATCAAATTCGGGCTGTTCCTGGAAAAGGCGCTTGCGCTCGGAGCCGATTATGTGGCGACGGGACATTATGTCCGCCTTCGGCGGACGGAGAGCGTTCTAAATGATGGAGATGTTCTAGCCGTTCCAGATGTTAAAGGCAAGCAAGCGAGGGCGAGCGGTAGAACAACTGGAACAAGCAGAGCGATAGAACAATTAGAACGCCCGAAACGATCGAACACGCGAAGTGATACAACATTTGAACTTCGTATCGCGCGCGATACGAATAAGGACCAATCCTATTTCCTCTGGACGCTGACGCAGAAGCAGTTGAAGCATTGCCTGTTTCCGATCGGCGACTATCCGAAGCCGGAAGTGCGGAAACTCGCGAAGAAATTCGGCTTGCCGAACGCGGAGAAGAAGGACTCGCAGGGGATCTGTTTCCTCGGCCAGGTGTCGCTGAAGGATTTTCTGAGCGCGTATATTCCGGAGAAGAAGGGAATCGTGGTGAATACGGCGGGGAAAATCGTCGGGGAACATCAGGGGGTTTCGTTCTATACGATCGGCCAGCGCGGCGGACTCGGTATCGGCGGAAATCCGAAACCGTACTATATCGCGGAAAAGGACGTGAAGGAGAATGCGCTGCTGGTCGCTGAGGATGGCGATCCGGCATTGGCGCGTTCCGAAGTCGCGCTGACCGATGTCAATTTCATCAGTCCGTTACCTTCTCTAATTCGCGCGAATAGGCGAATACCAGTGCTTGCGAGGGTCAGATATCGGCAACCGCTTTTCAAGGCGACGCTAATCACTTTTCAAAATGATGGACAGCATAAAAAGGAACAAGCGCGGCGATTGAACAAGCGAAGCGATGGATCATCTGTAGCATATCGTCTGGTATTTGATAAACCGCAGAAGTTCGTGGCGGTAGGCCAGTCGGCGGTATTCTATTCGGCCGAACGGACAAACCCGCCTGCCGGCAGGCAGGTGCTTGGCGGCGGCGTGATCGTGTAATCCGGTCTTTTAAGTGGGTGTTGCAAATTATATAATATCGTGGTATAGTATTTCCAAGTACAAGTACCTTGGAATTTCGGATCGGGGGAGGAATCATGCGGAAACGGCCGTGGATAAGACATAACGTGCAGGACCACGCGTTCACCCTTCTCAGTAAAGGGAAGAGCCCTTTCTATGTCGCGGAAGCTCTCGACATCACGATCAGGGAAGCGCGTCAGTATCAGAAGATGCTCCAGGAAGCGGACGAGGTCACCGCGAAGCAGCGTCAGAAGATCCGGGAGGATATCGAGAAGGAATGGGCGCGCGAGCGGGAGGAGGTTGTGGCTGATCTCTGCGAGCGGGTGCAGCAGCGCAACCAGGGGTTCGACGAGCTCAAGAAGCGGATCCACGAGATGTGACCTTCATCATGCCCCTGCCGGGAAACCGGCAGGGGCTTTTTTCTTGACTAACAGTATTTGTTTGTTTAACCTGAGAGAGGTTCAAAGACATGGCGAATCGGAGGCGACAATGACGATCGGATCAGGAATTGCGGTAGTGGCGATCTGGGGCGCGGTGGCGCTGACTGCGTATGCGAATCCTGGCGGCGATGGCAATGCGGTTTGCTGCGTTGCGGTTATGGCTTTGATTGCGACTCTCGGCGTCGTCATCACTTCCAAAAAGTAAGGATTTTTCAGCTCTCGAAACGGGAGCTTTTTCTTTTCCTGAAAACAGTGTATATTAGGGAAGTAATTTTATGAGGACGCTTATTGCAGACATCACCAAGAAGTCAGGCGAGAAAGTCGAGCTGTTCGGCTGGGTTGCGGTCCGCCGCGATCACGGCAAGCTTATTTTCATCGACCTCCGCGACCGGAGCGGCATCTGCCAGGTCGTCTTTATCGGCAAGGACAAAGAACTCTACGAAAAGGCGAGCAAACTGCGCTCCGAATGGGTGGTGAAAATCACCGGCCAGGTGAACGCGCGTCCGGAAAAGCTGGTGAACCCGAACCTCGCGACCGGCGCTTTTGAAGTGCTCGCTGAAGGGCTGGAGATTCTGAATGAAGCGACGACGCCCCCGTTCGATCTCAGCACCGACGGCAAGGAAGTGGGCGAGGAGATCCGCATGAAGTACCGCTATGTCGATCTGCGCCGCGAACGGATGCAGAACAATATCCGCAACCGTGACAAGGTCATCGCGCATATGCGTGATTTCCTGCGCGGCAAGGAATTCATCGAAGTGGAGACGCCGGTGCTGAGCAAGTCCACGCCGGAAGGCGCCCGCGACTATCTCGTACCGTCCCGTTTGTATCCGGGCAAGTTCTACGCGCTCCCGCAGTCGCCGCAGCAGTACAAGCAGCTGCTGATGGCCGCGGGCATGGAGCGGTATTTCCAGGTGGCACGCTGTTTCCGCGATGAAGATACACGCGGCGACCGTCAGCCGGAATTCACCCAGCTCGATATGGAAATGAGTTTCGTGGACGAGAATGATGTCATGGGCGTCGTGGAGGAGATGCTGATCGATATGGTGAAGACGCTCTATCCGCACAAGAAGATCCAGCAGATCCCGTTTCCGCGCATCACCTACAAGGATGCGATGGAGAAATACGGCAATGACCGGCCGGACATCCGCGAAAACAAAGACGATCCGGACCTGCTCGCATTCTGCTGGGTGGTTGATTTTCCGTTTTTTGAAAAGACGGACAACGCCGGATGGACCTTCACGCACAATCCTTTCTCGTCGCCGAAACCGGAGCATCGCGAGTGGCTGATGGAGAAGAAGAATATCGGCGAGATTCTGACGACGCAGTACGATATCGTGCTGAACGGTTTTGAAGTTGGCGGCGGCAGCATCCGTAACCATCAGCCGGAGGCGCTGAAGCGGGTGTTCGAGATCATGGGCTTTGCGGAAGAACGCATCTACCGGAACTTCGGACACATGCTGGAGGCGCTGGGCAGCGGCGCTCCGCCGCATGGCGGCATCGCGCCGGGCGTGGATCGGCTGATCATGATTCTGCAGAACGAGCCGAACATCCGCGAAGTCATGGCGTTTCCGAAAACCGGCGACGGCCGCGACCTTATGATGGAGGCGCCGAGCGATGTGAGCGCGGATCAGCTGAAAGAACTGGGCATTGAATTCAAAAAGAAGAAATAAAGAAATACCCCGGCGGGGTCGGGGGCTTTTTTTATTTGAGATTGTGTAGTATAAATAACTCAATACACATTATTATTCACTATAAGCTATCTGCTATTAGCTATACGCTATCCATATGGCAAATACCAAAGAACGGACATTAGTATTATTGAAGCCGGACGCGGTGCAGCGGAATCTGGCGGGGGAGATCATCAGCCGGTTTGAGAACGCGGGATTGAAGATCGTCGCGATGAAGCTCGTGCTTCCGACGAAGGACCAGGCGTATACGCATTACAAGACCAACCCGAATCTGCCGGAAAAAATTCTGCAGCATCTGGTCGCTTTCCTTTCGGCGAGTCCGGTGGTGGCGATGGTGCTGGAGGGGAACAAGGCGATTCCGGTGGTGCGCAAGCTGGTCGGCTCGACCGAGCCGTTGCAGTCCGCACCGGGGACGATCCGCGGTGATTTCACGCTGGATTCCTACGACCTGGCCGACAAGGACGGCCGCGCGGTCCGCAATCTCGTGCACGCCTCTTCCAGCATCGAAGACGCCGAAGCGGAAACGAAGATCTGGTTCGATAAGAAGGAACTGGTGGACTACAAGAGCGTCCGCGAGCAGATTCTCTACGACGTAAACCTGGACAGCATCCTGGAATAGATACCATGGATACGCAGATTCCTTCCGGCGAGCCGATGAAATTTCTGGATCGGCCGCTTGCATTTACCGACCTGGAAATGACCGGCCTGCAGCCGACGCACTACGCGAGCGGTACGTTTCAGCCGTGGCATGAGATCTGTGAAATCGGCCTGGTACTCGCAGATCCGCATACGCTGGACATCCTGGATACGCTGGACATCAAGGTTCGTCCCGACCGCATGGCTCTGGCGGATCCGAAAGCGCTTGCAGTGAACGGCTATGACGAGAAAGAATGGCGTGATGCGAAGAGTTTGTACGACGCGTTGACGCTGTTCAATCACAAGGCGGCGGGCGCGGTGCTTATCGCGCATAACGTGACTTTTGACGGCGCGTTTCTGGATGCGGCGTACGCGATGACCGGCATCCAGTCGCTGCTTGATTATCACCGGTTGGATCTGCTCAGCATCGCCAAGGCGATCGCTGAAGCGAAAGGATACTCGCTGGAAAAAATCGGCCTGAGCCGGGTCGCCGAGTTTCTTGGACTGCATGGCGAAGAGCATCCGCACCGGGCGGTGAACGGCGCCAAACTGGCATACGAGGTATATAAAAAGCTGTACGGCCTTCCGGTAAAATCATAAAGCTCCGATCGTGTCGGAGCTTTTGCGTCTATCTGCGGTTGGAGGAATAGGAACTCTTTCGCTCAAGGATGAGTTCGGCGTGGGCATGGTTCTTCAGCATGGGTGCGGATCGGGGATAGCGACAAGGATTGTTCCAGACCAGGTGTGCCACGCGGACTTTCCGCTGCAGGCCGGGAAGTCTTGCCAGGCGCAGGCGCAGAACGTGGATTTCCTGCACGTATTCAGGCGAGCCGGAGAGCTTCTCCGCCGACTCGAAATGCTTTTTGGGAACCAGGAGGATACTTTCCATCCGGCCTCCGTGCATGCTACCCGGAAATGCGAGGACCCTCTTCGATCCCAGAATCGGCTTCGGCGAAGATTCCTCATCGCTGTACATCCATGCGCACATTTCGCAGTCGACTCGCGGATCTTTCTTGCTCTTTTCCTCGTCCTTCTTTTTCATTATTGCTCCGGTATGAAGTTCTGCTCAGAGTGTAGCGTTTTGAAGGAGTGGTTGTCAATTTATTCGACCATCATCGTGCTGCGGAAAAGTGGATATGCTATACTGAAAGTGATCCCCCACATAAGTTGAACGGTAAAAAACAGAAGTGTAAGAAGGGTTCAATTTATGTGGGGGATCATAGAGATCCCGCTCATTTTCCTACAAATCGTTTTATTAGGGATGGCGAATTTCATAGCGCCGTGGCGCCATGATGAGCTGACCCGCCTGATTTCTCAGGAAACGGTTGAGCGGGATTTTTCTTTGCCCAGATCATATTGACAGATGATTACGAATAGTGTATTATGTTATCTGTAGTTCTTCAGAACCGAAGGTCACCCCGCATCCCACCACGGAGCAAGCAATGCCCAGCTACTACCTCAGATTCGTTGAGCCGGAAGGAGGGAAGGTCTTTCACGCAGTGATGGACTTTCCGGATCCGATGAGCGCCAAGCGCGATCTCGCGGACCGGATGAAGCAGCCGATCTCTCTGGTCGCGCCGCGGACGACTGTCGTTGTCGTGCCGAAGAAGTTCGTCAATCTGCATACGACAAAGCACTACGACCTCGCAACGGTGCCCATGGAGCAATTCCTGGCCCGTCGGTGCTGGTAGGTCCCTGGCCCCCTCGCGTTTGAGGGGGCCGTTTTTATTCTCGTGTACGATTTTATTTACGAGATCAATGTACGAGAATAACTTTTCGAAGCCCTGCCTGCCGGCAGGCAGGTTTGGCGAAGAACAGTTTTTTCTTGCAAAATGAGTCGCGGTGCTTTAAGTTAGAGATAGTTCTCTTACAGCGGAGCAAAGAATGGTTCCTTCCTGGCTCGGTCCACGGACTGGCGGTTCGCGCGTCCTGTACGTTGCGCATCCTCACGTCATGAAGCGTTTTGGCGACGTCTATGAGGACTTCATACGATCGAAGGGTTATGAACCGATCAATCCGTTTGCGTTTGAGCGCGGCCCTGACGGGAAATTCAGGGAGACGAATATCGAAGACGGCTATGTCGGCAGAGAGGTGATCTTGGAACTCGGGCTCGGGGTTCAAACGAAGTGTCCCGGCGGTACCGGAGTTCTTGGCATTTCCGAGGGCGTCATGGGAGAGGTGAGAGATCGGGTGACATGGGAGAAATATCCCCGCATCCGGATCTTCCGCTACGATGATTCCGGAAAAGCCTTTTTTGAGAGGTGGGATCCTGAATATGCGCGCTTGAGCCTACTGCCCGAGTACGGCGATGTGTTTGCGGATGTCCGCTCGCGCTATCACCGATTGATTGTTTTCGTCGGTCCGAGCGCGGTGGGAAAGAACTATTGCATGAATAGGCTCTGGTCGTATTGCGGCGCTTTGATACGCCCTATTCGAAATGTCACCACGCGCCCGATGCGCGATCCGGGAGACGCAGATTACTATCATCATGTGAGCCGCGCCCAATTCGATCACGGACTTCGTCATCAGGCCTTTTTCGAATATAGCGATTATCTCGGTGTTGCCTATGGCTCATCGCTCGATGCGGTGAAGGAGACGCTTCAGTCGTTCAACGGCATGTTCGCGTTAACGCCCGAAGGCGCGATGGCGTATTACGCCGCGCGCGAAGAGCTGGACATTTCCTTCATCGTTCTGAAGCCCGCTTCGGACGAGGTGCTGGCCCGCAATCTATTGCGCCGCAAAGAAATGGATCCCCAGAAGGTGGCGAAGAAGATCGCCGAGGCGAAGCGTTTCGTCCTGCCTTCCCATGTTCCGCATAAGGTGGTCACGATGACCGGCGAGGAGGCCGACGTCCAACGGATGTTCGACGTAGTCCTTCCGCTGATGAAGTAACCCCGCACCGCGGGGTTTTTTGTTTGCGCGGAGAAAATATTTGCGGTATCCTGGCGGAGAAGCGGGCCGTAGTATAATGGTAGTACGCGAGGCTGGGGGTCTTGCAGCCCGGGTCCGATTCCCGGCGGCCCGACAGAAATAAAATATTCCGCATGTGCGGAATATTTTATTTCTGTGCCGGGAATCGAGCCCGATTTTTATTGTAGCGAAAGCGTATATACCCGGAATGCCACCCGGCCGTCCGCGTTCCGGATTTCGGCGATCGGCGTCAGGACGCTTTCCACTTTCTGTGCGAATGCGCTGACGTCTGCGGCATGATCCACTTGAGTATTGTCCTGCGTATTTTCGGCGGTGAGAATGATCGTCGCGGTTTTCATGCCGAAGTTCCGGTAGAATGAAAAATCATGCGCGCCGTCCGTCTTTTCCAGAAATTGCCACAATGACTGGATCGGCTCCGCGTCATACAGCCGCCGGCGCTCGAAGGTCCATAACGATGCAAACCAATTCATGCGCTCATCGTAGAGGACAAGCTGATCCTGGGTCGGACCGGTGACGGTTCCGCCGAAACGCGCCAGGATCGCTGATTTCTGATAATCGGCAAGCTGTTTTCCGTCTTCCTGATAGGTGATGATGGCCGACGAAGCGGCGTGGTCGGCATAGAATCGCCCGATGTAATTTTCCAGTTCGGCATAGCCGTTATGCGGTGAGGAGAACGCAGTCGGAAGAAGCGGGGAGGCGACCAACGGATGCGCCAAGAGCTGGTTCTGGATGGTCGCGGTCAATTCCATTCCCGCAAGCAGAACGATGATGGCGATTGTCGCGATATTGCCGATTTTATTTTTGAGATAGCGGAACAGAGTTACGGCACCAAGCGCGGTGAAGAGAACGACGAAGGGGACGAGGATCGCGCCGTACCATTCGATTCCGCCGATGACGGACAGCTCTGCGAGAGCCATCAGAAATCCGCCGATCAGTACTGTGAAAACCTCCAGCGATTGGGTGGCGTAGAGTATTCCGACGCCTACTGCGGCGAAGAGGAGAACAGTCGGCGAGAATGCGCCGCCGGACATGAACTGAGTGAGGACGCCCAGTGCGTTGAATCCGCCGGTGCGCACCAGTCCGGCGAAGTCGGCGGGGTGTTGGCCGATGAGCGTTGAAAGCGCCGCATCAAGATGTCCTCGGGCCCGGAACATTCCGACGTTGTACAGAATCACCGGCATGAGCAGCAGGACCGCAATCGCGCATCCCTGGAGGAACGCCCGGGATTTGAATGCCTGCCGGCGCCGGATCAGCAGCGCGCCGAGAAATACCGGACCGAGAAAAAGAAAAGTATATTTTGTCAGCAGTCCCGCGCCGCAGGCAAGCCCCCAGTACCAATAATTGCGCGGCTGTTTCTGTGCCTTGAAAAAGAAATAGAGCGAGAACAGGATGGAGGGGATGAGCATGCCATCCAGGTAGCCGATACGGGAAAGCCATACCGGATAATTCAGCAACGTCATGATCGCGGCTGCGGCGAGGCCGAGTGATTCTCCGCCGATGAATTCGCCGAGCAGATAGATAGCGAAAACGGAGAGCGTCCCGGCGAGAACGAACGGTACGCGCGCGGCGACGGCATTGTCGCCGAAGAACGCGAACGAGGCGTGTTCCAGCGCGAAGACGAGCGGCGGCGCGTCGTGGAACGAAAGCGACTGCCACCATTGCGGTTCATCGAACCAGGTCACCGGCGTCGACTGGCGATTGGCGGCTGCGATGAAATCCACGTAGCCGACCGATCGGAATGCGTACGTCGCATCGTCGCCGGCCATGTCCGGCGCGGCAAGATTCCACGCCCGGATGATGAATGCGAAGACGAGTATGGCCCACAGCAGTCTGGGAAATCTTTTCATGTTGTGACTATAGCATACCGGCAAGGCCGCGAAAAAACAGCCCTGCGGCTGTTTTTCGTTATGCTTTCTTTTTGCGGAGCTTGATGCACTTCACGCACGCCTTCACTCTGCCGGGCTTTCCGGGTTCGGAAAACCACTGCAGGTTTGCCTGCTTTCGTGACCAATTCGTCGGGTTGTAGTGGCCGCGGAGCAGTTTACGGGTACCTCCCATAAAGTGTCCCTTGCCACAGAATGCGCACTGTTTCATATCGGGTAGTGAAACTGCGATACTCTTCGCAGTATATAACACGTCTTAATTATAGTCGGAACGTGAATGAATTGTAAACGGCCTATGCAAGATAGTCGTCGGCGAAGAGGGGTTATATACTCATCGCAGTTCTACTACCCGACATAAGATAGAATATAGCATATATCACTTGAAAAGAAAAATCAAGCCCTGTATGCTCCGATAGGGAGCTCAGGAAATGGGAGTAGAGCAATGAAGATCGATTGGCACGGGAACGTCGGTTACTGGTTTCCTGACCCTGGTGCGGTGCAATCGGCAGTTTGCGGAGTGTGCAATTCGCCGATGAGAGTGAAGAGAAATGTGCTGGGTCCAACCAGCTGGGCCATGGCGATGGGCGGCGCGAAGCGCCTGCATGATTCGTTCATGTGCCCTCATTACCAGGAGGCATGGCATGAGCAGATCAATCGGCTCAAGATGGACATCTATCGGGCTGAGGTGGCGAAGTCTCCGGACCTCAAGAAGCGGAAAGCGAAAGCAAGAAAGGAAATCATCAAGATTCTTAAAAAACACAAACCCCGATAAGGGGTTTTATTTTATCGGTTTCCTGACTTTTAACTTTTACCTTTCCACTTTATACTTTTAATATATGTCTTCCGATATCGCCCAGCAGGTAAAAGAAAAACTCGACATCGTCGAGTTTCTTCGGAATTATATCGAGCTCAAACCGGCGGGGAAGAATTTCAAAGCCCTCTGCCCGTTCCACAAGGAAAAGACGCCGTCGTTCATGGTGTCGCCGGAGCGGCAGACCTGGCATTGTTTCGGAACCTGCGGCGAAGGCGGCGACATCATCAAGTTCCTGATGAAATATGAGAACATCGAGTTTTACGACGCGCTGAAGATTCTGGCGGACAAGGCGGGGATTGAAATGCGGCCGGGCGGAGACCGCGATTTCCAGGCGTCGCAGAAGTCATACCGCATCCTGGAATCGGCGAAGGACTTTTTCGTTTCGCAGCTGGGCATGGCGTCCAAGGTCAACGAATATCTCGCGGAGCGCGGCCTGAAGCCGGAGACGGTCAAGGAGTTTGAAATCGGCGTGGCGCCCGACGGATCGGATCAGCTGATGAAGCATCTGATCAAACAGGGCTTTCCGGTCGCCGACATCGAGCAGGTGGGGCTCGCGATCAAGACGGACCGGGGAATGTACCGGGACCGCTTCCGCGCGCGCATCATGTTTCCGATCCACAACCACACGGGTAAGGTGGTCGGGTTCACGGGCCGGATCATGCCCGGCAGTGAAAATGAACATGTGGGCAATCCTTCGACGAGCTCAGGATTCGTGGCGCCGAAGTATGTGAACAGCCCGGAGTCCCCGGTGTTCCAGAAATCACGGATCCTGTACGGTTTCCATAAGACGAAAGGCGATATCCGCGATGCGCATGTGGCGGTGATCGTGGAAGGCCAGATGGACCTGATCATGGCGTGGCAGGACGGCGTGAAGAATATCGTGGCGACATCCGGAACCGCGCTGACCAACGACCATCTGACGATGCTGCGCCGCGTGGCGGACGAGCTGGTGCTGAGTTTTGACGCCGATGAGGCGGGACAGGCGGCTGCGGAACGGGCGATCGATATGGCGAATGCGCACGACTTCACGGTGAAGCTGCTGGTGATCGACGATGCGAAGCTGAAAGATCCCGCGGATGTCGCGCGGAAACAGCCGGGCCACCTCGCGGAACTGGTGAAGAGTGCGAAGCCCGCGATGGAATACTACTTCCAGAAGTATATGGAGAAAGTGTCCGACGATCTGAAGCTGAAGAAACAGGCGATCCGGCTCATCCTCGCCAAGATCCGCGGACTTTCCAGTCCGATCGACCGGAGTTACTGGATCCGCGAGCTGTCCTACCGCGTGAAGATGAACGAAGACGTGCTGGTGGACGAGATGACTGCCATTTCGGCCGCTCCCGCGCCTGCCGCGGCGGCCGCACCGAAGGCCGCGCTTCCGGCGGACCGCGAGGCGACGCGACGGGATATCATCCTGCGCCGCCTGCTCGGCATCATGCTGCACCTGAAGAGCGATCTGCAGATGCTCAATGACTATGTCCAGTATTTCCCGCCGGCGTATGCCGATGTGTATCGCGACTTCACCCGGCCCGACGATCTCCGGCGCAAGGATATCGAGGATCTGATGAGCGCGATCAGCATGAAATTCAGTTTTGAGAATCAGGACATGGACGTGGAGTCCCTGGAGAAGGAGATCGGCGTCCTGCTCCGCCGCCTGAAAATCACCTATCTCGAAGACCGGCGCAAGGAACTCAGCGAGTCCATCCGGACATTGGAGCGCAGCGGTGACGACCAGAAGCTGCAGCAGGCGATGCAGGAGTTCGCCGCGGTGTCCCGGGAATTGCAGGGCGCATAGGCGTGACTTCTCCGGACGGACGGGAGTTTGAATAAGGCGCGAGCGTGTGGTAACGTATGAACACGCATTCGCGACCATTTATATACTATGAAGAAAAAGAAACTCAAAAAGATGAAGAAGGCGGCCCGCAAGCCGTTGAAGAAAAAGAAGAAACCCGCGGCGAAGCGGAAGCCGGCGAAAAAGCGCGCACCGAAAAAGAAGGCGAAGAAAGCCGCCAGGAAGAAGACGGCAAAAAAGAAAACGACCAAAAAGAAAGCGCTGAAAAAGCGTCCCGCCAAAGCGGCGAAGAAAACGGGAGAGTCCGCCCGTCCGGCAGTTCCGCCTGATTTTTCCGTAAAGAAGAAGACCGGCAAGGAACCCAAGCTGAGCAAGAAGGAACAGGTGGCGGCGGACAGTCTGGATGAATTGATCGCCCGCGGCCGCAGCCGTGGCTTCGTGACGGACAACGAAGTGCTCCAGGCATTCCCCCAGATCGAGGACAACGTCTCGCTGCTGGAAGGCATCTACCAGAAACTCGAGGAGGCGAACATCAAAGTGGTGGAAACCAGCCAGCTGATCCAGCTTCCGAAAGAGGACGAAGTATCCAAGGAGGAATTGGAGCGCGCCGACCGCATCGAGGGCGAAATTCCCGATTCCGTGCAGACCTATCTGAAAGAGATCGGCAAGATCAAGCTGCTGACCGGACAGGAAGAGAAAGACCTCGCCAAACGCGTGGAAAAGGGTGATAAGGAGGCGCGCCGGAAATTCATCGAAGCGAACCTCCGTCTCGTGGTGTCCATCGCGAAGCGCTATGTGAACCGCAGTCCGCATCTGAGCATTCTGGATCTGATCCAGGAAGGGAACATCGGTCTGTCCCGCGCGGTGGCGAAGTTCGATTACCGCCGCGGTTTCAAGTTTTCAACCTACGCGACGTGGTGGATCCGCCAGGCGATCACCCGCGCGCTCGCCGACCAGTCCCGCACCATCCGCATTCCGGTGCACATGGTGGAAACGATTTCGAAATACACCCAGGCGAAACGCCATCTGGTCCAGGAACTCGGCCGCGATCCGCTGCCGGAGGAGATTGCGATTGAAATGAATCTTCCGGTGGAGAAGGTGCATCACATCCAGAAGATTTCACAGGAAGTCGTATCGTTGGAGGCGCCGGTGGGCGAAGATGACGAAGGCGAGTCGTCTCTGGCTGAATTCATCGAAGACCAGCACAGCCTGACGCCGGCGCAGATCGCATCGCAGACCCTGTTGCGCGAGCGCATCAGGAGCATCATGGTTGACCTGACCCCGCGCGAGCAGAAGATCCTGCAGATGCGCTTCGGATTGGAAGACGGCATCACGCACACCCTGGAAGAAGTGGGGAAGGAATTCGCGGTCACCCGCGAACGCATCCGCCAGATTGAGGCGAAAGCGCTGAACCGGATCAAGTCCCACGGGAAGTCGCATATGCTGGAAGGCTACTAGTGCTCGACTATCGCTTTTGAAAGAACCGGCGTTTTCCGGCTTTTTGCCGGATCCGCCTACGCCTCGCCGGGCCATAAGGAAAAATGATATGCCCGGCTCCGGCAGTTTCTTTCCAAAAGGATAGCCTCGCTTGAGTGATGAGAATGAAAAAATCCCGCGAGTGCGGGATTTTTAATTTCTAATATCTAATCACTAATGACTACTGAGGCTATTGACAATATAATTTGGATATGCTATATTAAGTAAATCAAAGCCGGTGGAGGATCCCTGCAAAGGGAGCCCCCGGTGAGACGCAGCACCTTGATCTTAGCGATAGCGGAGCGACAGAGTCGTGACGAGGATACGGCCCTCCAACCTCGTCATTTCCCAGGCGCCGACTAGCTATGCAGCGGCCATGTCCAATGCATACGACCTGAGGAGAAACCCGCAGTCGCAGCCGGGCCCCGAGCGAAAGTTCGGGGCCTTTTTTATGCAGGCCGACTTGACCGGGGTCTGGCAATTTCAGGGCCGATATGCTATACTCAGGGGGTGAGGAAGTGAGGGTGGGTAATAATTCAATACGCAAACAACAGGGTCTATTCTCCATAGATCCTTTCATTTGAAGGACAATTTATGGGCAAATCTAACGGCGGTATACGTTTTTGGGCTGCTCGGGCCGCCTTACTGGCAATAGTAGGGGCTTTTGGCGTGGCGCCGGCGGCACATGCGGCTTTCGGATTCAGTTTTTTCAATGCCGACCCGTCGGTTGAGAATCCGGGCTTGTTGCCGACCAATCCGTTCTATTTCCTGAAAAACATTACCCGCACCGTGCAGCGGGCGATGACGACCGATCCGGTCAATCAGGCGAATCTGGAGTTAGATATCCTCAATCAGAAAGCAGGCGAACTGAACAAGCTGCAGCAGGTGCTGGATGGTTCCGATGAGAATGTGAAGTCGGCGACCGATCTGTATGGTGAGAGCATCGACCGCTTGAGCCAGGATGTGGCGGCGATCAACGACACGACGGCGACGCCGGCAGTGAGCGACCTGATGACGCGCATTGTGAAGGCCGAATTGGAACATACGGTTCTATTCGATGAATCGGAAGCATCCGCGGACGCGGGTTTGCGCGACCGTTTGGAATCGTTAAGCGACCGGTTGGCCGGCATGACGGCGGATGCGATAACGAAACTGGATACTCCGGAAGCGCTGCATGCCCGTCTCGATACGCTTCTCGGCGATCAGACGAATCTGGAAGATGATATGATGGCTGCGCGCGTTTTGGATCGTTTGCAGGATAAACTCGGTGATGCGCCCTCGGGTACGACGGTTCTTTTGGCGCATGACCGGCTGATGATGCGCGTCATCGCGAAAATGGAACAGGACCCGTCTTCGGTACCGAATCTGTTCGATCAGGTTCCTGGCGATCAGGTGCGCACGCTGGTTCTTTTGGATGAGATCCGCGAACAGTTGGACAATTCCGATCTCAAGAATACGTTGGCGATCGTGCGTCAGCATCTGTTGGATTCAATGGCTGATGCGAAATCCGCCAGTAAGCCGGAAGTGCAGCGCATGATGGACGAATCGGATCAACTGATCCAGCGCGCAGCTGCTGCCGGATCGGGCGTGAAAAGCGCCACGGCGTCCTCGTTGGTCAGCCACGCGAAGTTCAATGCGACGCAAGTCAGTGTCTCGTTTGATGCGGGGCAATATACCGATGCGGCGGGACAGGCGAGTCTGGTGCTGGCGTCGTTGCAGGATGCTTTGGTGTATTACGCGCGCGCCGATTATGATACGTTGCACGGCGAAATCGGAGGATTGAAATCTTCGTACGACGCTCTTGCGCAGCGCGCGGCTGACAATAATCTGAATCAGGACACAGCGTCGACCACGGCTGATCAGTTGGATCAGGCGGCGCAGTCGATCGCGAAGCTTTCTGATCTGGCGAGCGGCAAGATCAATACGGATAAGGTCACGCCGGCATTCCGAAATGCTGACTTGCTTTTGGAGCAGGCGGATGTGACTATTGCGGGATTGATTCAGCAGGCGACCGATGCGGCGGCGGCGAAACTCGCTTCCGAACCGCTGATCAACCGCGTGTTGCCGTTCAATCAGTAAAAATGGCATATAGCCAATAGCTAATAGCAGATAGCAAATACGGCGCCGGGAGGCGCTTTTTTGTTTCATTTTTTCGTGATATTATCAAAAGACAACTTTTATGAAAGCGAGTGAAATCCGGAAGAAGTTTTTGGAATATTTCAAACAGCACGGCCATGCGGTCGTGCCGTCTTCGTCGCTCGTGCCCGACGATCCGTCGGTTCTTTTGACTACCGCCGGGATGCAGCAGTTCAAGCCGTATTACGTCGGCAAGGCGGATCCGATGCGCGATTTCGGTTCGCGGAATGCGACATCAGTCCAGAAGTGTTTCCGGACATCGGATATTGAAGAGGTGGGTGACCGGACACATCTGACATTCTTTGAAATGCTCGGCAATTTTTCATTTGCCGCGCCCGCAACGCAGGAGTGTAGCGATGGCGGGCGGGGCGGATATTTCAAAAAAGAAGCGATCCACTACGCCTATGATTTCGTGGTGAATACCCTCGGTATCGACCGCGAGCGGATGTATGTCACGATTTTCGCGGGCGAGCACGGGGTTCCCGAAGACAAGGAATCGTTCAGGATCTGGCATGAAGAGATCGGTCTGCCGAAGGAGCGGATATTCAAGCATGGTAGAGCGGATAATTTCTGGGGACCGACGGGCAATGAAGGGCCGTGCGGACCGACGACGGAGATCTATATCGCCGCGAATGCCGAGGATGCGCTGGCGGGTAACGGCGTGGAAATCTGGAACGTGGTATTCAATGAGTATTATGCGAAGCCGGACAAGACATTGGAGAAACTGGAGTCACCGGGCATTGATACGGGTATGGGGTTGGAGCGGCTGGCGGTGATGCTGCAGGGAGCGGATACGGTTTTTGATACGGATCTGTTCCTGCCGGTAGTGGCGACGATCCGCGACGCGCATCCGGGATTGGACGATAAGACGGTGCGGGTATTGGCTGACCACTTGCGCTCGTCCATCTTTCTGATCGCCGACGGCGTGCGTCCGTCCAACAAGGAGGCGGGATATGTCCTGCGCCGCCTGCTGCGACGCGTACTGGTGTACGGAATCATACGGGATATCCATGCGGATCTGTTCCCGCTGGTGCTGACCGCGGTCCAGCAGGTGTTCGGCAATACCTATCCGGAAATCACGAAGACGAATGAGATTTCCGATGTCTGGGTCGCGGAGAAGACGAAGTTTGAAAAAGCGCTGGCGCTGGGCGTGAAGGAAATCGAGAAATACGGCACGATCTCCGCGCAGGAAGCGTTCATGATCTACGAAACCTTCGGCTTGCCGTTCGAATTGCTGCAGGAGCTGGTTCCGGCAAAGGTGAAAGGCGTGCGTGCGGAGGATATTGAGGCTGAGTTCAAAAAGCATCAGGAAATCTCCCGCGCGGGAGCCGAGAAGAAATTCGGCGGTCATGGTTTGCTGCTGGACACCGGCGAGCTGAAGGCGGCTGATGAGGAGGAGCTGAAGAAAGTGACGCGGCTGCATACCGCGACGCACTTGGCGCAGGCGGCGCTCCGCAAAGTGCTCGGCGACGACGTGCATCAGATGGGTTCAGATATCACCGCCCAGCGGGCGCGGTTCGATTTCTCGTTCCCGCGGAAACTGACCGACGAGGAAGTGAAGAAAGTGGAAGATCTCGTCAACGGCGCGGTGCAACAGGATCTGCCGATGCAGTATGTGGAAATGCCGATCGAGGAGGCGAAGAAGACCGGCGCACTTTATTTCTTCAAGGCGAAGTACGGAGACCGCGTGAAGGTCTATTTTGCGGGGCATGATCTCGCGTCGGCGTTCAGCAAGGAATTCTGCGGCGGTCCGCACGTGACGCATACTCTGGAAGTGGGGAAGTTCAAGATCGGGAAGCAGGAATCGGTCGGTGCCGGCGCCCGCCGCATCCGATTTTCGGTTGATTAAGTTCCCGGAATCTAGTACGATACTACCGGACGTTTGAGAAACAAATCTGGACAGGAGAGGTGGTGAGATGAAGAAGTTGCTGGCGGCGTTTGCGTTGTCGGCGGTCGTATCAGGCATCGCTTCGGCGGCGCCGATGGCGAAGCCCGTCCTGCTGCGCGGCTACGTCGACATCTATGCCTTCGGATGGAACTATCCCGAGCTTCGGGGATCCAAACTCCTTCGCCTCGACTGGGACACTCCCTCGGGGGAAGAACCTTACGTCGCGGAGAAGATGATGGCGGTCAGTCTGATGTGGGCTACCTGCTCCCGGCTGATGAAGGATGGCTACGAGATGGCCGATTGGGACATGTCGGACAAGAAGGAGAATGCCCCCTACCTCCTGAGCATGAAGATGTCGTACCTTCCTCAGGAACACCATGGGGATAGCCTTCTGAACGTTTCTCTGATGATCAACGTTCCCGCTCGGAACGGGACGATGAAAACTTTCGTCATTCGGGACATGGTGAGCGGGCAATCCGGGAATGCCAATCCCGCGGCGATGGCATCGGAGTTGTCCGAGCGACTGGCGAAGAAGTTGGAAAAGGTTTTGCAGGATCAGCGTGCGGCTCCGTAAGGAGCCGTTTTTGTTTGACAGGAATATGAATTTTTAATAGTATAAATGCGGTAGTTTCAAAACAAAAATGGAGGAATGGAAATGAAGAAGATCGTGCTTTTGCTGGTGGCGCTGGCTATCTGCTCTGCAACTTCTTCCGCCGAGTGTATCAGCGGATCTCCTGCCTGTTGGCTCAAATTGCGCGAAGCGAAGAACCAGAAGGTGACTGTCTGTTACTCGCATTGGATTCCCGCGATGCCGATGCGGGAGTATTTCCTGAATGTCGCACGGATCGACCGTGATCTGAACAGCGTCAGGTTGATGCACCCGCCGAGGAGGTATCAGTATAGATTGGATACCCCGTTCTGCATGAAGGGCGTACTGAGCGATGTGACCTCGCAGCTGCTGATCGAGAAGACTTCGGGCGTTTCATATACCGCTTCCTACACCATGGACAAGCAAAGCATTCTGATGGTGTACAAGAAACCGAGTCTTCTGCGGAAGATTCTGACGCTCGGCTTTGCAAAAAAGAAGGTGATCTACGCCCACCCGGCTCTGTATGAGCTGGTTCAAGAACAGCCCAGCGATCATTTCGTCAATTGATAGCCGCGGCTCCGTAAGGAGCCGTTTTTTTGTTTCAAAACTTCTGTTGAGATATATAAAAAGCCCCGGAACATCTCTGTGTTCGCGGGGCTGTTGGATCAGTCCGTAAAGTTGATGACCGGACAGACGTTGTCTTTCGCCGCCTTGAGATAAGCGGCAATCAGCGAGGGTTCGTCATCCGTTTTCTTCTCCCGTTTCTTATAAGCTCGCCTGGCTATCATGGGCATCATTATTACTGTGGCGAGTCCTGCAATGACTGCGATTGCCATGGAAAGCCAGTAGCAGGAAGTGAGGATGAGCCAATGTGCGCCGTTTACGCGAATGATCTCTATCACCTTGATCGATATCAGGATAAGGGATGCCCAGACAATATTTCCCCCAGTGCTGAAGAAGAACGTAAGTTTGCCATAAGAATCCATATCGCAGCAGCTATCGAGTACAAGAGGGTGCCAATAGTAATTACTTTCAGGGATGGCAAAGAGGGAAAGATAGTTCATGGAAATCCAGATCATCTTGCCCGCAAAGAGATACAGCGCTGTGATCGGAAGCCAGAACAGAGCGAGCACTACTCTCCAGAAATACCGGCAGAGCGACGTTTCCCCGTCCTGATGCTTACAGTCCGATGCTGCAAGGTGGGACCAAGCCCAGACCTTGTAGTGCCAGGAGTTTTTCCTGATCTGCATACTTCCTCCGTTTTTTGAGTATTTAACGATCCAGAAATATAGTATCAGGTAATGTTGGAGATGTCAATTTTACCGGGTTGACCCCGCACCTTTCGAGGAGTAGCACCTTCTGCAGCCCCACACTCCTCGAAAGGTGCGGGGTTGACTTTTTGCAAAAATAGGAGTATCATTTGTTCTCAGTACGTGCCAGAACTAAATTCCCAAGGAGGAAGCATGAAGCGACTCACTCTCGCGGCCGTGGCCGGATGCATGCTGTTCAGCTGCAAGCCGGCATTCAGCGCCACCTGCGGCGCGGACGGCGTCGGGGCGGTGTCGAGCTACGTGGACGTCTATGCCCGGCTCGACGCTCCTCAGTCCAAGATCGCCCGGTACTCCGCGAAGAAGGCGTCCGCGATCAAGCGGCTCTCGCCTGACCAGAAGATGCTGGCGGACAGCCTGGTCGCGGCGACCTGGAACGAGCTCTCCCGTCGGCGGATGCTGTACTTCTTCACCATGAAGATGGCGTACATCCGGTCGGCGGACGGGAGTCCCGCGAAGCTCGAGTCCGCGCTGGCGGTGCACATTCCGGATCGGTACAAGATCAGGATCGTGCCTCTCAGCCAGACGGTCACCGAGTCGCGGTGGCACAGCAAGGCCTGGATGGCGAAGCATGCGGCCAAGCTTCTGGTGGACGATCTGGTGAATAAGGTGCAGGAACTGCAGACAGAGACGGCTCAGCGTTGAGCCGTCTTTTTTATTCTCATTTCCGGAACGCTTCGGAACGGCGCGGTTTGATTTTTGTTTTCCGGCGGAGTATCTTTTGGGATAGATCCTCTTAAATCCGGGAGAGTGGCGTGATGAATAAGAAATTCTTTGAGGAACTTTCCCAAAAAACGTTCAAGGAACAGGTTTCTTTTTTCAAGAAACGCATTCTCTGGAAGGATACGCTTCCGCAGGTGACCTCCGATGGGCGTGCGGGTGAAGCACCTCCTGAGGTGGTCATAGAGATCATCACCAAGAAGGGATATCCCGCATTGCGTCCCGCGGCTATCGAGGCCTGCCTGCGCGTGTATGCGCTTCTGCTGCGGAAGCCGCTGGTGAAGGTTCCCGTGCGCAATTACTGGGGGCGTCCTGATTCGCGCTATGTCGCATTCCAGGCATCCCATGTGGTTGATGTGTGCGGCGGGATACCCGAATTCAGCCAAGCCGCATCGATCTTTCTCGGGATCACCTTGGCGACTTTCCGTCTCAAGTGCCTACGCAGTTCGGCGATGCGCGCGGCGATGCCGTATCTTCGCGCCTCAGGTGAATCCTGGGTCTGCTTCCAGCTTCTTGATATCCCGGAGACGGCTCCGTACGCTTTTCGCTTACTGCTTGAGATGTATCTGCGCCGGAACGAAGATAAGGAATGCGTAGTCGGTTTGCTGGAGCGAATCTGGCGGAGGGAGGTCGTGGATGGTTGGGACATCCACACGGCGTTCTTAGCTCATTTTGCCCAAGTGCCGCCCGATCTTTTGAAAGGTACCGCGCGAAAGATGCTCGACGAGTTCCGGGCGATGGGCTCGAAGTATGAACAGAAATTCGTGAAATCCCTGGACAGTGACTATTCCCGGCACTGGCTGGACGCGGCTCCGTAAGGAGCCGTTTTTTTATTTGATTTTGCGGTGCGGAAGCTGTACTCTCTGAATAGATCGTTAACCGAGGTGTTGCGTGCATAAGGCGCTGACGGCCAAGACGAAACGGATCGGGATCTATTGCGATTTGTCGGCGATGAACATGCTGACGTACTATCGCATCCGGCCGACCGAGGTTCTTGCCGAGGCAGTACGGATTTTCCGCATGAATGATTTGCATCTGCCGTATGATCTGGAATCGTGTTCGATATCGTTGTGGCTTCACAATCTTTCCTTCGCTTATGATATTCCGGAGTTGGAGAGTTATGACGAATTCCTGGACCGGTGTGCTTCGGTCATAAAACAGGAATTCTCAGAGGAGTCGGCGCAACCCGACATTGCCGTCTTTTTTACGGGTCGGGTCGAACTCGGATGCGGCGTAGTGCCCAATCAGTTCGTGATTCCGGGATTCGGAACCGGTCCGATGCTGATCGGTGTCGCCGGCCCTCGGAAGAGTTTTCGGCAAAAGATTGCGGACTGGGGAATCCCGGATGACCTGTCTCCATTTCGACTTCGGCAGTTGCGCGCGATGGCCCGGGTTGTCGCGCATGAGCAGGCGCATCTCTACGGAGTCACCGAGCACATTGAGGATGATTCACGAACTCTCATGTATCGGTGGAAGGGGGTTGCCAATTCTTATTTCGACAAAAGATCTCTGACGATTCTTCAGGAGAAGCTGGACGTTTTTACGCCCCGCACATAACTGGTAGGTGTGGGGCTTTTTCTTGATTTCGGACTCCTGATTGCGTATGCTCTGAGCAGGTCTCTGAAAGAGAGGATGGTGATGGACCTTCCTTCTTATATATGGCAGAAGCGCGTAGTGATCTATCTCGATGATTCGGCGCGCACTGATCTTGCGCGGTTCGGTATTTTCCCGACTCATATCCTGGATTGTGCCAATCGCATTTTTCAGGAATATAATCAGCTTCCGTTCGGGTATTACACGGGATTGGTTCCGATCATGCAATGGCATCATTCGGTTTCGGCCAGTCCGATTCCGTCCATCGTAAGAAATCGTCTGCTCCGCGAGGCCCGCGAGAAGCAGCCGGATATTCCCGGGAGCGCGTGCTTATTTGTTTCCGGCCTGTTGAGCAGGGGGGATGGCGGAACGGGAGACTCTGATTTCAAAGCCGGCTTGGGAAGCGGAGTGATGGTTGTCGGTACTGCGCCGGAGCCGGATGTCACTTATACCGACGCGCTTCGGCGCGCACATCTCTGGCAGATCGCTCTTGCGTGCGTTCATGAACAGGCGCATCTCTTCGGAATCGGACACTCCGAAGTTCCCGGAACGGTTATGTATTTTAAGGGTTCCGGCGGAAGACTTTTTGACGAAGCTTCACGCGCCCTGTTTGCCGAAAAGATCCGACTCTTAATGCCCCGCTAAGCGGGGTTTTTGCTACATTTGATGCCTATTCCCGCCGCCCGAAAGATGGTATAATAATGATACGTGAAATTACACACAAACGTCATACACATATTTTCACAATTGCTTTTGAAAGGTGATAAGTATATCGTGGTTGAAATCCTGGGCCGCGATATCAGGGTCACTGTTCTTAGAACCGACTTTTCTCATAAACAAATCACCGTAGCGCGCACCTGGCAGGCGACTGCCGCCGATGATACGCCGCTCGCGGCACTCAAAGAAGTCAAGAAAATCTTACGAAGGATCCCGAACGCGAAGACGCACAAGATCGTCCTGGCTTTGGATTCGCGCCTGGCGACGACGATGTACGCGTCGGTCTCCCTGGTGCGGCAGAACGCGAAAGAGGTGATCGACGAAGCCGACCTGGACAACCTGATTTCGCAGGCGATCTGGCGGTTCTTCGACAAACACCGCTTCAAGGTGTCCCAGAAGATGAATATCGACGAAGTGGACGTGCTGCTGACCGATGTGCGTATCCGCGACATCAGGATTGACGGACATCGCGTCGTGAATCCGATCGGCTTCAAGGCGAAGTCGGTGGAAATCTTCTTCAGCCAGACCTTCGTGCCGCGCGAGTTCATGCGCGACATCCGCGAACTGCTGCCGAAGGAGAATATCGTGCTGATGATGGAGGCGGGGACTGCGCTCGCGCATATCCTTTCGCATGTGCGGGGCGACGGCGATTTCTATGTCGCGAATCTGTTTCCGAAACATACGGCGGTGTTCGCGTCGCTGCGCCAGCGCTTCGGCCATCAGGATTGGTTCGACTGGGGCGGCGACCATCTGCCGTCATCGGTGAGCCGGTATTTCCATCTGGATCCCGACACCAGCCGCGCGCTGATCCGCTTATATGCGACCGAAAACATGTCCGGAGGCTTCTCCCGGAAATTCGAGCCGATGCTGGTGACCGAACTGACCTCATTCGCGAACGGCATCGAATCCATGGTGGGGGACGATCCGTCGGAGGTGTATGTGAACACCATCGCCGAGATGCCGCCGGTCCTGTTCTCATCCCGTTTCCAGAACCGGTTCCGGAAGCCGGTGAAACTGCTCTCGTTATCCACACAATTTATTACCGAAAAGCTCGGATATGGGATACACTATATGAAAGCGGGCGAAATGGATAATCCGCTCATCTGCGTGAGCTCTCTTTTGGAGCTGGCGCTGCTGCCGCAGGAAGATACGCTGAGCCATCTGGCAAACCGCCGGGTGCGCTGGCTGGTGACCTAAGGGCTTGCTCTGCATTTCCGAGCGAAGCGAGTGAAGGGCAGGAAGCAAACCTTAACCCCGTGAGATAACTGTGAATGATTGACCATGAGTATGCATATGAAACTCTATAATACATTTTCGGATCAGAGTAGGTTCATAT
>JAGWKK010000060.1 GCA_028865335.1 Patescibacteria group bacterium | reverse complement strand
TTCGCGAGCTGCTCGAAATCCTTCACTAATTGACGATGGCCGATAAACATATTAGAATCGTTATTAGTACTGTACAATAAAATAAGCGAGGTTCCAATGGCGGAAACTGAAAAGGATCAGGATCAACTAGAGAAAAAGCGATCTCTACACTTCCTCTGCCGGATATTTGGGCATCGCCACAAAATGTGGCTCGAAAACAACAATCCCGATGAGGTGAGGTTCTCAAATCGGTGCTCACGCTGCATGGAACAGATTCCTGCATACAGCGATCCGAATTTCACTTTTAAGGGCGACTGGGTTTCACTCTGTAAAGTATTCGGGCATAAAATTAATTTGAAAAAAATCTTCTTAAAAGGAGATATGCTCTATGGAAGATCTGTCGATGCATGGTGCTGCTGGCGCTGCCACAAAACAACTCCGCAATGGAACAAGCTTCATATTTCGTGAAACCACAAAAACGATCTTAAACCAAAGCGACCCCGTAGGGTCGCCTTTTTATTTCAGATTCAGTACCGATTCCTAGCGCTTATTGAGCAACGTGCGCTTGTAGACGTCCAAGTGATTCAGGATGATGCCCGCGCCTTTCGCGACACAGAACAGCGGCTCTTCCGCGATATAGGTTTCCACGCCGGTCATGTGCTTGAAGAACTCATCGATATACCGCAGCTGCGCGCCGCCGCCCGAAACCATGATCCCCTTTTCCATGATGTCGGCGACCAGTTCCGGAGGGGTTTCATTGAAGACGTTCTTCACCGCCGCGGCGATATCCATCAGATGCTGGCTCAGCGCCTCGGCGACTTCATTGGAATTCACCATGATGTCCTTCGGCAGTCCGGAAGCGATGTCGCGGCCGCGGATGCGCATCTCCAGCCGCTCCTTTGACGGAAGCGCGGACCCGACTTCGATCTTGATCAGCTCGGCCGTCTGTTCACCGATATGGAGGGCGTATTTCTTCTTGATGTAATCCATGATCGCCTGGTCGAATTTGTTTCCCGCCACGCGCAAGCTGGACCACGAGACGATGCCGCCCAGCGAAATGACCGCGACTTCTGAGGTACCGCCGCCGATGTTGATGATCATGTTGCCGGAGTGCGAGTTGATCGGAATACCGGCGCCCAGCGCGGCCAGCAGCGGTTCTTTGACGATATACGCCTCTTTCGCGCCAGCTTCCTTCGCCGCGTTCATAATCGCCCGGCGTTCGGTCGGCGTGATGCCCGCCGGCGCGGAAATGACCACATCCGGCTTGATGATATTGAACGATCCCACCGCCTTGGCGATGAAATACTTCAGCATCGCCTTGGTGATATAGTAGTCCGCGATCACGCCGTCCTTCAGCGGACGATATGCCGCGATGTCGCCCGGCGTACGGCCGACCATATCCTTCGCTTCCTTTCCTACCGCGATCACGCCGTTGTCCGGAAGGCTCAGCGCCACGATCGTCGGTTCATTGATGATAAAGCCGCGTCCCGGCACAAAGACGATGGTATTCGCTGTTCCCAAGTCGATTCCGATTTT
>JAGWKK010000040.1 GCA_028865335.1 Patescibacteria group bacterium | reverse complement strand
GATATTACATTCAGGTTTAAGTTGGAGGGATTTAATACCGGGCATGGCAGGGGTCTTCAGATGGCGCTTTTCTATTTGGAACAGAAAGGTAAGGAAATCGTTCATATTTCTGCTGATGGGTTTAATCAGGGGAGGCTCTTCTATGTCGTCGCTAAAGACAAACCAAAAACCGCCTAAAGGCGGTTTTCTTATTTGTTCCGCAACTGGTTTTTCAGGATGCGCTTGCGGATGCGCAGCGATTTCGGCGTCACTTCCAGGAGTTCGTCGTCGCCGAGATATTCCAGGCACTGTTCCAGCGACATGATACGCGGCGGGATGAGGTCGTCGGTGACCGCGTCGGTCTTCGCGCGGAAGTTGGTGAGCTGTTTCTGTTTGCAGACGTTCAATACCAGATCTTCGGCTTTGGCGTTCTGGCCGATGACTTGGCCTTCGTATACCTTCACGCCCGGGCCGATGAACATTTCACCGCGTTCCTGGGCCATCAGCAATGCGTAGGCGGTGGATATCCCTGTTTCGTGGGCGATAAGCGATCCGTGCGGATTGGTTTCGATATTCTCCCATTTCGGATGATAGCCGGCGAAGAGCGTATTGATGATGCCGTTGCCCTTGGTGTCGATGAGGAATTCGTTGCGGAAGCCGATGAGGCCGCGGGTCGGAATGAAGAAGTGGAACGAGACAACGCCGTTTTCCACGTTCATATTCTTCATTTCACCTTTGCGGCGGCTCATTTTCTCGATGATCGTCCCGGAGAACTGTTCCGGCGCTTCGATCCAGACGTCTTCCGCCGGTTCCATCGTCTTGCCGTTCTCTTCCTTCATGATCACTTCCGGTTTGGAGACCTGGAGTTCATATCCTTCGCGGCGCATCTTTTCGATCAGAATGCCGAGGTGGAGTTCGCCGCGTCCGCTGACAACGAATTCATCCGGCGATTTGCCGTCTTCCACTTTCAGCGCGACGTCATTGTCGATTTCCTTTTCCAGCCGCTCTTTCAGGTTGCGCGACGTGCAGTATTGTCCTTCCTGTCCGGCGAAGGGGGAGTTGTTGACGCTGAAGATCATCTTCACCGTCGGTTTCTCGATGGTGATCGGCGGGAGCTGGACCGGATTCGCCGCGTCCGCGATCGTGTCGCCGATGTTGATGTTCTCGATGCCCGCGACCGCCGCGATGTCGCCGGCGTCCACTTCCGGAGTTTCGATGCGCGAGAGTCCCAAGAAAGTCATCAGCGCGGTGACTTTCGTGATTTTCGTCTTGCCTTCGCGGCTGATGTGCGCGACCGGCGTTCCGCTCGATATTTTTCCCTGCGAAATCCTGCCGATGCCGATCTTGCCTTTGTAATTATCATAGCTGATGGACGTGACCATCATCTGCAGCGGGCCTTCGGTGTTCGTCTTCGGTTCGGGGACGTGCTTCAGCACGGTTTCAAAGACCGGGATGATGTCCGTCATCTTTTCCAGTTCCGGCGTGTAGCCGGCTTTGCCGAGTTTGGATGCCGAATAGATGATGGGAAAATCCAGCTGTTCGTTGGTCGCGCCGAGTTCGATGAAGAGCTCCAGCACTTTGTCGAGGACGTAATTCACGCGGGCGTTCGGCTTGTCGATCTTGTTGATGACCACGATGATCTTGTGGCCCATGGAGAGCGCTTTCTTCAGCACGAACCGCGTCTGCGGCATCGGCCCTTCCTGCGCGTCAACCAACAGCAGCGCGCCGTCCGCCATGTTCAGAACGCGTTCCACTTCGCCGCCGAAATCCGCGTGGCCTGGCGTATCGATGATGTTGATTTTCGTGTCGCCGAATTTCACGGCGGCGTTCTTGGAAAAGATCGTGATGCCGCGTTCCTTTTCGATCTCGTTGGAGTCCATGATCATCTCCTGTTCGCCAAGCTTGCCGAGATCGGTGTCGGATTGTTTCATCATCGTGTCCACGAGCGTGGATTTGCCGTGGTCAACGTGGGCGATGATGGCTATGTTGCGAATCTTGGACATTGAAATAGTATATAGTATTTTTGAAGAAAAGAAAAGGCGTATGGGGTTCGAACCCATGCGCCTTTTGTGCGGCGGTTCAGGCCGCGACGGCGAGTTGCTTCGGGCACTCATCCTTGTAGAACGCGAAGAGGATCTCCTTCATGCGCGCCTCGCACTTGAACGCCTCCGCATCCTCCACCGCGTCGTACGTCGGGTTGTACGTCCCCGTGACCGCCCCCCAGGATCCGTCCTTGAGCTTGAACAGCCCGATGAACTTCATCTGGTTGACGTCGGAAGGCGACTGCTGCAGGTCCTTGACCTCGACCACGTCCTCCCGGCTGAACGGCGCGTTCGATTCGGTGAACAGTTGTCCCCAAACCGAGTCATCGATCTCTTTGATGATCATCTTCTCTCCTCGAGTTACGGCTTCCGGATGATCCTCCCGCGCGGGCGGGGGATGACGTTCCAGATCCGGGACCAGCGCTTGGACTTCCGCGACTCCTCCCGATCCTGCTGCTCGGCCTGCGTCCGCGTCTTCAGGAACGACAAGGTCAGAGTCATAGCCCCTCCTCGGTACGACAGTACTAAAAAGTATTATACCACCATACAACATGAATGTCAATAGACAAAAAAATGAGGCGCATGGGGGTTCAAACCCCCATGTGCCTCTGTTGCGGGCTAGGCCCGCGCCGGCGTGAGCGACGTCTTGGCCGCGAGGACGATGCCCTTCATGTCGAGGGCGGAACCCTCGTACACCTGGCCGATGCGGATGCCGGTCGCCGGAGACGTCTTCTCCACCGTCACCGACGTGTCGGAGTAGGAGACCACGGAGTAGCCCTCCTTCAGCGTCTTCAGGAAGAGCTTCGCCGCCGAATCCGGCCTGCTGCGCTCCGTGCCGAGCGAGTGCATCTCCTGCCTCCCGACCACTCCGTTCTGTTTCGTGATGTGGACCACGCTACCTCCCGTTTTTCAGGAACGTCATGGTGTAGATCCGGAGTTCACACCCCGTCTATTCCACGAAGATAGCCTAGCATAGAATTGTGATTATGTCAATAACAAAGGCACGCAGTGCGTGCCTATTTCGGATCCTTGCGGGGAAGGATGATGGGGGACGGATCGGGATCGATCTTCCAGACCCGGGACCATGCGGACTTCCTGTTCCGCTTTTTCTTCTGAGCTCTCTTTGTTTCGAAAACCAGAAATGGAAAGAGCATGGTTCCTCCGCCGGTCGTGTTCTGATTCAAGCATAGCATAATACTAGTCATCAGGCATCAGTCACTAGTCATCCACGACTAGTTATAAGTGATTAGCAAATAGCATTTAGCGTTTAGCGTTTAGCGATTAGCGACTAGCATTTAGTGATCGGCTATCCGCTATTCGTGGTGTTCGTGTGATGTGTATCGTGTTCGTATTATAATCTTCTATAAAAAAAGAGGGGTGTGCGGAACTTGCGTTCTCGCACACCCCTTTGCGGCTTACGCCGCGGTCATCCCCTCCGGGATCGCCTTCATGGCTTCCGCCATGAGATCCTCCATCTCGGGCACGGACCCCACAAAGGTCCTGTACATGACGGTCGACGGGATCTCGTCGTTCGGCTTCGCCTGCGACGAGCGTTTCTCCATCTGCAGCGTGACCTTCCGGTCGGAGTGGAAGCTCACGGCGTAGCCCTCGCTGATGAGCATCCGCAGCATGTTCAGGGCGTCCACCTTGCCCTTGCTCTCCTCCGACTGCTTCGGCAGCCTCTCCTCCGACACGACTCCTTCGCGGGTCTGTATCAGGATCATGCTCCCTCCGGGTGCATATTCGTCGCGTTTGAACGCAACGATATTATGTTAGCATAAATGAACATATAAGTCAAGTTCCGTTGAGCGATGAAAATCCACCGGGAAGGGTGGATCATTGAGGGGGTCCGATGAAAAGGAGTCGGGGCTTATTATTGGCGGTGTAGACGTTGGTTCCGATCTCTTCACATCGGGTGCCGCTGGTTTCAGAGTCGACCAGAGGGCGGTGGTCGTAAACCACTTTCCAGTAGCAGGCGTAGCGGGGATGGCCGATATGATCCGCCTGTGCGGCTATCGATCGCGCCTGTTCTTCGGTTTCCGCGACCACGAAGGCGACCGCGAGGATGACGGGGGCTCCCGCTCTGTCGTTATAGCATCGCTCCAGTTTGAAGATTTTCATCTTAGCGCCTCCCGATGCGGGACGAAATGATGCTGTCCTTCTGCAGATCGCCGATTTCCTTTTCAGTGCCGGCGACGACCAGAGTGATGAATGTGTCCGCCAGCGGTTTGCGCCGGAAGAAGATCATGACATGGCGCGTTTCCGAATGTTCCGCATGCAGGAACTCATAGTCCGCGCGTATCGCGGCACGCACCAATCGGCGCATGGCGCAATAGGTGATCAGCCGTTCGCAGAGCAGTTCCTTATGGAAGACCTTCTGCTCGTCATAGGTGCCCCGGACGAATCCTATATGCACGTGATTCTCCTGTCAAAGAATACCTCCACTATAGAATAAATAAGGTACAAAAACAAGAAAATGAAATTGACTCGGAGTTTGTAATAGTTTATACTATTTCCAGGACAAATTATGCATAAAAGGAGGATGGGATGAGCCAGCTTTTTCCTGACGTGATTCTGGCGTTGTCGTTCGGACAGCGGAAAGGCGAGCCGTGCCTCAGCAACATCGGAATTGCGGAGGCGATCAAGGACTGCCTGTTCTGGGCAAAGCATCGCCCGCCCATACTCGCTCAATGGGAGGTCGCAGAATGTCTCAAGAAAACCTGCGTTCCGGTGCGCCACATAGTGCGCGAACATCGCGTGAAGGGAAAGTATCTGGACTCGTACGAGTGCCTGGACCAGATGGCGATCGTGTGCCGGGCGAATGGATGGAAGGTGGCCTTCATCGCCGCTCATCCGCACCATCGCTTCCGCTGCCAGCTGATCGCCGAGAAGTTGGGTCTGACGACATTCGCTCCGAAGCTCAACGTTCCGTACGATCCCCAGTCCACGCAGCCGTGGACCCGGAGCCCCGTACGGTTCCTTCCGCGGGAGGCTGCCGCGCTGGTGCATCACAAGCTGTTCGGCCTCATCTGAGAGAGTCGTAACAGTAAAGCGCCCCGACAGAAGTCGGGGCGCCTTTTTTACCCCCACACCAAACGAAATTCGAGGAGAAAGATGATCATCTCCGGTGGTTCAAGAATAATTCTTCGTAACTGGCATCATACTATTACGCAGCCCCATATATATGGGGCTGATTTCGTTATGGTGTGCGGGTTTATTTCTTCAGATTTTCGATGATCGCGACTTCGAGCGGGACGATAGCGAAGGGGCTATATCTCATTTCACCGTAGGCGCGGATGAGTGATTTCAGAAGCGCGATGGTTTTCTGTTCGTTGACCAGTTTCGCGTGCTTGACCAGTCCGGCCAGTTCGTCGCCGGTGAGTTCCTGCGCGTAGAGTTTCTCAAGATCGGGATTGGTCTTGAGCGTCAGCGCTTTGCGGAGATAGTGGATGAGGTCCTTGGTGAACTGCACGAGATTGTATCCGCCCTGGTCCACTTCGTGGAGATAGGCGAGCGCGTCATTGAGCAAACCATCCAGCAGATAGCCGGCGAGCTGGGCGGTTTTCTTGGATCCGATCTTTCCGGCGATGCGTTCCACGTCTTTCAGTTCGACGTCCTGGTCAAGCGAAGTGATCTGGTCCAGCAATGATTCGGCATCGCGCAGACTGCCTTCCGCCAGCGCGGCGATCAGTTCCAGCGCGTCATCTGACACTTTCAACTTTTCACTTTTCACTATCGCGTTCAGTTTCTTCAGGATTTCCTGCAGGGAGAGTTTGCGGAAATGGAATCGCTGGGTGCGCGAAGAAATGGTCGCCGGAACCTTTTCGAACTCGGTGGTTGCCAGGATGAACATCACATGCGTCGGCGGCTCTTCCAGTGTTTTGAGAAGGGCGTTGAACGCTTCGCGGGTGAGCATGTGGACTTCATCTATGATGAAGACCTTGTAAGGATAGGAGGTCGGCGCAAGACGGACGCCTTCCTGAAGGTCGCGCATTTCGTCGATGCCGCGGTTGGATGCCGCATCTATTTCAATGACGTCCAGCGCGTGACCGGTATCAATTTCAGTGCAGGGCCGGCAGGTGTTGCAGGGTTCGCCTTTCGCCTTGAACGCTTTGTCCTTCTGTCGCTTTTCACAGTTGACTAATTTTGCGATCAGGCGCGCAGTCGTCGTTTTGCCGGATCCGCGGGAGCCGTAAAAAAGATACGCGTGCGCGAACTTGTCCTGTCGCGCTGCGTTGCGGAGAATCTCCACGATATGTTCCTGGCCGATCAGGTCTTCAAAAGTTTTCGGCCGGTATTTCCGGTAAATGGCTAACATACTTATCAGTGTAAAGTGAAAAGGGGAAAGTGAAAAGGGGAGAATGGTCGAAGGTCCATAAGGTCGGGGATAAGTCCATAAGGCTCATATAGTCCGTAGAGTCGGGATCAAGTTTATAAGGTCGGAAATCGATTTCCAATTACTAATATCTAATTTCTAATGACTAATATGACGCAACGTGACCGCAGTTGCAGATTATTATAAAATGGTTTATATTTTACGCAGCATCATGAACAAATAAAAACGAGGTCATTAAATGAAGAAGCAAGTGCAGATTCCCGTTGACGACGACGCCCAGCTAAAGTCCCGGGGAGAGATCCTCGTGGATCGGAAGGCGATGGAGCGGAAGATTGATGACGAGTTGGCGAAGATTGTGAATGAGCAGATGATCAAATTTGATGCATACCTCAGGTCTTCTGCAATGAAATTCACAACTCTTATATGCTCATTGCTCGTCGCGGGGGTGCTGCTCTGGTTCGCCCCCGCCGTTCTGTGCCCCATCATCTTTTTCGGCATTTTCGTCACATTGTGTATGTTGGCGCTCTTTCAAGGCCTTGCAGATAGCGTCGAACTTGTTCTTTCTTCGTGCGTTGATATTTTTCGTTCTCTGCGCAAAAAGCGGCGGGCCAGGAAGCTCTTCGCGAAGATTTCGAGAGGACTTCGCGCTTCCGTCTTGATGGGTCGCTGTGACATCACGTCGCTTCGCACGAAATTCCACGCGAGACTGGAATCGCGTTCCGATGTGGCAAGCGCCCGGTTAAGGAAGTTGGTCAGGCATCGGGAGGATCTGCGAAAGCAGCTGATAGAACAGGCAAAAGAAAGCCCGTATTGTTAGTTGAAGCGAGCATGCCGCATCTTCGGATGCGGCTTTTTGTTATAAAAAAAGACCGCCAGCGGGTGCTGGCGGGAGGAAACAATTCGCTCTCCAATCCACGAAGAAGCGAGTTAGTACTACTACCTCGCCGGGCGGTGGTTCGTTCAGGGGCGAGGAAGGGGCGGACTCGGCAGGAGTAGAACCTGCGCTGAGTCCGTGAAATGACGTATACCGAGGGACCACACGTGGTCGGCACCCCCAGACCTCGGTAACGGGATTTCGCCGGAACTTATTTGGGGTTTCACTCCGGCGAGACACGCGATCCTGCGCCCTGTCAGCCGCGCACTTTTATTGCGTCACGGCGGCTGCCATGCGCATCATGAGATAGAGGCAAGCGATTTTCTCGCCCGGACCGGAGCCCAATGGGCATCCCGTGTTGCTCTCTACCTCATGCCGCGCACGGATTACTGTTTCGATGATGCCGGTGAGCCTCCCCGGACTTGAACCGGGAACCCCTCGCATTTTCAGCGAGCGCTCTCCCATTGAGCTAGAGGCTCACGGGCACCATCGACCTCAAGGTACGACTCCGATTATGATACTCTCTTTATCTGCTATTGTCAATGCGTGATTTTCATCAACAAATTCCGTTGAAGTTGTCTTTGATTTTCCGTATACTGTATCTATGCAAAAGGTTGCCCAATTCATGCTGCTGATGGTTGCCGGTATCGGCCTTTTTTTGTTTTTCCATACGCGCAATGACGCGCGGTTCGC
>JAGWKK010000039.1 GCA_028865335.1 Patescibacteria group bacterium | reverse complement strand
GATCATCGCGGCGACTGGCAGATCAGCCATGGACCCGGCGACCATCTATCGTTTTCTGCATGCATTGGCTGGTGCCGGCATCGTCCGCCGCATCGACCTGCATCACGGCCATTCGCATTATGAACTCGCCACCCACGCGGACCACCATCACCTGATCTGCGGGAAGTGCAGTTCGGTGGAGGATATCGGCGATTGCGGCCTGACGGCGCTGGAAGCGAAGATCCGCAGACAGAAACATTTCGTCGTGCAGCAGCATGCATTGGAATTTTTCGGCATCTGCGCCCGGTGCAGCAGATAATATGAAAAGATTCATCTACTTGGCGGTGTTGGCCGCGTTGGTTATCGCAGGAGTCGTCGCTTTGTGGCGCAATGCTCCGGGCCCGGCGGCCGTTTCATCGGGAAAGCTGCGGGTCACCGCATCGTTCTATCCGATGTATTATTTCGCGAGCATGGTCGGCGGACCGTATGCCGATGTGACCGATATCACTCCGGCAGGAGCCGAGCCGCATGATTACGAACCGACGCCGCAGGACATCGTGCGGATCGAGACAAGCGATATTCTGGTATTGAACGGAAATCTGCTTGAACCATGGGGCGACCGGGTCGCGGCCGAACTGGTCGGAACGCCGGTCCGGGTGATCGTCGCCGGACAGGGGCTTGCGGATGAGAAACTGACCGAGAACGGGGCTTCGGTGACCGATCCGCATATCTGGCTGGATCCGGTACTGGCGAAGCAGGAGGTGCAGCGGATCGCCGACGGTTTCGTCGCCGCGGATCCCGCGCATGGCGCTGCGTATCAGGCAAATGCTAAAATGGTTGAAAACGCACTTGATACGCTGGACAGAAAATTCCAGGCGGGACTCAATTCGTGTGCCCGTACCGATTTCGTGACATCGCATGCCGCGTTCGGGTATCTGGCGAGCCAGTACGGCCTGAATCAGATCGCGATCACCGGCGTTTCACCGGATCAGGAACCGTCAACCCAGGCTCTTGCGGCGTTGACCCAGCTGGTGAAGCAGAACAATATCAGGTATATCTTTTTTGAACGACTTATCAGTCCGAAACTTGCCGATACGCTTGCGCAGGAAACCGGCGCACAGACGCTGGTGCTGGATCCGATCGAGGGCCTGACCGCATCCGATCTCGCGCAGGGGAAGGACTATGTCACGCAAATGGAAATGAATCTGCAAAATTTACGCCTCGCACTCTCATGCCGATAAATCACAACTCAAAACCGGTCGTCGATGTCCGCAATATTTCATTCACCTATGGTGACGATGTTGTCTTGCGCGACATCTCTTTTGCAGTCAAAGAGGGCGAGTATGTGGCGATCATCGGCCCGAACGGCGCCGGCAAATCGACACTGCTCAAAATCATTCTCGGCCTTCTGCCGGCGACCACGGGGACTGTCAGTCTGTTCGGCGTGGATGTGGACCGCTTCAAGCACTGGCCGGACATCGCGTATATTTCGCAGCGCGTGACGCAGGTGGATCAGAATTTCCCGATCACCGTCGAGGATGTCGTCGCGATGGGGATGTACGCGAAGAAGGGGTTGTTCCGGTTTCTGAGCCGGCACGACAAGGAGAAAATCCTGCTGGCGCTGCAGGAGGTGGGTATGGATGAATACCGGCACCGGCTGATCGGGGATCTGTCCGGAGGCCAGCAGCAGCGGGTTTTCATCGCGCGGGCGCTGGTGAGCGATCCGAAAATCCTGGTGTTGGACGAGCCGACGGTGGGTGTCGATGCGAAAACGCGGGAGCAGTTCTATGCGCTGCTGAAGAACCTCAATCACCGGTTCCAGTTGACGCTGATCCTCGTGACGCACGACCTTTCGGTGGTGGAGCATGAGGCGGGGAATGTTCTGTATATCAATCATGCCTTGCTGTACCGCGGTCCTGCGAGTGAATTTCTGGCGCGCAAAGACCTGACTGTTTCATTAGGCGAACCGTCGCTGCATCCGCAATAATATGATCAATCTTTTTCAATACGCATTCATCGTGCGGGGGATGGAAGTCGGTCTGATGATCGGCGCGATCGCGCCGCTGGTCGGCGTCTTTCTGGTACTCCGCCGGTACTCGTTGATCGCCGATACGCTCGCCCACGTTTCGCTTGCCGGTGTGGCGATCGGTCTGCTGCTCGGCTGGAATCCGCTTGCGACCGCCGCCGGCGTCGCGGTGATTTCGTCCATCGGCATCGAACGGCTCCGTCTTTCCCAGAAAGTATACGGCGATACCGCGCTGTCCATCTTCCTTTCCGGCAGCTTGGCGGTCGCGCTGATCCTGATCAGCGTCGCGCACGGATTCAGCGTCGACCTTTTGAGCTATCTGTTCGGCAGCATCGTGACGGTGAAGACATCCGACGTCCTGCTGATTTCCATTCTCGGTGCGGCGGTGGCGCTTGCGGTCATTCTGCTTTTCAAGGAGCTGGTGTTCATCACCTTTGACGAGGAAACCGCGCGGGTGTCCGGTATTCCGACGCGCGCCATCAATATCGCGCTTATCGTCCTCGCCGCGCTGACCGTCGCTCTGGCGATTCCGATTGTCGGCGTCCTGCTGATTTCGGCGCTGATGGTCATCCCGGTGGTCACCGCGCAGCAGATGCATAAGGGATTTCTTCCGACTATCATCATAGCCGAACTGGTGTCGCTGATCGCGGTCGCGCTCGGCATTATCGGATCGTTCTATCTGAATATTCCGGCCAGCGGCGCGATCGTTGCCATCCTGGTCATCGTTTTCCTGGCGGTATTCGGCTACAAGAATATTGAATAATCTGAGAGGGATTTCCCTCGTATTCCGGCACCTCGGAATGAGGCGTTTTTTCATTGACTTCCGAGGCTATAAATTATAGGATAGAGGCAGGTACCTCGACATTTAAATCAGGGAAGAGGAGAGTGCAATGGAAAAGAAAGACAAGAAGGCGAAGAAGGCCCCCCCGACTCAGTCCGAGTCGGCAGCGAATCCTTCTCAGATGCCGCCTTCGGACCCCACGCTTGATGTGACCGAGAAGAAGCGTCAGTTGATCGGGGAAGAGGTGTTGAAGCCGGCAAAGCTGCCGACGAATGAGGCTAATAAGCCGTTCATGGTGGCTTCCGAAAAGGAAAACGTTATGGTGCTGAACGGCCTCCTGGTCGGTTCGCTGACTACCGAGGACGCGTGCCGTGATTCGATCCGGAATGCGCTCCGTTTGGCCCGCGTTGGCAAATACGGCTCGGTGTTGATCACGGGTGATCTCATGTACATTCTTACGCAGAACTACGGGACGCAGCGTCCCTATAAGACCCAGGTCTCCGGCGTGCGGATCGATCCGAAAGCCGTTCAGGCCGGATACCCGAAGAGCGTTGTCGAGAACCCGGACTTTGAGTCCGTGGAGAATCGGCTGAGGAAGGGTATGACAGTGTTCATGACCTTCAAGATGCGCATGGATCATACGTTGAAGATGCTTTCGGATGTGTTCCGCGACAAGGACGGTAAGCCGTTGTATGATGGCTCCGTCTATATCGACTTCGGTAAGCATGAGGACGAACTCATCAATTACTTTTGCACCGAGCTTTTGCAAATCGACAAAGATGAAGCTCGCGGTTGGACGCAGAAGCAATTGTATATGCTGACGAACGAATGGCGCAAGGAGCGCGATCCGGAAAAGAAAAAGGCCGTGTACACGAAGATTCGTGACTATCGCGCATACCTTCGGGTGCTGAAAATGAGCAACGGAGTCGATGAGTCGGTGGACGATAAGCGTCAGACCGTCGCCGGATATTTGATCCGGAAGTACGAGTCCTGCATTCCGAACAGCAAAGTGATCAGCGTCGGCGATGCTCATCTTCGGATGGGTGCGAAGTCGATCATGGTGACCACTTCAAAGGACGGAACCACGAAGGGGTTGACGGCGAAGCTGGCGAAGATGACGGAGAGCTTCTCCAAGGGCCGCATGGCTCTGGACGCTATTCCGCATGTGATGCTCGGTAAGGGCATGAATCCGTATCTGGACGTGAAGTTCTTCGCGTTCCAGGCGTCGAAAGTGCCTGGCGACAAGCGCATGTGCATGATCGTGCAGCTTCCTACGGCGATCGATTCCGAGCGTTACCGCAAGGTGATCCGGAATCAGAACGTGCTTCGGGATAACATCACGAAGATGGCGCGTACGAGCGGTTTCGAATCCGGCGTGATCACGTTGCGTTGGTCGCAAAGCCTGCGGCAGCCGATCCTGGGATTCTGGGGCAGCGAAGTCCTGAAGAATAAGGATATCTTCAAGGACGATAAGTCGATCCGAGCGATGATCGAAGGCAAGAAGAAGGAGCACCTGATCATCTACGGCCACAAAGAAGGTTGCTCGCATTACGGGGCAAACGATGTGGTGCTGTACGATAGTCCGGACGATCCGGCGTACCGCCTCAGGAAGTACCACCATCAGGTGGCGAAGGAGTTCCTGCTTGCGTGCGATGCGCCGATCCTGATGCATCAGCACGATGGCGATGCGACGCAGCAGATGAACCATCCGTATCAGAAGAACGTGCATCTCGATTACCTGCTTCCTGAGGAATGTCAGGAGAAGTATTTTGAGATCATGCGCTCCAATAAGTCCGACCTCGAGAAGTTGAAGGAGGGGATGGCGCTCGGGCTGGAGCAGTCTGTCCGGCGTGGCGTCTCGGACTTCCGCAAGCAGGTGGAGGGGTACGTTAAGTCCCTTGTTCCCTACTTGGAGTATTTCGTGAAGATCCTGCAACGGAGCAAGAGAGTCAACCTCTCGTTCGAGGGTTGGTTCGCTCTGATTCTGCATATCGCAGGTAACCACAACAAGAATACGTTCAAGAACATGGACATCTATGTGTCCGATGCGGAGTACATCAACGAGATGCTGAAGAAGGTTCTTCTGGCCTATCTGATCGATACACACCGAATCAACCTGAAGGATCTCGTCGAGAAAGGGCTTATGTCTCCACGAACCGGCCCGTTGGGCGAGGGACGCGGTACGCTCAAGATCGACGGGAAGCCCTGTTACACGATGGAGCTCAAGCATAAGCAGGGATCGATGGACAAGACGCAGGTGCGGGCTCAGCGGCGCGGTCAGGAGTACTACGAAGTGGGCAATCCGATCATCAACCTGTCCGGTGACGATCATCGTGGTGGCATTCGTGTCACACGCGGTATCGTGCATATCAAGACAGGCTGTCAGCAGGGTGAAGGCTCATTTGGTCGAGAGATCGACTTCTCTGAGCAGAATCAGTTCTCGGCAGTCTATGGTATCCCGGAGGGTGGCTTGGCCAATGGCCCTCTGGTGTTCATGATCCTGGATTACGAGACGATGCGCGCGTATGCGAAGCATCCGTATCCGATCGATCGGAATGAACTGTTCCCGAATGCGGTGGAGTAAGATATCAGTACAGGGGTCGCGAAAGCGGCCCCGTTTTTTTACCTTAAAACTATTTTTTCATACTTTTCAAAACCTCATTTTTCTCTTGTAATTTCGCCTGTTTCCCCGTAGAGTGGTTATAAGATCCTCACAACCGAATAAGGAGCGTCCGATGAGCGACGACGAGAAGCGTGACGCGCTCGGACCCGAAGGACGCAAGTTCTTCGCGTTCGCGACGCAGAAGATGCGCGGACAGGACAAGGCGATCTATAAGCTCGCAAAGGCGCTTGATGCGTATGCGGCTGGTCTTGCCGATCCGACGCGTCCGATATACAGCGTCCTGGTAGTCGGCGGTTCCGGCTCCGGAAAAAGCATGCTTCCTGAGCTGCTTGCCGAGTATTGGTTCGGTTCGCCCGATGCATTGACGTGTATTGTGCCCGGGAGGTGGAGCAACGACGACGTAGATCGGAACCAGCTTGCCCAATACGATTACAACTATAGGACTACAGATGGTTCCGGCGCCAACGCCGTGTTGTGTGATCGCCGGAAACTGCAGGAGCAGGAATACGCGCTGGATAATCAGCTGAAGCAGGAAATACTGTCGGAACGAGAACACAAGGTGGCGACGAAGAAACTCGCCGCAGTCAGGAAGCGTCTCGCGCAACTGAATCCGCAGGCGGCGCCTTTGATCAATGCGCTCCGCTCGATCGTCGTTTTCGATTTCTTTGAAAGGAATGAGGATGTGCCGTATCACGTCCTGTCCGCCATGCTTGATGAGGGTTTGCTGCCCGATGGCGATGACGCCACGCTCAGGCATGCGGTCATCTTCATCCTGTGCCACAATGAGGCCCGATCAAGCGGAGCGAAAGGCAAGATCGGATTCGATGCGGCCGGCAGTTCCCAGGGTGCAGCTCCGAAGAAAAAGGGGAATATGGTCTATCTCGACGGGGTTGCCGAGATCAAAGACTGCCTGCCCCCGGCCCTTCTGAGCCGGATCGATCGGATTGAGATTCTGAGGAAGTACGATCCGTCCGTTCTGAAAATGATTCTGGAGGACATGATCCGCGATTTCCAGGGTGAACTGGCAAGTACGTTCCCGGTATTCCTCTCAGTCGATCCCGCCGTCGCCGATTTCATCGTGAGCGAGGCGAGCGATCACTCCGAGTGGGGTATCCGCCTTTTGCAGCGGAAATTCAACAAGTACGTCCGACAACAGCTCGCCATCGGCAGGACCCGCGGCGACATCAAAGAAGGAAATTCTGTGCAATTCACCCTTGCCTCCCGCGCTGAGAAGAAGGCGGTGGTCATGAAGGTGGAAAACGTTTCCGCTCCTTAGGGGGCGGTTTTTTATGCCTTGACGAAGCGGCTGCGGTTTGGTATCCTGGATATGTTCCGTAGACAACGGGCATTCGCCTCTGGCGAAAGAAGTCCCGTCGAGGAAAATCTCAACCCTCTTTCAGGGTGTCTCCGGGCCTATGGTCGCGGTTTTTTTAATGAAAAAACCACCCATGAGGTCGGAAAGGAACGAGGTCGATAATTAGAAAAGAAAATACCCTATGGCATTAACAAAACAGCAAAAAGGGACGCTTATCGATCAGGCCGAAAAAGGCGTGAGCGGAAGCAAGTCCGCGGTATTCTCCGAATTCAAAGGCGTCACGGTGGAGGAATTCAAAAAACTTCGCCGCGATCTGAAAAAGGTGAATGCCGACATGAAAGTGGTGAAAAAGCGTCTGTTGCGCATCGCGCTGGGGAAGCTCGGCATCGCCTTCGATCCGATGATGATGAAGGAGCAGATGACCGCGGTCTATTCCAAGAACGATCTGAGCAGCGTCGCGCCGGTTCTCTACAAGTTCTCCAAGGAAGTCGCGAAAGGGAAGAAAGGAAATTTCGCGGTACTCGGGGCGTTTGATGCGACCGATAAGCGCGTCGTGGACGTGAACGAATTCAAGGCATTGGCGACATTGCCGTCACGCGAAGTGTTGCTGGCGCAGATCGCGATGATGCTGACCATGCCGTTGAAGCAGACGATGATGGTGCTCAACGAGAGGGCCAAAAAAGTCGAAGCATAATTAATCTACAACAATTACTATGGAAAAATACAAGGATCTGTTGGACAAAATCGGTGATCTGAAAGTCACCGAGCTCGCCGAATTGGTAAAGGCGATGGAAGAGAAGTTCGGCGTTTCCGCAGCGATGCCGGTGATGGCAGCGGGCGCGGGCGCCGCGGCAGGCGGTGACGCGGAAGAGAAGACTTCCTGGAACGTTCTGCTCAAGGACGGCGGCGGTCAGAAGATTCAGGTCATCAAGGTACTGCGCGAAGCGCTGGGCCTCGGCCTGAAGGAGGCGAAAGATATCGTCGATGCCGCTCCGAAAGTCGCGAAAGAGGGCATGAAGAAGGAAGACGCCGAGGACTTGAAGAAGAAGCTCGAAGGCGCCGGTGCTACTGCGGAATTGCAGTAATATCCGCATAAAAGACGCCCCGCTTGAATGCGGGGCGTTTTTTATCTATACTGGTTTTATCTCCGCGCGTTTAGCTCAGTCCTGCCTGCCGGCAGGCAGGGGTAGAGCGTGGTTTGATAATTATACTTG
>JAGWKK010000038.1 GCA_028865335.1 Patescibacteria group bacterium | reverse complement strand
GCGAATTTGGTGACGGACCGGACGATATCCACGACGTCGGTCTCCTGGAAGCCGATTTGCCGAATTTTCGAATCTCCCTTTGTTTCATTTAAATTAACCTGGCCTGTTATATACAGAACGGGCATGGAATCAAACCAGGCCCCGCAAATTCCCGTGATGAGGTTTGTGGCCCCGGGACCGCTTGTCGCCATCGCAACCCCGATTCCCGGACCGAATCGGGAATAGGCATCGGCCGCCATCGCCCCCGCCTGTTCATGCTGGGTGCTGATACAGCTCATGTCCTTATGTTTATCGATGGAATCCAGTAAGTGGGGGATGGCGCCGCCGGCCACGACGAAGACGTGCCGCGTCCCTAATTTGGCGATGTAATCGATGACATAGTCGGAAAGTTTCATAATATTAAATATAACATATGAAATTAAAAGAAGTTACCTGAAATATGGCATGTGAAAGGGGCCTGTAAAAATTGTTTGTTCGTCAGCGGCTTGTCCAGGCCCATATTTATTCAGAAACGTTTTTGGTTGTATAATGGTTATAAACGATATCTATGGCAAATCTTATTTATCTGAAGGGGAAGACCGTGTTGGTGACCGGGGGTACCGGTACATTCGGTCGGGCGTTTGTGGCAAAGCTCCTGAAAGAGAGCGATGTCAAAAAGATCATTATTTTCAGCCGCGATGAGTTCAAGCAGAGCGAGGTGCAGCGGGATCTTGCGCAGCATGCGAAGCGACTTCGTTTCTTCATCGGTGATATCCGAGATCTGCAGCGTTTGGAGCGGGCTTTCGAGGGTGTTGATATCGTGGTGCATGCCGCCGCGCTGAAGCAGGTGCCGGCGATCGAATTCAATCCTTTCGAGGCCGTGAAGACGAATATTCTCGGGAGCCAGAACGTCATTGAAGCGGCATTGAATAAGAATGTGGAGCGCGCCGTGCTGATCTCTTCGGACAAGGCGGTTCAGCCGATAAACCTTTACGGAGCGACGAAGCTTGCGGCCGAGCGCCTGTTTATCGCCGCGAACGTGTATCCCGGCGATGTCTTGCGTACGAAGTTCAGTGTCATGCGCTACGGCAACGTCATCGGCAGCCGGGGAAGTCTCATTGAGATGATTGAAAAACAGAAAAGTACCGGGGTGATCAAACTCACTGACGACCGGATGACCCGCTTCTGGATCTCAGTCGATAAGGTGTTGGATATCATTCTGACCGTTATGGGCGAAATGGAAGGAGGCGAGATTTTCGTACCGAAGATGCCGAGTATGAAAGTATCCGACGTTATCAAGTTCCTGGCTCCCAAGTGCAAGATGGAGCTTATCGGTATCCGCCCCGGAGAGAAGCTGCATGAGGTGCTGATTACCGAATATGAAGCGCCGCGGACAAAAGATATCGGTATCGCTTACGCCGTCCAGCCCGAATTCGGATCGGAAGCGAAGTGGCTTGAGAAAAAACCGCATGTGAAGGCCGACTTTACCTATGCGAGCAATAACAAGGAATTTCTAAGGGGATTAAATAAGGCGAAAGAGGTTCTGAAGTAATCAATTGTCATGATTCCTTACTCGCACCAATTTATCGATGACGAGGATCGGGCAGCGGTTGATGCGGTGCTGAGGTCAGACTGGCTCACTCAAGGTCCGAAAGTCCGAGAATTTGAAGATGCGCTGACGAAATACTGCGGCGCGAAATATGCCGTGGCGGTCGCAAACGGAACCGCCGCCCTGCAGGCAGCGTATTTTGCTGCGCATATCGGCGCCGGCGATGAAGTGATCATGTCGCCGATGACTTTTGCGGCGACTGCGAATGCCGCGGTATGGCAAGGGGCTCGACCGGTGTTTGTCGATGTGGAGCGGGAAACGGGCAATATCGACGCGGATCTAATCGAGGTCTCAATCACGCCGAAGAGCAAGGCGATTGTTGCCGTCGATTACTCGGGACTTCCCTGCGACTTCGATCGTTTGCGCGCAATCGCAAAAAAGCACAATCTCATACTCATTGAAGACGCCGCTCACTCATTGGGCGCGGAATACAAAGGAAAAAAGGTAGGCTCGCTTGCCGATCTGACAACGATGAGCTTCCATCCCGTGAAATCCATCACCACCGGAGAAGGCGGCGCCGTTTTGACCGACAATGAGGAGTATTATAAGCGACTACTCTTGTTCCGGAGTCATGGCATTACCAAGAATCAGACAGATTTTATCAATGCATCGGAGGGGCCATGGTATCACGAGATGCAGGAACTGGGACTCAACTATCGGCTGACTGATATGCAGGCGGCACTGGGAATCACGCAACTGAAGAAACTGCCGACATTCATGGCTGCGCGCCGGAAGATTGCATCCTTTTATGCAAAGGAACTTTCCGGAATCAAAGGTCTTGTGCTGCCGATGGAATTTCCGGACAGAAAATCCAGTTTTCATCTGTATCCCATCCGATTAGCGGGCGACCTTCGGTCGCGGCGGAAAGAGGTTTTTGAAAAATTACAGAAAGCCGGAATCGGTGTTCAAGTACATTATATTCCGGTCTATCAGCATCCGTATTACCGGAAGCTCGGCTACCAGAAGGAACTTTGCCCGGTGGCGGAAGATTTCTATTCGGGAGAAATTTCGATTCCGATTTATCCCTCACTGGAGGAGGGCGACCAGCGGAAGGTTATCGTTGCGTTGAGGGAAATTCTGAAGAGCTGATTTTTTATGCGCAACAGAACACCGACGCAGAAGAGAACTCCGGACAAAGTTTTTGCCACAAAGAAAGAAGCCATTGTTGTTCTCGGCGGAGCTTTACGCAAAACAAAAAAAGGATGGCGGACGACAAATTTTAATGAGGGGGATGATTTCGGCGTTGCGGGCGACCGACTCAGGGTTCTTGCGGCTGCAGAGCTTTATAAGTCGGTACGCGCCAAGGGCGGCAATGCGTTGATCATGGCTTCCGGCGGGAAAGGGCACTACCGAGGAACGGATACTCCTCCGATATCATCTGTGATAAAGAGCGAGCTCGTGCGGGCGGGAGTTTTTGCCGGCGATATCATAAGAGAAGGCATTTCAAACAATACCCGCGAGCAGCTCGCAGAGTCCGTAAAACTTCTCAAGAACAGAAAGATCGGCAAGGTGACGGTGATTTCAAACAGATATCATTTGCCGCGGATCAAGGCTTTCATTGAAACGGATAAAGGACTCAGGAGCCTGTATGGAAATTTCCGTCTCCGATCGGCCGAAGAGATCCTTCTCAAGGCGGATTCCCAAAAATGGAAGCGAAAGATCGCTGATGCTTATGCCTCGGAGTCGATGAAAAAAAGGATTGCCCTCGAAAAAATGGGGGAGAAGCAGATACGGAATGGAACGTATGGACGGCAGGTCTCTGCAAAAATCAGAACGGCGATAATCGGTCTGGGCAATATAGCGTGGGCGTATGAGAAAGATCCGGCGATTTTCAGGCGGATGAAGTTTCCGACGCACGCAAGTGTTCTGCGGAAGCATCCGTATTTTCAATTGGTCGCCGCACAGGACAGAAGCAGTGGGGCGCGCAAGGCGTTTTCTTCCTATCTGAAAAAGTCCGGTATGGAAGCGGCTCTGTATGAGTCGTGGGAGGAGATGATCTGGAAGGAGCGGCCTGAGCTGCTGGTGGTGGCGAGCGCTACGGACAGTCATTATGAAATCTGCAGCCTGGCGATCGATCTTGGTGTGAAAAATATCCTGTGCGAGAAGCCGCTTTCGTATTCGGTGCGCGAAGCGGAGCGGCTGGTGGCGAAGGCGGCAAAGCACGGCTGTAGTCTTTTCGTCAATTATTTCCGGGCATTCAATCCCTCGTATCTGAAGTTCATTCATTCACTTCAGCGCGGGTCTTTGGGGCGGGTGCGGAGCTTCGAAGCGAAATATTCCCGCGGGATGTTCAATAATGGAACACATATGCTCGATCTGTTGATCCGGATGTTCGGCGACGTCAGCGTCGTGAAGGCGCTTGGCGATGGAAGAAAGGCCGCGTCGCAAGCCGATCCGACCGTGAGTGCGTATGTGCGGTTCCGCAGCGGCGTCTCAGGCTATCTCCGCGGGATCCCGAATGACCGGTCGACTATTTTTGAACTCGAAATCATCGGAACCAAAAAGGAGATCAGGATAGTTAAAGATAGAGGGGGCAGCATCAATATACGGAGCGGATTATACCCGGTCTATGATGACATGTACTCTTTTCTGCGGTTGAGCGATAATAAAGCAAACCACTGCTCGGGCCGGGATTCTCTGCGTTCGCTGCGGGCGGCGGATGCAATCATCAAATCATTATGAAACATACATTGGCATTGAACGGAGGTAGGCCGGTGCTGAAAAAGCCGCTTGCTCCGGTCTATAATATCGGAAAAAAAGAAATGAAAGCCGCCCTGGCCGTTATAAAGAACGGCCCACTGTCGGATTTCGTGGGCGCGCAGGGGGATTATTTTCTGGGCGGCAAGGAAGTGAAGAGATTTGAAGCCGCAGTCTGCCGGAAATTTAACACCAAATATGCGGTCTCATTCAATTCGGCGACCACGGCGCTGCATGCCGCCGTAGCTGCGCTCGGCATCGGTCCCGGCGATGAAGTGATCGTTTCTCCTTTCACTATGTCCGCCTCGGCGACCGCTATTTTGATGAACGGCGCAGTGCCGGTGTTCGCCGATATTGATGAGAAAACATTCTGCATTGACTCCGCCTCGGTCCGGAAAAATATCACTCCGCGTACAAAGGCGATCATGGTTGTGAATATTTTCGGCGGCCCGGCTGATTTTGATGGCCTGTTGAAAATCGCCAGGGAATTCAATCTGAAAATCATTGAAGACAACGCGCAGTCCCCGGGAGCGAAATATAAAGGCAGATATACGGGAACGATCGGCGATATCGGCGTATTCAGTTTTAACGTACACAAGGTCATCCAAAGCGGCGAAGGAGGAGTGCTGGTGACGGATAATAAGAAATATGCGCTGCGCGCTCAGCTTGCGCGGAATCATGGCGAGATTGTCGCGGACCAGATGGGAGATGAGTACGGGGAGGGGCCGATCATCGGAAGCAATTATCGGATGACTGAGCTGGAGGCAGCCATCGCCCGCGTACAGCTTGGAAAACTGGATTTTCTGAATCGCGAACGGACGAAGCTTGTGAAGTATCTGACCCGCGAACTTTCCCGGATCGAGGGGCTTACGCTGCCGCATGTCGCGCGCGATACGACGCACGTATTTTATGTGTATCCGATAAAATTCGATGAACGGAAGGTGGGTATTCCCCGCGATCTATTTCTAAAAGCCATGTCAGCCGAAGGATTTCCGATGGGCGCAGGCTATGTGAAGCCTCTCCATCTTCTGAGGTTGTTTCAAGAGAAAAAAGCTTTCAATCAGACTCATTTCCCATTTGAAGGAAGTCATTATGCGGGATCGGTGAATTACGCGAAGGGAATTTGTCCGGTGAGCGAACGGATGTATAAGAAAGAACTTTTCAATGTGACGGTGTGCCAGTATCCGCGTACGAAGAAGAACATTGATCTGTTTATGAAGGCGCTTGAGAAGGTATTGGCGCATAAGGACGAATTAGCGCGTCGATAATATGAAGACGGTTCTTTTCGCTGCGCACGACGTCGGAGGCGGTAATGCCATAATGCCGTTGGTTCATGCGCTCTCCGGACGGCAGGGCTATGCAGTGCGGTGCCTTATCGGCGGCCCGTCAAAGGCATTGTTTCACAAAGAGGGAATTCCGTATGTTGACGCAGATGCACTTGATATGAAGACGCTTCTTGCGCGGGCAAAAAAAGACAGGCCTGATATTCTGGTAAGCGGGACCAGCGCGCAAACAGCTTTTGAAAAGAAACTGATTCCGCCGTTGCGGAATGCAGGCGTGAAAACGATCGCTGTACTTGATTTCTGGGCGCATTACCGCGAGCGCTTCTCATCACCTCGAAAGCCGCTTGCCTATATGCCGGACGTCATATGCGTGCCGGATGTGCGTGCGCGCCGGGAAATGATTGCGGACGGATTTCCGTCTTCCCGTCTCGCGATAACCGGCAATCCTTATTTTGATTCCTTTTCAAAAATGAGAAATAAGAAGGCGGAGCAACGACGCACTATACTCTTCGTGTCTCAGCCGACGAGCGATCGCGTGAAGGAATTCGGCTTTCAGGAATTCCGTGTATTGGAAGATCTGTTGGCAGCGACCCGAGACCTGAAAGGGGATTATACGGTTGTAATTAGACCTCATCCGAAAGAGGCGGAGGGGAAATTTAAAAGTTATCGCGCAAAAGACGTAGTTATCGACGAGTCTTCTCCTATTGAAAAATTGCTCGCCCGCGCCGGCTTGGTTGTCGGGATGAATTCGATGGTTTTGTATCAGGCCGCGGTTGCCGGGAAGAAAGTCATCAGCTATCAGCCGGGATTGAAAACTCAAGATTATTTACCGAGTAATGCAGCCGGATTAAGTCGGTTGGCGAGGAACAGGAAACAATTCATCGGGCTTATGAATCAGTACGCGCGCGGGACATTTCCCGCGAAGCGCGTCTCCCGAAAGAGCGCTCTGGTTCCCCATGCGACACAAAATATCATTAACCTCATAAAACAATATGAAGAAAAAAGATAATGTAGTGGCGATCATCATCGCCCGCGGAGGATCAAAATCAATCCCGCGCAAAAACGTGCTGGATTTCAAGGGTAAGCCGCTGATCGCCTGGCCGATCGACCTGGCGAAATCTGTTCCGGGCATCGACCGGGTCGTCGTTTCCACGGAAGACGATGAAATCGCCGAGATCGCGAAAAAATACGGTGCCGAAGTCCCTTTTAAGCGCCCGGCTGAATTGGCGCAGGACGAAACCCCGACTCTGCCGGTTCTTCAGCACTGCGTAAAATACCTTGAAGAGCATGAGGGGTATCGTGCGGATATCATCGTTCTCCTGTACCCGACCTCCCCGTTATTGAGAGGGGAGCGCATCGAACAGGCGCTTGAATTGTTCCGAAAGACCGATTGCAATACCGTTATCAGCGTGATTAAGGATTGGGGGAGATTCTGGAAATTGGATGAAAGCGATAATAAGTATAAGATTCTGTATCCGCTTAACCGGGTGAACCGGCAATATTATAAGCCGCTGTATCGCGAGAATGGGGCGATTTATTTCTCCCGGTATGAGGTGTTGATGAAGATGGATAAGATCGTTGACGACGCCAATGCGGAATTCGTAGTCATGGACGAGGACGAGAATGTGGATATCGACAATCCGGCCGACCTGCTCAAGGCACGGAAGAAATAATCAATGGAATTTGTTCCTTTTCACAACGTAGGTTCCGAGCGATGGGAGTCTTTTTGCCGGGAGTCGGACTCAGCGTGGTTCCGGCATACGGAAAGCTGGCTGGCGTTCTGTTCGGCGCTCGACCCCCTGAATGAGAACCTCTCCTTCGGTGTTTTTGACGGAGATGAGATGCTTGCGGCCGTGCCTCTCATGAGGCAGCCGATTTCGGAAAGCGGCGGCTTGTTTGAATTTCTGACCGCGGGAACGCCGGTGGTTTTTCCGGCGACAAAAAACGGCCTGTCCGATCGGGAAAAAGAAAAGATTCTGATTTCAGTATTTGAAGAAATTGACCGGATTGCAAAGCTGAAGAACGTCGCCCATGCAAGGTTTTTTATCGATCCGCTCTCGAAGTCCTATCTTGAAAACAGTTCCCGAATCAATGCGCTGACCTCTTTCGGTTTCCGGGATGTGTCGATGACCACGAATATCATTGATCTTGGTTTGTCTGAAGACGCCCTTTTCGGGCGCATCAGAAAGGGGTTCAGGTATGACATCCGGAAAATCGCAAAAAATAATTTCTCCGTCGATTTCTTCGGCGCGGACAATATTACCGATGACCTATTCCGGGAGTATAAGAATATCTATTTCTCGGCCGCGGGAAAAGAGGTAGGATCTCCTTTGCGGTGGGAGAACACGCTTCGCTTCATCAGAGACGGCAATGGCATTCTGGCGATGGAAAAAGACGCTTCAGGAAAATATATCAGCGGGATTGTGGTATTGGGTTATAAAAATAAGGCCTATTATGCCTTCGGCGCAACAGCCGCGGATTTTAAGGGGGTCAACGGCATAAGCCACCTGCTGCAATGGGAGATGATCAGATACCTGAAAGAACACCATTTTTCCCATTATGAGCTTG
>JAGWKK010000037.1 GCA_028865335.1 Patescibacteria group bacterium | reverse complement strand
TCCGGCATGACGGGCACGGCGCAAACCTCGGCCGAAGAATTTCATAAGGTATACGGCCTCGAAGTCATAAGCATTCCGCCGAACCGGCCGCTGGCTCGCCAGGATTTGAATGATCTTATCTATAAGAGTTTCAAGGCGAAAGTGGATGCGGTGGCGCGCGAAGTGAAAGAGCGGCAGAAGAAAGGCCAGCCGGTATTGCTTGGCACGACCTCGATTGCGAAGAACGAGATCATATCCGCGGCGCTTTCGGCGGCGGGGATCAAGCACGAGGTTTTGAATGCGAAAAACAACGAACGCGAGGGTGCGATCATCGCGCAGGCAGGACGCGTCGGCGCGGTAACCGTGGCGACCAACGTCGCCGGCCGCGGCGTTGATATCCTGCTCGGCGGCAATCCGCCGATGCGCGCAGAAGCGGAAAAGGTGCGCGAACTCGGCGGCTTGCACGTCATCGGCACCGAGCGGCACGAAGCGCGGCGCATCGACAACCAGCTGCGCGGGCGCGCGGGCCGGCAGGGCGATCCGGGTTCCACACAATTCTTCCTGTCGCTTGAAGACGATCTGATGCGGATTTTCGGCGGCGAGCGGATGAAAAACCTGATGGAGCGGTTCGATTTGCCGGATGACCAGCCGATCGAGTTCAAAATGGTGACGGGCGCCGTGGCGCAGGCGCAGGAAAAAGTGGAAGGAGCGAATTTCGACCTCCGCAAGCATCTGCTCGAATATGATGACGTGCTGAACAAGCAGCGCGCGGCAGTGTATAAAAGGAGAGGTGAGATGTTGGAGGTTGGAAGTGAGAAGCTCGCAGATATGATAAAAGAAACGGTTCTCGCGCATCTCGATGCCGCGTTTGGCGGGAGTGGGGAAGACCGTCTTCATTCCGAAGACGGCGCTCAAGCGGAAATCGAAAAAGCGTTCAAAGAAATTGGGATCAGTTCCGAAACCCGAAACCCGAAACCCGAAACCCGAGGCGACTTCCGTGCCCTTCTCGAGCAAAAATCAGCCGAAGTCGCTGAAAATCCTCTCGCTCGCAACCAACTCCTTTCCGTTCTCGATATGCTTTGGATGACGAATCTCGAAGACCTCGAAGCGCTTTCGGAATCCGTCGGTTTGCGGGCGTACGGCCAGCGCGATCCGCTCGTGGAGTATCGCCAGGAAGCAAGCAAGCTGTTCAGGGTTTTTTGGAGCAATTATAACCAACTGGTGTTTTCGAATATATTTAAATTATTGGAGAATGGAGAACGAAGAATGGAGAATGGAGCTGCCCGCGCGATTCCACCTTCCGTCGTCAATCCTCAGTCCGCATCGCCTGATTCCAAAATCGGTCGGAATGATCCCTGTCCGTGCGGCAGCGGCCGGAAGTGGAAGAAGTGCCATGGGAAATAGGGACAGCCGATAAAATCCGAAAAAAGTAGAAAAACCTCGCGAAAGCGGGGTTTTTTGATGCCTCGCTGCGCCCGTCGCAAAGGTCGAATTCGCAAACCAATAAACATAACGCGATGCAAAAAACTTACCACTTCACGAAAGCGAAGAAATCCGAGTTGCGGGGAACGAGTTTCAACGGCTACCTCCGCGCGAGCTATGCGGATCTGGTCGGACTCTTGGAGAAGCCGCACGACCGCACAAAGGAAGGTTCTTGGGAATCCTCCGACAAGAAAGTGCGAGCCGAATGGGCGTTTAAATTCGGGCCGACGGTGATCACAATCTACGACTACAAAGACCCGCGCCCAATCGAAGCAGTCGACATCTGGCATGTCGGTTCGAAGGGCAACAACGCCGCCGTAGGGAATTTCTTCCGCCTCGTCATGCGGATCAGGTTCGAGGATCGCCTGAGCGATCCATGAAATCAACCCGCAAAGTCACCTATCGCCGCTGGGGCATCCCGGCCGTCATCCTTGAAGGAAAGTGGCTGACGAAAAAATTCGGCTGGACGATAGGCGACCTCGTGAACGTAACTCTCCAGCCGGAATCAATCACCTTAACAAAGTCGACAGAAACCAAAAACTCCCCGAAGGGAGCTCCTGGAAACCTCAGTACTTCCAGTTTAGCAAGACCTTCGGAGAAGTCAATAGCAAAAAACCATGGAAATAAACCGAAAATTCAACCAGCCGGGGGCGCCAGATAATTTCTTCACGCCCATGGCAAACACGAAGCCTTACTTCAAAGCGGCATTCGAAGGCTTCGCGGGAACAGGCAAGACCTACACATCCGCCCAGATCGCGATCGGGCTTTACAAGCGGATTGGGTCCACAAAGCCGATCGTCATCTTCGACACCGAGAAAGCCGCGAAATTCCTCCGGCCAATGCTCAAGGCCGAAGGCATCGAAGCGATCGTCCGCGAATCGCGGTCGCTCGCCGACCTCAAGGAAACGATGGCCCGCATGCGCCAAGGCGCGGGCGACATCCTGATCATCGATTCAATCTCCCACGTCTGGGAGGACTTCTTGAAATCCTACGCGGAGAAAGTCCGCCGGACGCGATTGGAATTTCAGGACTGGGGAATCATCAAGCCGACATGGAAATCGGAATTCTCCGATCCCTTCGTCCGCGACCCTTACCACGTCATCATGACCGGCCGCGCCGGTTACGAATACGAGAATGAGATTAACAAGGAAACCGGCAAGCGCGAGATCTACAAGTCCGGCGTGAAGATGAAGGTCGAAGGCGAGACCGCCTACGAACCGGATCTGCTGGTGCTGATGGAACGCATTCAAGAGATGGATGGCGGCAACATCTCGAAGGTCTACCGCCAAGGCATCGTGATCAAAGACCGATCCACGGTGCTCGACGGCAAGGTGTTCCAGAACCCCGCCTACGAGAACTTCGCGCCCGCGATCGAGGTGATGCTCGAATCGCCGGTGGAGCTCGAAACCGCAGCCGAACGCGACGCGGGGCTCCTCTTCCGCACCGAAGAAGAGAAATACGAATGGAAGCAGCGACGCAAGGTCATGCTCGAGGAAATCGAGAACTACCTCGTGCAGGTGAAGCCCGGGCAGGACGCGCAATCGAAGAAATTCAAGATCGACGCTGTTGAGTATGCGTTTGAAACACGTAGCTGGACTGCCGTCGAGCAGATGCACCCCGACGCGCTCGAGCAGGGGTTCTTCCGGCTGCAGGAGTTCGTCAAACGAGAGATCGAAAAGGAGCAGGCGACTATGCAGGCTGCCAGCGAGCCTGCCGAAAAAATAAAAATCAAAATTCCCGCCGAGGCAAATAAGCGGGGGCCGAAAAAATAACCTCCTTTGGCTCTCGACTCTGCTCACCCCGAGAGCGGCGAGCAGAGATCGGGAGCGAAAGCCCCGACAAATTAACGCAGCGTCACCGCCAATGGGCGGTGTTCCTCGGGTTCGGAAATCATGGACAAAATCATTCCCAACACAACCCAAGTTCCCAATTTCATCCTCGACGACCTTTTGCCGCGCCTGAAGGATGTCGAGTTCCGCGTGTTGCTTGTCGTCGTGCGCCAGACGCTCGGCTGGGTCGAGGATTCCGAGACCGGCCGACGGAAAGAAAAGGACTGGATCTCACGCTCGCAGATCATGAAGAAGACCGGGCGCGGCCACGCCTCCATCAGCAGCGCGATCGAGAAGCTCGTGCGGAACGAGCTCATCGAGGCGCGGGACGCGAACGGCAAGATCCTCAAGACCGGCAAGGATCGTTCCGGGAACAAGATCTTTTATCGCCTTAATCTCGAGCCGAAAAACAGTTTATTCGCGGTGCATAAACCTGTCCAAAAAATGGACAGGTCGGCGCAACCTGTCCAAAATCTGGACGTCCAAAATTTGGACACTACAAAAGAAACTCTTAATACAACAAAAGAAGCTAAAGCAGCAAAGCTGCCGACGAATGATATTTTACGGGAATTCAACCGGCTCTCGATCGCCATGCGCCGCGAGAAGCCGACCTTCGTGCGGTTCAAGGACGGGCACCTCATAAAGACCGCCCTGCGGCATTTGAGTGAAGGCCAGCTCCGGATGCTCTTGGTTTGGTTTTTGCATGAAAAACGGAATATGCGCCCGTCGATCGGGTCCGCACTCTGTGGGAGCGTGATTGGTGAATTCATCCGCCAGAGCGAGCGGGAATACGGCTTTTACCGGAAGCTCGAAAACCTATACCGGCAATACGAGATCCCGCCGCCCGAGGTCGACGAGGCGGTAGGCCTGCCCGCGATGGTCGCGCGGTTAGCCGAACTCAAACGAAACCTTTTCGGCAGTTTGCATCGAGAAAACGCCGAAGCCAACTCACCATGAAACAAAAATCAAAAGCAAACTCCAAAAACATTTCCGCACCCACTCTTAAAATCCATGATTTGCCGATTATCGGCGTTCCACAGAGAGCGCCGGAAACTTCGGAAGAAATCGAAAAGATGCTCGACGACATGGATCGGCAGCGGGCGAGACGCACGACGATTCGGTTCATTCCGAAAAATATAAACGAAGACGAAGAAAATCACTTTTACCATGACATCTATTAACTTCACGATCCGGGGCAATCCCGATGATCCAAACGGCAATCCCTTGCCGAAGATCAAGAAAACGAAATGGCAGCAGTGGACGCCGCAGGCGAAGCGGTATGCCGCGTGGAAGGAATACGCGCAGATGGCGTTCCGCGATGCGATCGCCGCGGGCCATCCAGAGCTCATGCAGCAGGTGGGCCAGTGCCTCGTGCGCACCGGGCATCCGATCGAGCTCGGCACCTTCGAGAAAGCCCGCATGGATATCCAGATACTCTGGAAAAACGATGCGCATGCGGATGCCGAGAACGTGTTCGGCAGCATCGCAGATGCGTTGTTCTTGAACGACAAGAAACTCGACGGATCGTTTGCGGGTCACAAGGCCGCGGACGGCAAGGGCCGCGTCGAAGGAACGATCACGATTTACCGGGAATAACAAAAACAAAATCATAAAAACAAAAATTCATCACTATGGACAAAACCATCATCTGCGCCGAATGCGGCGAGAAATTCATCTTCACGGCGGGCGAACAGGAATTCTATGCGGAGCGTGGCCTCACGCCGCCGAAGCGGTGCAAGAAGTGTCGCGATCGCCGCGAGCGCGAGCGGAAAGAACAGGGCCGATGAGCATCAAACCAAACATGGAAATCGTTGCCGTAAAAATCGCCAATCTTCATCCGGCGGAATATAACCCGCGCACGTTCACGGACAAGGAATTTTCCGATCTCAAAGAATCGATCGCGCGATTCGGGATCGTGGAACCTTTCGTGGTGAATGCAGCGGAAAATCGCAAGAACGTCCTGATTGGCGGCCATTTCCGATTGAAGGTCGCGCAGGCGTTGGGCTACGACGAGGTGCCGGTCGTTTACGTGAACATTCCCGATCTCGCGAAAGAGCAGGAACTCAACATCCGGCTTAACAAGAATACGGGCGAGTTCGACTGGAAACTGCTCGCGAGTATCGACGAAGGCATTTTGCTCGACGTGGGATTCCAGAAGGTCGAACTGCGCGAGAAATTCGGCATCAATAAGGATATCGCCGAGGATGATTTCGATGCGGAAAAAGAATACGATGCGATTTCCGAACCGACGTCAAAGTTCGGCGAAATCTATGAACTAGGCCGTCATCGCCTGATGTGCGGCGACTCCACGGATCCGCAGCAAGTCGCGAAACTCGTGAAGGGGGCGAAGGCGAATCTCATCTTCACCGACCCGCCGTACAACGTGGATTACAAATACGCGAAATACGAAGCGATCCACGGTGGTCGCCGGAAGAAGTTCATCCACGGCGGACAGATCTTCAACGACAACAAATCGCCGCAGGAATTTTATGAATTTCTCCTCGCCGTATTCAAAAACGCGCATGCGCATACGACCGATGACGCGCCCATCTACGTTTGCCACGCCACGAAAACGCAGGAGCAGTTTTTCAAGGCGTTTGCCGAAGCCGGATTCCATTTCAGCCAGACGATCATCTGGCTTAAGGAGCGGATCATCCTCGCGATGGGCCAAGACTTCCATCGCGTCTACGAGCCGATCATCTTCGGTTGGAAGGAGGGCCAAAAGCATTACACGAATAAGTTCATGACCACCGAAAAGGAGCTATGGGATCTCGATCGTCTGGCCTTTGAGGAACGCCTCGACGTTTGGTTTCAGGCGCGAGATAAGTCAAAGGACTACGAACACCCCACCCAGAAGCCGGTTCGTCTCGTGGGACGCGCTATACGCAAATCCTGCCCGCCTGACGGTGCGGTGCTCGACCTCTTTGGCGGGTCCGGAAGTACCCTTCTGGCCGCCGAACAGTCCGAAAGGTCGGCATTCCTCATGGAGCTCGATCCCGCCTACTGCGACGTGATCCGGAAGCGGTACGAAACCTTCGTCCACCATAGGACACCGTAGGACAAAATATGAGCACCTATTCGAAAACCCAGGAGGAATTTTTTATCCAGAACATCCGGCGTTTGGTGGTGATCCAGCACGACATGTCGCTCCGCGAAATGCAGCGCCAGCTCGAAGAGAACGGCATCCACCTGCACGTCGATTACATCAACCGGCTCCGCAAGCGGATATTCCGCGAACGATTGACGCGCGTCGACCGGCAGCTCTTGAACGAGGAGCTCGCGGCCTTTGAAGACACGCTCGACGAAACCACCAAAATGGCGTGGCAAATCCTGTTCTCGAACCAAGCGACCCGCAAGGAACGGATCGCGGCGATGAAGGAAATCCGCGAAGCCCGCAAGGATCTCTTCGACAAGAAATTCGACGCGGGCGTCTTCGACCGAAAACTCGGCGTGGTCGAGCACGAGCCGAAGCTCCCGCTTACCATGGAACAGCGGGCGCAGCTTATCGAAACCATGATCCGGTGGGGGATCATACAATCCACTGAAGCGCATGGAGAACTTAAAGCCCCAAAAGATGCCGACGCTCACGGAACATGAAGCCAAGGCCTTGGTGGCAGATTATGATTACCGGCGTCGCGCGTCAAAGACGCTCTTCGGCTTCTGCATCACTTACCTCAATCATTACTTCACGATTGACCCCGCCGAATTCCACCGCGAGCTTATCGAGCATCTCGGCAGCGACCTTGACCGCATGCTTATCATCCTCGGATTCCGCGGGAGCGCGAAGTCGACGTTCGGATCGCTCGCCTTGCCGCTCTGGGCCGCGCTCGAAAAGAAATTTCATTTTATCCTGCCGATCGCGGACACGACCTTGCAGGCGAAGATCAACATCGAAAACATCCGGCACGAGCTTACGACCAATGACCTCATCCTAAACGATTACGGCGATATGAGAAGCGGCGAAGAATGGCAAAAGGAAAACATGTTGCTTGCGAACGGCGTGCGTATTCTCGCCCGTTCGCGCGGGCAAAAAGTGCGCGGCTTGCGCCATCGGCAGTACCGGCCGGAACTCGTGGTCGTGGACGACCCCGAAGACCTCGAATGGGTGCGCACGAAAGAGAACCGCGACAAGACCGAGCGGTGGTTGCGGGCAGAGGTCATTCCTGCCATTAACGAGCGCGTTGGCCGTCTCGTCCTCATCGGCAACCAGTTGCACAGTGATGCGCTCTTGTCGCGCATGAAGGGAGATAAAGGATTTACGGTGCTGGAGTATCCGTTGGTTGATGCGAATGGTCGGTGCATGTGGCTCGCAAAATATCCGACACAGCAATCGCTTGACGTGCAGCGTGACAAAGCGGGTGCGACTTCATGGCAACGGGAATATCTTTTGAAGATAGTGCCCGAAGAAGGACAGGAAGTAAAACCGGAAGGTATTTCATATTACGACGCCGCGCCAAAGCCTGATCTCGTCTCCCTCTACGGCACTGGCCTCGATTATGCGATCAGCAAAAAAGAAACCGCTGACTATACGGCGGCCGTGACGGGCGCTTTGACCTACGACGAGAAGGGGAATGCGCACATCGACGTATTGCCGGATCCGCTCAACGAACGCCTCGACATGCGCGAGACGATCGATGCGATCCAGCTTATCAACGCCCGCTGCAATGGCAACCAGATCACCTTCGCCGAAGAGGTCGCGTACCAGAAAGCCGCGAACGACGAACTCGAACGCGCCGGACTTCCGATCGAGCGTATCCATCCTTCGCGCGATAAGCGGGCTCGCCTCAAAGTCGCTGCGACCTATATCAAGAACGGCACGGTGCGGTTCCCACGTTCCGGATGCGAGGATTTGTTGATACAGCTCTTCGGCTTCGGGAGCGAAGAGCATGACGACATGGTGGACGCATTGGTTTACATGATCCTCGGCCTCGTCGAGTCGGGT
>JAGWKK010000036.1 GCA_028865335.1 Patescibacteria group bacterium | reverse complement strand
TTGGGAAGGTTATGTACTGCCACTATACTACACCTGCATATATGCTCGCACTTTCACTGCCCGGCTTGGGAAGGTTGTGTACTACCATTATACTAATCTCGCATTTATACTATTTTCTACTATAATAAAGATACTATGCATATCGAACCGCATGCAACAGGGCTGGGAAGTTATATCAAGGACATCGTGTATGGCGCCAATGACGGCATCATCACGACATTCGCCATCGTCGCCGGATCCATCGGCGCCAATTTTTCTTTGAAAGTCATCGTGATTCTCGGCATCGCGAACCTGATCGCCGACGGGTTTTCCATGGCGGCGAGCAATTTTCTGGGAACGCGGTCGGAGAATGCGCTGTACCGCAGCGAACAGCGGCGCGAAGAGGACGAGGTGGAGCATAAGACCCAGATCGAGAAGGATGAAATAGGGGAGATTTTCGAGGCGCACGGGTTCGCCGAATCGGAACGGAATCAGCTGGTTGACCTGGTGAGTCGAAACAAGAAATTCTGGGTTGATTTCATGATGCGCTATGAACTGGGATTGCCGAAGCCGGAATCCGACAGTGCCTGGAAGGCCGGCGCGCTGACGTTCGCATCGTTTGTGATCGCCGGATCGCTGCCGCTGCTGCCATTTCTGATATTGGGAGCCGGGCCGAATACGTTCCTGTACTCCATCCTGTCCACCGCTGCGTCATTGTTCGTGGTGGGCGCCAGCCGGCAGTTTATCACCAAGGAGCACTGGCTGCTCGGAGGGCTGGAGATGCTGCTGATTGGAGGACTGGCGGCGGTCGCCGCTTATATGTTAGGATATTTTGTCGGCGGGATTACGGGCTGATTGCAGAGCGCTTTCAAAATTGACACTGGTCGGTACTTCATCTATATTTTCTGTATGTCTTCATCTGCGCGATCGCGTCAGGGCTGTATGCAATGCGGAGGGAAAACTGCTCGTGCGGGATATAAGTATTGCAGTAACCTGTGCCAGGCTGAATATCAGTACAAGACATATATTCGGAAGTGGTTCGCCGGCGAAGTGCGTGGTTTGCAGAATATCGGGGTCGTTTCAGGACATGTGAAGCGCTATCTGCGACGAAAATTTGATAATCGTTGCTGTCTGTGCGGCTGGTCGGAAGTGAATCCGGTAACAGGACAGGTTCCCTTGGTCGCCGATCATATTGACGGTAATTGGCGGAACAATATCGCGACCAATCTCCGTCTCTTGTGCCCGAATTGCGATTCATTGACTGCCACATATGCTGGTTTGAATCGTGGAAATGGCAGAAAAGGGCGCAGAGTCAGCAGAAGGGTTGAGGAAGGACGCCGTTTGGTTGCGGAGTCATCCAAAATGATTTGAAAAATTTTCAGACGCCTCCTTAGCTTAGTGGCAAAGCAATGCTTTCGTAAAGCAAAGACGCCAGTTCGATTCTGGCAGGAGGCTCCAAATTATGAAAAAAGAACTTGAATTTTCTGAAGAGGCGAAAAATTTGAAGGCCGGCATCTACCTTCATTACAAGGGTAATGAGTATAAAGTACTCGGCGTCGCGCATCATAGTGAAACACTTGAGGAATTGGTGATCTACCAGGCTCAGTATAGCGATTTCGGATTATGGGCAAGGCCACTGACTATGTTCACGAGCACCGTTGAGGTTGAGGGGAAGCAGGTGCCGAGATTTGCATTTCGTACAGAATAATATGACGGATCAATTGCCATTCAAATCACTGTCAGGAAAATACGACAAAGGCCATGCGCATCTTTCCATCTATCCGGGCGTGGGCGGGGAGGACGCGAAGGACTGGGCGAACATGCTTTTGAACATGTACGCGAAGTACGCGCAGAAGCGTGGCTGGAAAGTCGCGCTCATTGACGACCGCGCGATCGATATCAGGGGAGAATATGCGTATGGCACGTTGCGTCGCGAGACCGGTGTCCACCGGCTGGTCCGTATTTCCCCGTTTGATTCCAAACAGCTGCGCCACACGTCGTTCGCGCTGGTGGAGGTGCTGCCGGAGCTGCCTGAATTGGATGCGCGGAATCTGGTGATTCCGCCGGAAGACCTGAAAGTGGAGCTTTCACGTTCCAGCGGCCCGGGAGGTCAGAACGTCAACAAGCGCGAGACGGCGGTGCGTGTCGTCCATATCCCGACCGGCATCGCTGCAGCGTCGCAGGCCGAGCGCGGACAGTCCCAGAACAAGGAAAAAGCCCTTTCACTGCTGAAGGCGAAATTGTTCAAGGTCATGGAGGAGCGCAAGGAGCGGGAAGTGAAGAATCTGCGCACGCAAGTGAAGCCGGAGTGGGGCCAGCAGATCCGTTCCTATGTTTTGCATCCGTACCAGCAGGTGAAAGACCACCGGACGAATACCGTGAGTCATCAGCCGGACAAGGTCCTGGGCGGCGATCTGGAGAAGTTTATCGAAGCGGAATTGGATTGGGACAAAGAGTCATAGGTCACGAGGCATGAGTCACTAAGTAAATGATTGTTTTTTTGTTACTGATGACTTATGACCAATGACTCGTGCCTTGCCTTATGCGTGGTACTCTCATGGACGCGAGGGGCCTCTTCGAGTATACTGTAATAGTAAATCGTATAACCTAGAACCTAGCCCCTAGCCTCTAGTGCCTATAACCTATCCGCCCCCATGATCTCATTTCAAAACGTCAACAAAGTCTACGGCGACCACCTGGTCGCGCTGGAGAACGTCAATTTTACCATCAAGCCGAATGAATTCGTGTCCCTCGTGGGACGGAACGGAGCCGGCAAATCCACGATCATTAAGCTGCTGATCGGCGAGGAAAAACCGACGAAAGGACGGATCATTTTCGGTCCGTACGAGGTCAACAAGCTGAAACCGCACGAACTTTCCATCCTGCGCCGCCAGATCGGCATCGTGTTCCAGGATTTCCGCCTGCTGCCGACCAAGAACGCGTATGAAAACGTGGCGTTCGCGCTGGAAGTGGAGGGCCGTCCGCAATCGGAGATCGACCAGTTCGTTCCGCAGGTGCTGGACATGGTGGGCCTCTCGCATCGCGCCTATAACTTCCCGCACGAGCTTTCCGGCGGAGAGAAACAGCGCGTCGCGATCGCCCGCGCGATGATCCATCGTCCGGCGGTGCTCGTTGCTGACGAGCCGACGGGGAACCTGGATCCGATCAACACCGCGGAAATCATCAAGCTGATCCTGAAGATCAATGAGCTCGGAACAACGGTCATCCTGGTGACGCACAACAAGGATATCGTCAACGCGATCCACCGTCGCGTGATCAGCGTGGATAGTGGTAGAATTATACGAGACGAGGAAAAGGGGAAATATATCCTCGCATAAACTATGGTTACGACTCTCTATCGCATCATCAAATACGGCATGAAAAGTTTCTTTCGGAATGGCTGGCAGTCCGTTCCGACGCTTTCCGTGATGACACTCGCCATGTTCGTCTTCCTGAGCCTGATGCTCTTCAATGTATTTACGAATGACGTGCTCGTTTCGCTGCGGGACAAGATCGACATCAGCGTCTATTTCCAGCAGACGGTTTCCGAGGACGACATTCTCCGCGTCCAGCGCTCGCTGGAAAGTCTGGCGGAAGTGAAATCAGTCACATATGTTTCGCGCGATCAGGCGCTCGCCGCTTTCCGCCAGCGCCATCAGGACGATCCGACCATCACGCAGGCGCTGGATGTGCTTGGTGAAAATCCGCTGTCCGCATCGCTGAACATCAAGGCGAACGACCCGAAGGACTTTCCGGTCATCGCTGCCTATCTCGGCGGCGACTCGCTCAAGCCGATGATCGATCAGGTGACCTATAATCAGAATCAGGTGGTGATCGACCGCTTGGCGTCCATCGTGGATACCTCCCAGCGGGCGGGCATCGCGCTGACGGTCATCCTTTCTATCATCGCCATCCTGGTCACTTTGAATACGATCATTCTGACCATCTATTCGACCCGCGATGAAATCGGCGTGATGCGCCTGGTGGGTGCGGGGAATAAATTCATCCGCGGGCCGTACATCGTCCAGGGCGTCCTGTTCGGCGTATTCGCCGCCGTTCTGGCGATCGTCATCATGATGCCGATCATGTATGCCGCGTCGCCGTATGTCAGGATCCTGCTGCCGGATATCGATTTGCAGGGTTATTTCTACGGGAACATGGGCATGCTCTTCGGTTACGAACTGATTTTCGGTATCCTCCTGGGAAGCGTCTCCAGCGTCATCGCCGTCAGCCGCTACCTCAAGCTGTAATCGATCCGGCATCGGCTCAGAAAGAAAAATCCTCCGCAGTGCGGGGGATTTTTCCGTGTACGCTTCCGTCCTATCTGCCCGGGAAGATGAACAGCATGCTGCTGCCGATCGTACCGATGCCGATGAAGATGATCGCGATGAACTTGATCAGTTTCTTGAGTTTTCTTTTTGACATATGACAACAGTATATCCTTTACCGCGGGAAAAGAAAAGGGTTATTGCGCGGCGGGGAAGATGAGCTGTGACTTCAGGATGCGCGCCAGCGATTCGATGCTGCCGGATTCCACAAAGGTCGGAATCCCCAGATAGCAGTCGTTGGCCAGCATGATGGCCGCGCCGCCCGAATTCCCGTGTTCCACTTTTGCCGAGGTGATGTAGTAATTGCCGTCATAGCCGGAGATGATGCCTTCGGTGGCCGTGACGTCGGTCTGCGATCCGATTCCCGGGTAGCCGAGCACGACGATGTTCGTGCCGACGGACGGCGTCTGGCTGCATGTCGCAAGTTTCGTCTGCGCAAGCGCGTGGATGGTGCCGTCGGTGCCGGTCAGATTGATGCGCGCCCAATCATATCCCGCGCCGGAGAATGAAAAGGCGTTCGGATAGGTGGTGATCGTTTTTCCGTAATCGGGGAATTGCACGCCGCAGACGGTCGGCTGGGCGTTGGACGGATCCAGGAGGACATGGGCGTTGGTGACGACTTCAGGTTCGCCATCGGTGCGCGTCGTCAGGATTCCCGATCCGCTCTGGATTTCGTACGGATTGCCGAGAGCGTCCTGCCACTGGCATTCGACGTAGGCGATGCGCGGCCGCCATTCCGAGACGATTTTCGTAGTGTCGTAGGGCTTGATCGCGCTGATGCCCTGTTCGATCGCGGAAAGCTTCTGCTGGGTCTGGGAGGTAGCGGTCTGCTGCTGGGATTGGGTCTGCTGGAGTTCTTTGGTCAGCGCGGCGGTCTGTTCTTCGGTATTCTTTTGGGCGATGCCGAGCTGGTCGCGGAGCGAGGAGATGTTGCCGTTCAACGCCGTGATCTGCTCCTGTTGTACGGCGACGAGATAGCGGGTGGACTGCTGCTGTTCAAGCAGTTGGGATTGGAGAAGGGAATATCCGCCGATCGCCATGATGAGGAGCGCCAGGAAGCCAGCGCCGAGCGGCGAGGAGAGCGTGGGGAGCCGGGTCCGTATGTTCTGCCAGATGATTTGCATATGTTCCATTCTATCAGAAGAAAAAGGGTTTGAGTATTGAGCTTCCGGAGGTGCTGTGATAGGTTGAAAACAGAACCGACAGGAGGACCTATGAAGGCATTCCGGATCGGATTGTGCATGGCGTTGGCTGCGGCGCTGGGAGCGATTCCGGCTGCGCTTGCGGATGATCAGGGAGCGAAGCCGCAGACGCCGTATCTTATCGAATACGTGGAGACCGGATGTTTCTGGTGCCACAACGTCGATGCGACCGTCCGGCGTCTTGAGCGAGAACAGCACGTGACCGTCCGGCAGTTCAACATCACCGAGAGCTCCGCGGCCTTCGCTTCGTTCTATGCCTGGAACGAGAAGTTCAAGGGAACACATGATCAGTGTCTCGGAGTCCCGTATTTCGTCAATACGCGTACCCTCGCGACGATCTGCGGCGCCGCAGCGACCTACGATCAGTTCAAGGCATGGGCGTCGGATGAGAGAAAGCAGGGCCGCCGGTAAGGCGGCCTTTTTCATTATGGTATACTGAATGCATGGCGGAATCCGAAAAATTTCAGCATTATTTCTTCGTCGGATTGCTGACGCTGATCATCGGCGTGAACATCCTCATCTTTTTGCCGTATCTGGGGCCGCTGGTGTTCAGCATGACCCTCGCGGTGGTCTTTGCGCCGCTCTATAAATGGATTCTGAAATCCATGCCGTCGTTCCCGAGCACGGCGGCGCTGATGACGATGCTGCTCGTCTTTGTCGTCATCTTCATCCCGTTCATGTTTTTCGGAGCGTTGGTCATCCAGCAGGCGCAGCATTTGTACGGATCGCTTGCGGGAAGCCTGAACTCATCGGGTTTTCTGAACAATCTTTCCTCGGCGCTGCAGGGGCAGTTCTCCTCGTCGCAGTCGGTCAATCTGGTGGTGTCCAATATCAATGAATATTCCCGTATCGGATTGCAGTACATCGTTTCCAACGCTTCGGGATTCTTCTCGGCCACGACCAATGTCGCGATCCAGGTGGTGCTGATGCTGATGGCGCTGTTCTTCTTCCTGCGCGACGGCGCGAATCTGCGGAAACTGATGGCGCGTCTGAGTCCGCTGCCCGATGAGGATGATGAATTGGTGTTCAGCCGGCTGGAAACCGCGATTAATTCCATCGTCAAGGGATCGGTATTGCTTTCGCTGTTGCAGGGCGTCATCGCGGCGTTCGGTTTTCTTCTGTTCGGCGTACCGAATGCGGCTTTCTGGGGCGCGGTTACATTCCTGGCGGCGTTCCTGCCCGGCGTCGGCACCGCGGTGGTCATTCTGAGCGCGGCGCTCTATCTGTATTTTGAATCAACGCTCGGCGTGGCGCTCGGCATGGTGCTGTGGGGCGTATTGATTCTGGTGATCGACAATCTCGTCCGTCCGCAGGTGATCGCGGAGGATACCGGCATGCATCCGTTGCTGATTTTTCTTTCCATCTTCGGTGGCGCCAATGTCTTCGGCGGGTACGGCCTGCTGCTCGGTCCGCTGCTTCTGAGCTTCATGTTCGCCCTGACCGGTCTTTATAAGAAAGAACTCGGACAGCAATAAAAACCGGTCGCCGACGGCGACCGGTTTTTTTAATGGATCATCAGGGCGATCCAAACCATCAGCGCTGCGAAAAGCGCCTGCGTCGTTATTCCCAGAACGTGCCGGTCATCGATATCCACTTTGGAGTGGATCCACATGTGGAAACGCTGGAGCTTCACCAGAAGCGATTCATGGGCTTCCCACGCGAGGAAGAGCAGCACGTCGGGAAGAATGGCGCCGACCATTCCGGAGGCGACGGAAATCGAAGCCGGGTCGATGATGAGTGCCGGATGAAAGAAATACCAGACCACCGCTGCGCCGGTCAGCGCATCAAGCGCGATGTGGGCGAGATCGAACGGAAAATACGGGGAATGGATGTCCATCGAATCCTTCATGTGGTCTTCCGGGTGCTTCACTTCCGACAGAACCGGATAGTGCCAGTGCGGGATTGCGTCCAGTACGAAATGGCTGGCGAATCCGAGAAAAAATGCGGCGATCGGATGGCGGGGAAGGAGATAGCCGATGGCGCCTCCGACGATGCCGTGCGTTGCGAGAATCATATCTTGCGAGTATAGGAGATTTCCGGCTCCATTGCAAACGGATTTTTGCCGGAGCTGAAGCCGATATGGTATACTGGGTGCATATGACATTACTCGTCGCGGCACAGACACTTTTCTATTTCACCGTTTCATTGGCGATCATCGTGCTCGGCGTGCTGTGCGCCGTCATCGCGTATTATCTGATGAAAGTCGCGCGCAATCTGCGCCGGATTTCGGATAATCTCGGCGACGCGTCCGATGATGTCCATGTGAAGATCGAGGAGGCGCTGGAGAATCTCGCTTCCATTCCTTTCCTGTCTGCGTTCATGTCGAGAGGGCAGAAGACCCGCTCGCATCACAAAAGGTCGGAAACAAATCACTAATTTCAATTTATGAAAAAGAATAAGAATCAGGCAATGAAGGTCATGGGCGGAGCGCTCGCAGGTGCCGCGTTGGGGCTTGCGGCGGGACTGTTCATGACTTCCCAAGAAGGCAAGAAGCTTCGGAAGACCGCGGGGCATCAGGTCGCCGAATTGTACAAGATGGCCGCTCCTCAGCTCAAGAAGATGAAGCACATGAGCGAAGCGGACTACAAGGCCGCGATGCGCAAAGCGACGGCAGCGTACAGCAAGGCGCGCCGGCTCTCGACGAAGGAAGCCAAGGATCTCGAAAAGAAAGCCATGGCATCCTGGAGCATGGTCAAGAAGCACATGAAGTAAGAAATACAAAATGGCCCCGCAAGGGGTTGTTTTGTTCCCATTAATCAATTTTTTT
>JAGWKK010000035.1 GCA_028865335.1 Patescibacteria group bacterium | reverse complement strand
TGGGCGATATCTTTTTGCGTCAATCCATGGTGGCAGCCGATCACGAAGCCGTTGAGTGTGATATCGTCGGCAACGGGGTATCCTTTTGTGTCTACTTTGACCCTTTTCAATTTCCTGAAAGCCGGCTGCTTCAGTGCATTGCCCGTAAAGATCGGCCTGGTTTGAATACCGTGCTCTTCAAGATATTTTGCCAAGTCATATCTGGAGAAGTTTGCATTTTCCCGGATGGTGAGCGGAAAGGCAAGCCAATTCGTTTCTGACCGAGGAGTCTGCTTGGGCAGAACAAAAAGATCCTCATATTTTGCGAAAAACGCCAGCAGCTCCTTAAAATTCTTTTTCCTTCGCCGTGCGAATTCAGGAAATTTCTTCAATTGCTCCAATCCGAAGGCACCGAACATTTCAGGAACTTGGAAATTATATCCCACCTCGCTGAAAATAAATTTGGCATCGTAAACCCTCCCCTCTATTCTTCCGGCAAAACGCTTTCTGATATCTTCGGATTGTTCATGCAGTCCGAACAGGGTCGACTCTCTTCCCCAGCAAGAGATTATTTTCGCCTTCCGCGCAAGATTCGGATCATGAAAGCAAGCCATGCCTCCGCCGCCGGCGGCAGTAATGACGTGCGAGGCATAAAAGCTGGTGGTGGAAATGTCCGAATAATAACCGGTCGGTTTTCCGGCGAACCGCGCACCCAGCGTATCGCATGAATCTTCAATGAGCCAAAGATCATATTTATCAGCGATCTTTCTCAGCCTGATCATGTCCGGGACATTGCCAAATAGCGAGGGAATCATAAGGACTTGCGTCTTTGGGGTGATCATGGACTCGATCTTATCGATATCGATGGTATAGGTTCCCGGTTTTACATCGACAAAAGTCGGCGTCAGCCCTTTTTGGATAATCGGGCTTAATGTGGTGCCGAAGGTAAGAACCGGAGTGATGACTTCTGATCCTGCCGGCAAGTTTAATACTTCAAGGGCGATGAGGTTTGCGGAAGAGCCGGAATTGACCATGACTCCGTATTTCTTTCCGAATAAGCCCGCTATTTTCTGTTCAAATTCTTTTACCGCCACTCCGCCGCCGATCTTTGTCGGGTGCTTCAAAACATCTACAACGGCGTTTATCTCGGCGCTGTCATAAACCGCCTGAGCGTACAAAACCTTCCCCGCAGAGCCACTTTTCTTATTTTTCATAGGAATCTTTAATAAATATTTTATCGAGACAATAGGCAGTAGTCAAATGATAGCATGACTGTACCGCGCGGCAAGTCTCTATGCTAGTATAACATTATGCCTGGCCCGGTTGTTTCATCGGTGCCGCGTACCTAGCTTATGTCAACAGCTTTTCTTGTTCTGTTCCATAAAGCCGCTTCTTTGGTTGACGGTTTGTTTTTTCGTTCGCCGGTGGTGCTGACCTATCACTCTGTTTCTGACGGAAAAACCCCTTTGTCGGTTTCGGTGGATGGTTTCCGCGCGCAGATGGCGCTCTTGCGCCGTTTGGGAGTCAGGGTATTGAGCGCGCATGATTTCTTGGCCATCCGGTCAGGCGCCATGCCGGCGCCCGCAAAGAGCGTTCTGATCACGTTTGACGACGCCTTCCAGGACGTAGCACTCAATGCGCTGCCGATTCTGGAGCAGTTTCATTTTCCAGCGGTGGTATTCATCAATTCGGGCCTGATCGGCGGCAAGGCCGCATTCGCTACGCTTCCATGGGATCGCGACAGGAATGTCTGTTCATTGGACGATCTGCGTGCCTTGTCCGGGGGAGGAGTCGCGATCGCGAATCACAGCCATTCGCATAAACAACTTTCCGAGTTAAGCGATGCGGAAATAGCGTCTGAATATAAGAAGACGTTCGACTGGATAGAAAAGAATATCGGAGAAAATAAATATCCGGACCTTTTTGTTTTTCCGAAGGGCGCAAAAAATGAGCGCGCGAAAGATGTTGTCCGGAAAGCGGGCGCGCGCGTTCTGGATGACCGGATCGATGTGTATGCCGATACGACGCTTTTGAAATTTGTTCTGCGCCTGAGTCCTTGTTTTCTCTGGTTGCGCCGGAATCTATTTTTGATACACTGAGTGGCATGAAGGCGTTCCTGGCACGGCATGGATTTATTTTCGTCCTGGCGGCGATTATCGGCGGATTCATCATCGCTCCGACTGTTTTGGCGATTCTGAGGATGGACGGAGGATTCAGGGGCGTCTATCCCATGTTCAGTAATGACGAGGACCAGTATCTCGCCATGACGCAGGAGGTTGCCGACGGACATTTCAATCTGGGGAGTCCGTATCTTTCCGAACACAAAGACGAACCCTATCTTCAGCCGCCGGCGGCGGAGATTATCTTTGCGGAAACGGCCGGGGCGCTGCATATTTCCGTTCCGGAGCTTTTCGCGCTGAACGATTTCGCGCTCCCGTTTTGCGGGGTGATTCTTCTGTACTTCCTCTTATATGAAGTCGTGGAATCGCCGATGGTCGCTGCTTTTTTCGCGGTACTGTATTATGCCCTGCTCATCGGCCCGTTTAATCGGCCGATCAATCCGCAGTTCAGCTTCCTGTTTCTTTTCGGGGGGGTGCTGGTTTCGTGGGAGATCCTGAAGGAACGCATCGGGTCGTTCAGAAAAATGATCGCATGGAATTTCCTCCTCGCGGTCATTTTCGGGGTCGCCTTCTATATTTATCCGTTCGTGTGGACGTCCATAGTCGCGGTGTACGGAGTGACTGCATTTCTGCTTGCGGTGAAAGAACGGTCCTGGATGTATTATCTGCAGAATATGTTTTTCTTCGCGGTTCCCGCATTTCTTTTTTCAATGCCGTTTTTATGGAATCTGAAGAGTGCCATGGCGAATCCGAATTATGTAGCTGAGAACCTGAGATTCGGATTTCTTTTCACTCATTGGCCTGCCGCATATCTCAATGTCGCGATCATGGCGGCGTGCCTGGTTCTTATGTATTTGGTGAGCGGTATTGCGGCGGATAAGAAGGGGGCCTTCGGCTATTCACTGGCGCTCAGCGGCGTGATTCTTAATTGGCAGAACGTCATTACGGGAAGAGCATTCTCGTTTTCCATGCATTATTATTGGGTTGTCATCCTGTTTGCGTGCATCGTTTTCGCCATCGCGGCGGTTTCCATCGTATCGGATTTCAAAAAAAGATCCGTGACATACAGGGGCTGGGCCGCGCTGGCGCTCGCGGTGATTGTCCTCCTGGGTATTCTGTATCGCCAGTCGGGGGATATCGCGTTCGGATTCGGCGGTTTCGTGAATCAGTCTCCGACGGGAACATTCGAAAGTCAGCAGCAATTCGCGGATGTCGCGGATTGGTTGAATGCGCATACCTCCCGCGACGCAAGCATCTATTCGCTGGGCGGCAACTATACCCAGCTGATTCCCGTCTATACCCATGACAACGATTTCTATAATGCGAATGCCGGTCTTTTCCTTATTTCCGATGACGAACTGGAAAACCGATGGGTGATCCAGAATTTCTTCCGCAGCGACATCACCGCCGCGTATGTCGAGGATCACAGCGTTGAGATCTGGGCGAACAAATTCATCGAGCGATACCAGAACCAGGTCATCCGCAACAAAATCATCAGCCTGATCACCGGTGTGCAGCAACCGGCGGTTGAGTTGGTGCCCCAGGAGTACATTGATCGGGTTCTGGCGAAGGTGCAGGCGTATCAGAAGCTCGGATTCGAAAAGGCGATCCGCGAGTATCCCGTTGATTACATCGTATTGGATACCGGCGATCCGGAATACGGTTCTTTGGCGGATGCGTTCCGGCACATGCCTTCGCTGCATCTGGCGGCGACGCCGGGAAACAATTTGATTTTTTCGGTGGTTAAATAAGTGTGGCTAAACTGGTCTATATTTCGAATTCAAAGCTCCCGACGAATTCCGCGCACGGGCTTCAGATCATGCAGATGTGCGCAGCCTTTGCGAAGGCGGGCGATGATGTGGAGTTGGTCGTCCCGAAGAGAGTGCGGACGCTCCCTGACGACCCTTTCGCTTATTATGGCGTGGAGAAATCGTTCCGCATCAGGAAGATTCCCTGCATCGACTTTCTTTTTTTGCACGGAAATCCGTTCACGTTTTCAGTGCAGCTGACAAGTTTTCTATTGCTCGCCCGCATCATGGTATCGGGGAAAGGAGACCTCATTTTCTATTCCCGCGAACCTCTGACAAGCTTGTTGTTTCGGGGAACGGTCCTGGAAGTGCATTCGTTGCCGAAAAAGACCGGCCGCTGGTATCTCAGATCGCTCCGCCGCGCGCGGGTGATTGTTGCGCTTACGAGTTTCATCCGGCAGCGGATGATTGAAAAGGGGATAGATGGTGACAAAATCATGGTCGCTCCCGATGCGGTGAATTTTGAGAAGTTCAACAAAGAGATTTCCCGGACTGAGGCGCGAAAAAAATTAGGCCTGCCGCTCGATAGGCCGCTGGTGGGATATGTGGGCATGCTGCGGACGCTCGGCATGGAAAAGGGGATCGATATCGCGGTCAAGGCGTTCGCGGATTTGAAAAAAGAGGATGGCGCGCGGCTGGTGCTGGTCGGCGGCTATGAATCCGACATCAATTATTATAAGCAGATGGCCGCTGATCTGGGTATTGCGGACAAGGTGATTGCGACGGGTATGGTGAAGCACGATCTGGTGCCGCTTTACCTGAAGGCCTTTGACGTACTTATCGCCCCCTTCCCCGAAACAGAACATTATCGTTTTTATATGTCGCCGTTGAAGATATTCGAGTACATGGCATCCGGCCGGCCGATCATCTCCACGCACCTTCCGTCGCTGGAGGAGGTATTGAATGATCGGAACTCGGTCCTGGTCGCCCCCGGAAGTGTTTCGGAGCTGAAAGAAGGAATCGTGCGGGTTCTGAGTGACCGGGCCTTTGCGGATGCGATTGCCGGACAGGCACTGAAAGACGTGCAAAAATATACCTGGGACAAGCGAGCCGAGAGCATCCTGTCTTTCGCCCGATCCTTGTCGCAGAACGATCGTCGCCGGGCGGAATCCGAAAATATCAGGTCATTTTCATCTGCCGAGTCCGTCAAAGAATACTCCAAGGACTATATGCGTGCGGGAGAGGAATATGTGATAGTCGCCTTTATGCCTCCGGGCGCTTCGGTGCTGGATATCGGCTGCGGCGCGGGACGCACTACGGCGCGCATTGCCGCACGCGGATGCGGGGTAGTGGGTATCGATGTCGCTGAGCCGCTGGTCCGTCAGGCGCGAGTGTTGCATCCCGGCATCGATTTCAGAGTGATGGATGCGAGAGATCTTCGCTTCAAAGACGCTCAGTTTGATGCGGTCTTTTTCTCATTCAACGGGATTGACAATCTGTTGTCCCGCGAGGAGCGGCGGAAGGCCGTGCATGAGATGCGGCGGGTGTTGAAGCCCGGAGGAACTCTGATCTATTCCAGCCACAATGCCCTGGCGATACCGCGGACGAAGAAAAGCCGCAGCATTCTTTGGAGCAATCTCCGGTCTCTGCGCATCGGACCGCATTTGCGCCGGGAGGTTCATGATATCGGCAGTGTGACGCAGTTCTATACGAATGTCTGGAGCGAAAGCGCATGGCTCCGCGCCCAAGGATTCGCATCCGTTGCGGTCATCGGAAACAGCTCGCGCCTGCTCCATGCGCCGCGATGGATTCTCGCATTCGCGGATAAGTTTCCTATTTATATCGCAAAGAAATGATATTCACGAAGCACGTATTATTTTTCCGTTCCCTCAGGGTGCTCTATCAGAACGAGCCGTTGGAGACGCTGCTTGATACGCGAAAATACGACTATATTACGGTTGTTTCCTATGCCGATCTCGGCCTGGAGCATCGGGGTTTTCGCGTCAAGAAAAAAACACTGGCCAATATCCGGCTGAACGGAACTCCCGAGGAGATTGCGGGCCGTTTTGCGCGGCGTACGCAGCAGGAAATCAAAAGAACGTATGCGATGCCCGATCTGGAAATCAGGGTCGCCGAGGGCGATACCGAGGAGGCGTATGGATTATACCGGGAATTTGAGCGCGCACAGGGAAGAAAGCCGTGGAAGAGGGATACTTTTTCCAATCTGATCCATTTCAATGCGTATTATAAAGGAGAGCTGATCGCCGCGGTTCCGTGCTACGACCTGTCCCCGTATCTGCAGGTGCGGGCGATCTTTTCAAAGCGCCTCGGCGCCGAAGATAAGGAGCTGTATAAGATCATCGGCTCCGCGACCCGCAGGCTTATTTTTGAGATCTGTAAATATGGGAAAGAGCGCGGATATGCATTTGTGGGCCTGGGATCCGTGAATTACACCACCCAGCAGAAAGCGAACGTCGCCAACTTCAAGATGTTTTTCGGCAGCGAGGAAGGCGAGGAATATACCTATATTTATAGAAGCCCGAGATTTCTGTTTTTAGAAAATGCCAGAGATTTTATCAGGGGTATTCTAAGGATAAAAAGATAACCCCGGCCTGTGCAGGGCTATTTCTTCATCCAATTGATTGTTTTAATCAACCCCTCTTCCAGGGTGTTTTTTGGCCGCCATCGCAGCATTGATTTTGCTTTTGATATATCGGCTTGCCAGACGGTGGCATCCCACTCTCCCGGCTTCATCGTTCCCCATTTCGGTTTTATATCGGCTCCGGTCAGGCGGATTGCCAACTCAACGACCTCTTTCAGCGTTGTTTGTTTGCCGCTGCCGATATTGAATATTTCTCCTCCGAGATCCGGCCGCAGGCTTGCTGTCAGGTAAGCATCAACCAGGTCGTCGATAAAAATATAATCTCTGGCTATGCCCGGCGAGGCGAGCGGCGGACAGGTATTGCCAAGAAGCGCATTGAGCAGTGTCGGAATAAATTTAGTCGGCGCCTCGTACGGGCCATAGACCGAAAAGGGCCTGAGCGTAATTATCGGCAGCTTCATAAGGCTGCTCATGTTTTGGCAATATGCAGTCGCAGCCGCTTTTGATATTGCGTAGGGACTGCGGGGCTCCAGGGAGTCGGTTTCTTTCATCGGTTCGTTTTTGAGGCCGTACTCGGAAGAGGATCCGGTATTAATAAAAATTTCAAAGCCGGATTTGATACTGGCATCCAGTATGTTTTTTGTCCCCCGCAGGTTAACTGCCCCGATTTTATCCGAATCCTTCTGGAATGAATGGACTCCGTGTGCCGCGGCATGGAAGACTGTTTTTGGCTTGATTATCCGAATGCGGTCGAAAACATCCCTTCGATCGGTAAGATCGATGCTGTGAACCGTAATTTTAGGCAAAAGGTCGGCAAGCCTCCAAAGATCCGATCCGCTTCTGATAAAAGCGTGAATATCTGAACGGCTCTCGGCCATCCTTCTGACTAAATTGGAACCGATAAAACCGCTGGCCCCGGTAATCACTATCGGCCCCGCTATATCATCAATCATAAATACAGATCAAGAGTATGGACTATTTCACGCCACCGATCGTATCGATTGGCGGAATAATCATATTCGAGTTGAATTCTTTTCTGGAGAGATAGGGCCACTGGTCTTCTATGGGAAGAGAGAGGTATCTTCCGTTCTTAAGTCGCCGCGCCTCTAATTTGGGTTTTATCTTCTCGTTTTCTTTCACTGCGACATTACATAATACCGGACCCTTTGCATTCAATACTCTGCGGATTTTCCCGGCCATGCCTTTGTGGCTGGTGATGTTTTCGGTTAAAAGACCATATGCTGCCGCGATTTTTACGAAGTTCGGCGCCGAATACCCCTGCCTGGGGGTGGTGCCCACATGATTGCTGTCAAAATATTTGTCCTGGAATTGCCGAACCATGCCGTAGCTATTATTGTTAATGACGAATATCTTGATCGGCAACCCATAGTGGATAACGGTTTGTAATTCCTGGATGTTCATCTGCAGCCCTCCGTCTCCGGTAATACAAATTATCCGGTTCTTATTTGTTGCGAAAGCGGCGCCGATGGCCGCAGGCAGTCCGTAGCCCATAGGCGCGTGCCCGAATTGGGAGAATAACTTCTGATCTTTTTTAACATCAAATGACTGCATGGTCCACGCCATCACCGAGCCGATGTCCAGGGAGGTGATGTCTCCCTCCGCCAGTTCATGGGAAAGTGTCTTATTAAAGACATACGGGTTAACGTACTTTTTTTGTTTGATATATTGAGGAAGACAGGCGGGATATTTATTTTTCCAGGTTGCGGCACGGGCCAACCAATCAGAGATGTCGGGTCCAGGGAATGCCGATAATGACTTTCGCAGTGCGGGAATGAAGTTCCTGATATCCGCACAGATCGGGAGGTCGGCGACTATCTTGTTCTTATGCAGTTGATGGGTGTCGATGTCCACGACTATCTTCTTGGCGGCCCGGCCGAAGCTCTTTGCGTTTGCGGAGGTTTGGCGCGTATCGAGGCGCGAACCGATGCTCAGGATAAGGTCGGCGTTTTGTATCAGAAAGTTTGCTCCGCGGTTGCCGTAAACGCCGATCTGCCCGATCAATAAGGGGTGGTTATGGGGCATAATGTCAATGGCGCCCCAGGAGCAGACAACGGGATAGCCAAGAGATTCCACCAATTCCAAAAATTGTTTTTCGGCCCCGGCTATCTTCACGCCTGCGCCGACAAGCACCGCAGGTCGGTGCGCTTTCGACATCAGGGCCAACGCTTTTTTGATCTCCGCATGTAATGCCCCCCTTTTTTTGCTTTCTTTTGGCGGGGTAAATCCGCGCAGTTTCTGGGGATCGATATCGGCGTGCTGGACATTTAGGGGGATATCCAACAAAACCGGTCCCGGGC